>CAKPSX010000010.1 GCA_934184665.1 uncultured Clostridia bacterium | reverse complement strand
GTTTCAAATGGTATATCCATTCCATCTTTTGCTAGAGCATGACCACATTTAGGACATTGCTTATCTGGTAAGTCAAATCCGTTTTGATATCCATAATCTGTGAAGTCTGAATATTTACAGTTAGGACATCTATAATGTGCTGGTAATGAGTTTACTTCTGTTATTCCTGTCATGTTTGCGACAAATGATGAACCTACTGAACCTCTTGAACCTACAATATATCCATCTTCATTAGATTTCCATACCAATTTTTGTGCTATTATGTACATAACCGAGAATCCATTTCTTATGATAGAATCTAGTTCTTTATCAAGTCTTGTTTGTACTATTTCTGGTAATGGGTCTCCATATAATTCATATGCTTTTGAATATGCAATTTTCTTTATTGTTTCTTCACATCCTGGTATATGTGGAGGACATTTTTCAGGAGATATTGGGCTTATTCTATCACACATATCTGATATTTTATTTGTGTTTGTAACTACGACCTCATATGCCTTTTCTTCTCCAAGATAACTAAACTCTTCAAGCATTTCTTCTGTTGTTCTAAGATATAATGGTGCCTGATTGTCTGCATCTTTGTATCCTTGTCCCGCTTCTAAAATTCTTCTATATATTTCATCTTGTGGGTCTAAAAAGTGTACATCACATGTTGCAACAACTGGCTTGTTTAGTTTTTCTCCAAGTTCAACTATTTTTCTGTTTATATCTCTCAAATATTCTCTGTCTGGTACTATTTCATCTCTTACCAAAAACTCATTATTTCCTATTGGTTGAATTTCTAAATAGTCGTAATCTCTTGCAATATTTTCTATTTCTTCATCAGATGCTCCTTTTTCTATTGCTTGGTATAATTCACCTGCTTCACAAGCACTTCCTAATATAAGCCCTTCTGAATACTTTTTGTATAGACTTTTTAGTATTCTTGGTTTTTTATAAAAGTAATGTAAATGTGACAATGATACTAATTTATATAAGTTCCTTAACCCAATATAATTTTTTGCTAAAATTATTGCATGATATGTTCTTGCTTTTTTAAATTCTTCTTTTCTGCTTGCTTCATCTCTGCCTATTGTATCAATTTCTTCAAGTTTTGTTACTCCTCTTTTTCTTAGTTTTTCTAACATAACATTAAATACTTTTACTGTTGTATCTACATCATCTAATGCTCTATGTGCAACTTCAACTTTAATTCCAAGTGCATCTGCAATTTTACCTAATTTATATTTCTTCATTTCTGGAAATACATCTTTTGCAAGTGCCAAAGTATCTAATACTGTATAATCAAAATTATATCCAAGCACTTTTGCATTTTGCTTTAAAAATCCAACATCAAATTTTGCATTATGTGCAACTACTACTGAGTCGCCAAGAAATTCTAATATCTTTGGAAATACTTTGTCTATTGTTTCTGCATCCTTTACCATATCATCAGTAATATTTGTTACTTCTACAACTCTTTGTGGTATTGGTTTTTCTGGATTCACAAAACATGAAAATTCATCTATTACTTCTCCATTTTTTACTTTCATTATACCAACTTCTGTTATCTTTTCTGTAACAGCTGAAAAGCCAGTTGTTTCAAGGTCAAGCACACAATATGTTGTATCTAAATCTTGTCCTTTTGCATTTGTAACTGAATTTTCTTTTTCTGGCACAAGATATGCTTCAACTCCATATATTACTTTCATATCTGGATTATCTCTTCCTAGTAATTTATGTGCTTCTGGGAATGCTTGTACAACTCCATGATCTGTTATTGCAATTGATTTCATTCCCCATTTCATTGCTCTTTTTATTAAATCTGTAGCAGATGTCATTGCATCCATTTGACTCATTTTTGTATGCATATGTAATTCTACTCTTTTGACCTCTGCTTTATCTTCTCTTATTTCTCTTTTTAATCCATCTGAGGCAATTATTGTATTTGCCATTATTGTTAGTTCATTTGAAAAAGTATCCATTTGTGCTTTTCCTGCTAATTTAATTGCTGGCGTGTTCTTTAATCTTTTAATTATTTTTTTTGCGTTATTTCCTGGTAAAAATGCTTTACAAGTCATTGTACTTGTACCATCATATATATCTATACTTAATATTACTTTTCCTGTCTTTGTTTCTTTGTCTTCCAATGTTTGTATTTCTCCATCAATACATACATTTCCTGATTCTATACCTAAATCAGCTATTTTTATTAATGGTTCTTTTATTACAGGTGATGCGCCAAATATTAATGGTGTATCTTCATCTTCTTCTGGTAATGGTGGTAACCCTTCATCACTTACTTCTGCTATAATATTTGCCATTACTGTTATATCACCTGCATATGCGTCTAAGCCAGCTTTTCCTGTAGCTTTCACTGCTTTTGCTGTCTTTATTCTTTCTAATATCTGATTTCCTATTGTTGCATTTTCCGCAAAAGATTTACATGTAATTATTCCTGTTCCATCATATAATTCAAAAATTAACATGCCTTTTCCTGTTTTTGTTTCCCTGCACTCACTACTTACTACTCTTCCTTCTAATGTAATTCTTCCTGAGTTTGCATCTATTTCTTTTATCTTCAATTTCTTTTCTTTCGCCTTTGAGGCTTTTCCAAAAATTATGTCTTCTGCTTGTGGTAATTCATCAGTAGGAGGAGCATATCCTAACCCTTCATCTACTGGCATTGCATAATCTGCATCATTATATACTCCCTCAGGAATTGGTGGCATATCTGCTTCTGAATAATTATGTACAGGAATATTATTTTCATGTGGTTGTTCATCTTTTTGTGATGCTCTCATTTGAATTTCATGCATTGCTTTACTTACAGCTTGTTGCTCTATCTCTTTTTTCTTTTCTCTATATTCCTGAATTTCTTTTTCAGCTAATCTTTCTTCAATATTTATATTATACCTTTTCCCAAATAGGTTTGATATTACATTTTCTAGTTCTCTGTCTAATTTTCTTGCTTTTAAAAATTCTGCACCTTTTATTTGCATATATATATTAAGATTTTTCTCATCCATTTCTATTGTGCTTTTTAGTAGCAATAGTGGCTTCATCAATGGATATTTGTGTGCCATAAAACATATTATGTTTTTCCATTCATCATCAACTCTTTTTATATATGTTCCATCTTTATAGTTTATCAATATATGAACTTGTCCAAATCTAAATCTCTCTCTTAAGAACTTTTCAAAATACCATATTTCTTTTATTTCTATATATTCATCTGAATATAATCCTATTTCAAGCGTATTAAGCTTTTTGTTTAAATTCATTTTAGTTATTTGTGCATCTGCTATATTACTTGTTGTTTTATAATCACTAAATATTTCTTCTATTTTTCTAGTTTTGCTTTTCTGATTCTCAGCCAATTTTTTCACCTTCTTGCTCTTTTTTCTTGTCTTATATTATCATATTTAGTATTTTTTTTCAATGTTTTGTTTATATGTTAAATTGCCGAAAACCTTACATATGTAAAATTTCCGGCATTATATTTTTTATTACTTGTTATTTAAAGGTATTTCTATTAATCTATCTAATAATTCAGAATATGAAACACCTACTGCTTCAAATAATTTTGGATACATACTTATTTTTGTAAATCCTGGCATTGTATTTATTTCATTTATAAATATTTTATTAGTGTCATTTTCTACAAAGAAATCTACTCTTGATAGTCCTTTTCCATCTATTGCTTTAAATGCTTTTATTGCAATTCTTCTTACTTCATTTATTATGTTTTCATCTATTTTAGCAGGGATTATAGTTTTTGATTCTGGTATATTATATTTAGCATCAAAACTATAGTACTCTTCTGCAGATGCTATTTCACCTATTGTTGATGCAATGACCTCTTCTTCTCCAAGTATAGCACATTCAAATTCTCTGCCTATTACACCTTGCTCTACAAGTATTTTACAGTCATATCTTCCAGCATATTCTATTGCTTCTTTTAATTCATCTGCACTTTCTACTTTCTTTACTCCAACTGATGAACCTGAGTTTGATGGTTTAACAAACATTGGAAATTTTAATTTTGATGTTATCTTTTCTAATTTAAATTCTTCTTCATCAAAATTTTCATTTATTATTATGTATCCATCTTTTTTCTTGTATACATATACATACGGGGTCTGATTTATTCCTGCTTTATCAAATATTATTTTTGCATAAACTTTATCCATTCCAACACTTGATGCTAATACACCACAGCCAACATATGGAACTTGTAGCATTTCTAGCATTCCTTGGATTGTTCCATCTTCTCCCCATAGTCCATGTAAAACTGGGAATACTACATCTAATTCTTTTAAATACCATATAAGATTATATATTTCTTCTTCTTTTCCATCTTTTCGTTCAAACCATTTTCCATATTTATTGATATATATATCATATATATCATATTTTTCCTTATTTAAATTTTCCATTATAGATTTTGATGACATTTCAGATACTTCATGTTCTGTTGAAACACCACCATGTATAATTCCTAACTTTATCATAAAATCACCTCTCTGCTGTTTTTTACAGTCTCATTTTTTCATTTAATAAATTTTATTACTAAATTATTTTTATATTTTATCACAAATTATTTCTATAGTAAAGTTTTTAGTTTGCTTTTTTCATTTCTTCCATATATGGCAAAACTTCACTTAAAATCTGTCCTCCAACTGGTGCTGCAACACCTCCTCCTTGATGCCCTCCTTCTCCGGTAGGATTATATAGAGTGATTAGTAGTACAATTTCAGGATTATCTGTTTCTGCGACACCACAAAATGATGTAACATATTTACCTGTGTTAACTCCATCTTCTGATGTCCCTGTTTTTCCACCTACCTCATATCCTTCTACTCTAGCATTTTTCCCAGTTCCTTCTGATACAACACTATTCATCATGCTTAATACCTTTTCAGCATTTTCTTTTGATATTATTTGTTCACCTGTTTCTATTGGCATATCTGTTATTTCTCCTGTTGTACTATTTTGTATGCTTCTTACAATTCTAGGTTTTATATATGTTCCTTTATTGGCGATAGATGATACTGCTGTAACCATTTGTAATGGAGTGATTTCAAATCTTTGCCCAAAACTTATTGTTGCTAATTCTACTGGTCCTGCTTTTTCTTCTTTTACAAATATACTATTCGCTTCACCAGGAAGTTGTATCCCTGTTTTAGAAAATAATCCAAATTTTCTTAAATATTCATAATATTTTGTTACACCTATTTTTTGCCCTAATCCAATAAATACAGGATTGCAAGAATTCATTAATCCTTGTCTTAGGCTTTCAGAACCATGTGGTCTATAATATCTCCAGCATTTTATTCTTGTTCCTGCAACTTCTATTCCTCCTGTGCAACAAAATTGCCCACTTTGGTCAATATCTGTTACATATCCTTCTTCTAGTGCTGCAGATGCTGTGACTGTTTTAAATACTGAACCTGGTTCATATGTATCTGATATCGCTTTATTTCTCCACATTCCTTGTAATGTTGCTGTTCTAGATTCTTGATCCATGCCTTCCCATGCACTTTTCACATCATCAGTGTTTGGTTCATATGGTGTATTTAAATTATAACTTGGATATGTTGCCATTGCAAGTATATCTCCATTTTGAGGATTCATTGCAATTATGCTTCCACCATCTGTGCAAATATTATCTATACAAGCTTCTTCCAAGTATTTTTCTACTATTGATTGTATTGTCATATCTATTGTTAAAATCAGATTATTACCGTCTGTTGCTGGTACATAGTCTTCTCCGCCAAGACTTTCTCCTGCTGCATTTGTTTGTCTTTCAATCTTTCCGTTTTTGCCTTTTAGCTCATCATCATATTTTGCTTCAACTCCATCTAGTCCTTGATTATCACTTCCGCAAAATCCTATTACTTGTGCTGCCAAATCTCCATATGGATAATATCTTTTTGAATCTTCATCAATATTTATTCCTGATGTTATCCCTGTTTCTTCCATCCACTCCCTTAATTCATCTGTTTTCTCTTTTTCCACTCTTTTTGCTATAGTTTCTATTGAGCTTCTTTTACTTACTTTTTTGTATACTTTTTCATAGTCAAGTTCAAATATTTCGCTCAGTTTATTGGCAACTTTTTCTTTGTTTTCTGCCGCAATATTTGTTGGATTAACTGTTACTGCTTCAACACTAGAACTCGTTGCTAATACATGTTTACCTGTACTATCATATATTGTTCCTCTTTTGGCTGTTACATTTCTGCTTTGAGATTGCTGTTCTCCTGCTTTACAACTTAATTCTGCTCCCCATACTAATTGTATATATCCTAACCTGATTGTTAGTAATATAAATATTATTATTACTATAAACAGTGCATTTTTCATCTTTTTTTTGTTTGTTAACGATATTTGCACAAAACTCACCTCATGTAATTTTATGCTTTTGTATTATTTTTGAGAACACTTAGCATAATAATTAAGAAGGTGCAAAAGCACCTTCTTACCTAAAAAATATTAAATTTCTCTTATGATGTTGCATTCTCCTTCCTTAACAAACTTTAAGCTACGTATTCTAGCTTCATTTGCTATATTTTCCTTGAACCCATCTATATTCTGATGAGTTGAGATTATGACAATTCGTTTCTTGTCTTGGTTAGCATATCTTACAATATACTCCAAAACTTTTTCAGCATTAGCGATTCCTACATCTGACTTGTCGTCAAGTCCAGATGTGCATTCATCCAATGCCAAGACGTCGATATTGTCATCCATCCAATACAACATTTTAGCCAGAACAATTCTTTGTTTTTGACCATTGGACAGTGACTTGTTGTACCGTTTCTCTCCAAGCCATGTCCATACATCCACGCAATTGGATTTTATTTCATCCCACAAATTGAGATTTTTTAAAATCCCTTGCATTCTTGAAAGGTCTGGCTTTTCCTGGCAGCAGAAGAGTTCATCAAACATTGACATACTGCCAAAGCCCATCGTTTCATCATAAAGAAGATATCTTGATGTTGTAGGAATTTCCTCACTGTCTTTGAGTTGAACTTTTCCAGTCAACATTTTCATGAATGTTGATTTCCCAGAACCAGAAGCACCGTAAAGAAGTACCACTTCTCCTTTATTTATGGTGAGTTGGTTTTCAAGTTTCAGCTCAAATGGTCTGTCATTCTCTGACTCCTCAATATAGGAAATCGAAAATGGATTAACTAATATTTGCTCCACTTTTTTAGTTGAAGCATTTTTAGTTTCCCTGTGATAGACCTTTAAAATCAAAGAAATATCGTCTTTGATTTTAGCTAATCGCTGAATTGCTTCTTGACGATTAGCAAGGATGTGGGCAATACTCCTTATTTGAAGTAATGCCGTTTCTACCACGGCCAAAATTGCAGTTATTTCTGCAATTCCAGCTAAAGTAAGTGTTGACCATTTTATTGTCGCCAGGTATGTGATTATAATTCCATATCTAGCAACGAGCTCTATACCCATCAAAGCAACCCATACAGAGTTAACTTTTTGGTTTAACTTGGTCTTACTCTTTCTGACATTATATAATGCCTCTCTTATTTTTTTGATTCGCATATCTACGTCGTGCGAAACAATTGGATTAACCCGTATAAGGTCATGGAGAAAAACATCGCTTCTCTCAGTTGCTTCTTTCTCATTACACCAATATTCGCTCTGCTTACTGTTAATGTACGCAGTAACACAAAACGTTAATACTGAAAAAATTATCAGCATTAAGGTGAAATACCCATTAGGCACTTTGTTGTTCATAACAATTGCTACGACCAACATTAGTACCACACCAATCACTCTTACTATCTCGAATAAGTGCTTGATTTTTTCATTCCATGCATTTAGCATGTAACTTTTAAGAGTGTTGACTACCTTTTCGTTCGTCATGATTTCGTACACTCTTTTTTTGGGTTCATACCTCAATATTTTGTTTGAGGTTTTGGACATAATCTTACTCCCTAAAAGAGTAATTTCTTGCTCAACACAAAGCTCAAGTTCCTCCTTTCTTGGCTCACACACCATATTTAGTGTGGCTGTTATAATTTGTTGAGCCTTATAGAACATATAAAGTACTATTCCTAAAAGAATGTACTTTGTTTCTACCGCCATGTTAGTTGCTTGTAACATAAACGATGATACAAGCCCAACTCCTGTAGCCACTAGGGTGATGATACCAGTCCTGAATCCTATCCGCTTAACACTTTTAGGAATGTCAAGGATCTCATCTGCAATTTTCAATGGTTTGCAAAATCCTGTTACGAGATGTACAACCTCCTTTACGAATTTTTTAATCTTTTTTAGTTTTTCCATCTTTTCACCTCCACAATTGTGTCGGAAAAACTCCACTAAAGCCTTTACTTACAGGTAAATTATACCATATTTTATGTCAATTGTAAAGAAAAAATTAAAAATAGCTAAAGTTCAGACATGTCTTGAATGTAGTTATTTTGCAATTTGAAAAGAAAGTTCCTTCATATGAACTTTCTTTTATTTCTAATCTAGCCCAAAGCTTACACCAAGTGCATTATTTAATTGATTAATTATTTGATTGTCATCTATATGCCCTATTTTCTCTTTTAATCTACTTTTGTCTATTGTTCTTATCTGTTCTGCTAATACTACAGAATTACTTTTAAGTCCACTTGTATTTTCACCTAATTCTATATGTGTTGGTAATTTTGTTTTATTGGTCTGTGAAGTTATGGCTGCTGCTATTACAGTTGGACTATATCTATTTCCTAAATCATTTTGTATTATTAAAACTGGTCTTATTCCCCCTTGTTCTGAACCAACAACTGGACTTAAATCTGCATAAAACATATCTCCTCTTTTAACTACCATTTTCTTCACTCCTAAATTAGTATATTTTAAGTCTATTAATTCGTATTTTAAACTTAGTCATGAAGTAAAGTTAGTCTTTACAATTATATATTGATAAAGTAAGTTACATTAATTTTCATTATCTAACTTTACCTCATTATATAATATGTAAATTGTCGTTTTTTGTTTGTTGTCCTTTATTTCCAATTTTGTTGGCTTTTGAGATTGTTTATCTATATATAAAATTTTATCTTGCATATAAATATTTTCTAAATGATTTCTTGCTCTCATTATTATTTCAGATTCATTTTCTTCAAATGATGATTTTTCATCTTGTTTATAATCTTCAATAAAACTATATAAGTCTAAACAATTGTCTCCTAAATAATTATAATTTTCTAATATAGTATTTAAATTTAAATTGGTATTTTCTATTTTAGTTTTTTCTCCATCATTTTCTATTTTAACACCTTTTATATTACTTGGTTCTAATACTTCTTGTATGCTTTTATTTGGACTTTGATATGTTTGATTTAATATATATTTGTTACTATTTTTATTACTTGTAATATTTACAGTTACCTGTACTTCATATGAACTAATATTTAAAATGTAATCTACGATTTCTTGACTAGTTTTATTATTTCCAATTTTCAGATTTTTAAAACCATTTTTGTAAAAAATAAAAACAACTATACCAATTATAATTAAAATTAGTAATAATAACCAATATTTCTTTTTCATTCAGGCCTCCTATTCTTTTTGTAAATTATATTATGATTTATTGGTTCTTATTACCACATTGAGTCTTTTTCAAATTCAATTTTTATATGATGTTATGCATTATCTTGCAAGAAAAATTTTTCTAGAGTTTCTATTAGCTCTTTTTTATTATCAATCTGATTTACTTTTACTCTAAAAGAACTTGCATCTTTTAAGTTTTTTGTATAATATGCAATATGTTTTCTCATCTCATTTATAGCAACTTTTTCTCCTTTTTCTTTTATACATAATTCTATATGTTGTTTCAAAACATTGTATTTTTCTTCATTTGATGGTCTTTCAAGTTTATTTCCTGTTTTTAAATAATATTGTATTTGTTCAAATATCCATGGATTTCCTATGGCTCCTCTGCCTATCATTATGCCATCTACTCCCGTATATTCAAACATTCTTTTTGCAGATTCTTCATCTATTATATCTCCATTACCTATTACAGGAATTTTTACCGTTTCTTTTACTTTTTTTATTATATCTAAATCTGCTTTTCCAGTATAAAATTCGTCACGTGTTCTCCCATGTATTGTTATTGCTGATATTCCATTATCTTCAGCAATTTTAGCAATATCACATGCCACAATGTGTTGATTGTCCCAACCTTTTCTAAATTTTAATGTTACTGGTACTTCTGAATTAGCAACAACTGCCTTTATTATTTCTTCTGCTTTTGCAAGGTCAAGTAATAGTTTACTTCCATCTCCATTTTTCACGACCTTTGGTGCTGGGCATCCCATATTTATATCAATTATGTCTGCAATTTTGCTTATTTGTTTCGCTGAATATGCCATGGCTTCTGGGTCACTCCCAAATATTTGCATACTTATTGGATGTTTTTCTCCATCTGTTTTTAATAAGCTTTTTGTTTTTTCATCTCCATAATATATGGCTTTTGAACTTGCCATCTCTGTACACACTAAACCTGGATTAAATTTTTCTACTACAATCCTAAAAGGCAGGTCTGTTATACCTGCCATTGGTGCTAATATTAAATTATTTTCTAGTTGTACATTTCCTATTTTTAGTTTTTTTAAGTACATATATTTACTTCCTTTTATTATTTATTAAACATTCCTGTTCTTCTTTGACTACTTATATTTAATAATATCCCTATACACATAAAGCTTGTCATCATTGAACTTCCGCCATAGCTTACAAACAATAATGGCACACCTGTTATTGGTAATAACCCCATTGTCATCCCTATATTTTCTAATGTATGGAATAAAAATACACCTGCAATTCCAGTTGCGACATATGCTCCAGCTTCATCTTTTATTCCTTTTGCTACTTGTATAGATTTTGTTATTATTAATACATTTAATATTATAACTCCTCCTGCCACTATAAAGCCCATTTCTTCACCTATTACAGAAAATATAAAGTCTGTAGTTTTAGGATATAAATATCCCAATTGTGTTTGGTTTCCTTCTAATATTCCCATTCCTGTAAGTTGACCTGCTCCAATAGCAAGTTTTGATTGTATTATATTATATCCAGAACCTCTAGGATCTTCTTCTGGGTGTAAAAATGTATCTATTCTTGTTTTTGCATGATTTGGTAATATAAAATTGTATGCAAGTGGAACTCCTACAGCTATTACTACTGTTGCTATTATTATATATTTTTTATCAATTCCTGCAACAAAAATCATTAAAAGGGTTGCAACTATATATGCTGCCGCTGTTCCATAATCTGGCTCTATTACAATTAAACCTAATGGTACAGCAATTACAGCAAGGATTATTGCTAATTTAGGTATTTTATTTATTTCATTTCTACCTTTTCTTTGTATTATTGATATTACATATGATAAAAATAATATAAAAAATATTTTCGATACTTCAGCTGGCTGGAACGAAAACATTCCATTTCCAATTTCAAACCAACTTCTTGCTCCATTTACTGGTTTTGTAAATAGCACTGCCACTAGCATTATTATCGCGAGTCCATATAGTACAGGTGATAATTTTATAATAATTTTATAATCTACAAACATTACTATTAGCATTATTATTATACTTACAGCTATCCACATAGCCTGTTTTTTGAATTCATCTAACCCAGAATCATATGATGCTGAAAACAGTGCTACTAGTCCTATTCCACATAATATTAATGCACATATTGGTATCCACCATTCAATTTTTCTAAAGTTCTTTATATTCATTTAATCACTCTTTTTTATTTATTTTCTTTTTGAACATTTTGCTCTGCTTCTTGTTCTTCTTTTGTTTCTTCAACTTCCTTTTCTTGGGCTTCTTGCTTTTCTATAGTTGTGTTTTCATGTTCTTCTTTTTCTTCTCTTTTTTCTTTTGCTTCTGCATTTATAGCATTTTTATTTTCATCTTTTATACTAACTATAGGTATATTTGCATATAGTGCTGGAGCTCCATTTGTTCCATCACTATTTTCTTTATTTGTAAGCCTTACATCCATTGCACTTTCATCTATATCTATGTATTTCTTTATTACTTCGATTATTTCTTGTTTCATTAAATCTAAAAAGTCTGCTGATACATTTGCTCTATCTTGCATCAAAACTAGATGTAATCTTTCTTTAGCAGCATCTTTTGACTTTACTGTTTGTTCTTCTTTTTTAGTAATCTTTTTAAGAAAATTCATTATGTTCTCGAACATTTATTACCCTCCAAATTTTGTTTATTTTTTAAATAAGCGTTTTAATTTTGCAAAAAATCCTTTTTCTCTGCCAGGTATAGTTACTTCTATGTCTTCACCTAAAACTCTTTTTGCAATTTCTAAATATGCTTTTCCTGATGGTGCTTTTCTATTTTGTATTACTGGTTCACCTTTATTTGTTTGTGTTATTATATATTCATCATCTGGCACTACTCCAAGTAAGTCTATTGATAATAAATCTACTATGTCATTTACATCCATCATTTCGCCTTTACGTACCATATTAGGTCTTATTCTATTTATAACTAACTCTGGATTTTTTATTTCAGATGCTTCTAATAAACCTATAATTCTATCAGCATCTCTTATTGAAGATATTTCTGCTGTTGTTACAACTATTGCACGGTTAGCTCCTGCGATAGCATTTTTAAATCCTTGCTCTATTCCAGCAGGACAGTCTATAAGTATATAGTCAAATTCTTCTTTTAATTTACATGTTAAAGCTCTCATTTGTTCTTCATTTACTGCACTTTTATCTCTTGTTTGTGCAGCTGGTAATAAATATAATTCTTTAAATCTTTTATCTTTTATTAATGCTTGTCTAAGTTTACATTTTTCTTCTACAACATCTACAATATCATATACAATTCTATTCTCTAAGCCCATTACTACATCTAAGTTTCTTAGTCCAATGTCTGTGTCAATTAGTACTACTTTTTTACCTTCTAATGCTAAACTAGAACCTAGGTTTGCAGTTGTTGTTGTTTTTCCAACTCCACCTTTTCCTGATGTTATAACTATAACTTCTCCCATAATCTTCCTCCTTAGGACTCTAAAATCCCAATTTTTACATATACTATCATACACTCTAAACGCCAAAAAGTCAATCTATTTAAGCAAATTTTACAAAAAAAGTTGCTGTTTCCCTAAGGATTCAGCAATCTTTGTAATATTTCATCTTTTTATATTTTTGTACTGATTTTTTATTTGCATCAGGTATTTAATTATTCATAAAAATAGTTAATAACTCCATTATATATACCCCATGCCAATTTATTTTGATATTCATCTTCTAATAAACTTCTTTCTTCCTCTGGGTTTGATAAAAATCCACATTCAACTATTGTTGTTGGTATTTCAACATGTTTAATTATGTAAATATTATCTATTGTTTTTGCTATTCTGTTATTTTCTTTTTGTATTGCATCATTTAATTTATTTTGTATTGACACTGCCAATTTCCTACTATCTTCATTGCTTCCATTATAAAATGTTTGCCATCCATCATATTGTTGTTGTGGTATCTTATTTAGATGTATTGATACAAATATATCTGCACTTGATTCATTTCCTATTTTTACTCTATTGTGAATATCTGATATTTTTTTCTGTTTTAAAGTCTTTGCATCTAAATCATATATTGCATTTTCATCTGAACGTGTTAATATAACTGTTGCACCACTTTGTTCTAGTAAATTTTGTAACTTCAATGCAATTTTCAAGTTAGTTTCCGCTTCTGTTGTTCCTCTACTACTCTCTGCCCCCTCATCTGGTTTTCCATGTCCTGCATCTATTACTATTGTCTTTCCCGACACTGGCAGTGAAACTGTTGGAACACTTGCTTTTCTGTCTGTAACTAATATAAATGCAAATATTGATACAAACACACTTAATAATATTACATTAATTCTCTTTCTATTTAAAACAATCATATAAAAAACTCCCATACATCTTTTTTATTATTGTATGAGAGTTTTTTATTTTATATGTTTCTATTTTTATCTAATGTTTATTTTCTTTTCATCATTTTTTAGAATCCTACCTAATTCTTCAATTATAATCTTCATTCTTTGCCCCTCCAAAATCATAGTAATCAGGGCAATATATTTTAATTTATTATAAATTAAAATTTAAATTTATTTTTTATCATCTTTGCTACATTATCTGGACTTATATTGGTATTATCAATTCTTAGATAATTTTTCTCCTTTATTTCATTTTCTTTTGAATTAAATCTATATTTTTCTACTGATTTTAATAAATCTTTTTCGCTCCATTCTAGATTTCTCTTTGATGGTTTATTTAAAAGTCTATTTTCCATTTTATTTCTTTTTAATCTTTCTTCTAAGTTTGTCTCTAGCTCAACAATATAAATCTGTGCATTATTATCTTTAAATATTTGTATATATTTATATATTCTAGCCCATTCTTCTTCATCATCAAAGTCCCAGGTTGTTGTAAATATTATTCCTTCTTCATCACTTTTTGCAAATTCTTCAAATATTTTTATTCTAAATTCTTCATTTAATTTTCTAAATGAATCTCTGCTATAATCAAATATTTTTGTTAATACTTCTATTGTCATATGATTATGTAATAATTTTAAATTTGTAATTTTTACTAATTCTTGTCCTACTGTCATCTTTCCTACTGCTTGTGGTCCAGTTATTATTATAAATTTCATAATTATTCCTTTCCATAAAATATTTTTAATATTCCTTTATAAAACGGAAATTTTAATCTTTCTATTTCTTGTATTACTTCATTAACATTATATTCAATTTTTAATTGTTTGTAACATATCTCATTCTTATTTATTTCTAATATTCCTGCATTTGCTATGTTACTTTTTACAGGACATCCTAAAGAACCTGTTTAATACTATATTCAATGTACTAATATTACTATGAATATCTGTTGTTATTCCAATTTTCATTTTTATTCACTTAAAATTTGTTTTCTTTTATTTTTTAATAAATTTATTTCCCTATAAAAATCCTCATCACCCCAATCACAAAAAGTATAATTATAATCATTCTCTTTTTTGATTAATTCCATATCTTCAATTGTAACATACTTAACTTCTGCTACTTCTTCTTTTTGCAATATGTAATCTTTTATTTTACAATTAACTACAAAGATAAAATTATATCCAAATCGTTTGTTTTTATCATTACTTTTATAAATATCCACAACTTTAATTTGTTCTTTTGGAATTTCAATTCCTAATTCTTCTTTTACTTCTCGAAATATAGCTTCTTCAACTGTTTCTCCACTGTCAACTTGTCCTCCAGTTTTTGCCCATTTATTTGGATTTTTTAATTTATTTGCTGTTCTTTTTTGTAAAAGTATTTCTCCTTTTTCATTAATTATCCAACAAGAAACTGTCCTTCTCCATAATCCTTTATTATATGCTACCCATCTATCTTCCACTTGTCCAGTTAATTTATTATTTTCATCTACAATATCTACTAATTCCATATTTTTATTACTTCCTTATTTTTATATTTATTTTAAATTTTCTAAAATATTGTTATTACCTGTAAATTTCTTAAGCCATTTATTTAAATCTTTTTGTTTTTTAAAAATTAATACTTTTTCTTTCGGTATATCCATTAAATACTCTTTAATTATATGTCTTTTCTTTTTATTATAAGTAAGAACATATTTTATAAATTTAAAATCTAACTTTTCTTTACAACCAGGTATTTCTGGTCTTTCGCTATTACGCATTTTAAAATATCTTTTAAAAACACCTTTTAAATGCATAAAAGTAGAATAATCCAACCAAATTATTAAATCAGCTTTATTAAAACGCTCTTTAAGCGTTTTATTATAATTGCCATCAATTATTCATTTATCTTCATTTGATTTATCAGATATTATTTTATCTCTTTCATTCTTATCAATTTCAACCCAATTAGGTTCATAATTAATGGCATCTAAGTGTATTGCTGGAATATTTAATTCTTTTGATAAAATATTACATAATGTACTTTTTCCACTACCAGATCCACCTACAATAGAAATTCGATTATACATAATACCTCCTTATTTTAATTTGTTTTGTCAATTTTTATATTTCTCTTTTATTGTTTATTCTTAAATTTTTTTTTATTTTCTACATTTTATCACTTTACTTTTATTCTATCAACCAAAATCAGAAAAAGTTACAAACTTTTACATTTGCAACTTTTTTATAAAGGAATAGTTACTTAATATTTTTTGTTCAATGCAGTAAGCTACCCCCTTCATCTGGTGGTGCTTTTTTATTAACCAAAAAAATTTTTTAAAAATTGATGATAATTTTTACTGTTTTATCTTCATATACTTCAATTCTTTCTATTAATTTTTTCATTATTTCATTATCAAAATTTTCTGCTGATTTAAAGTCATCTATTATCTTTATTAAGTTTTCATCTGATAATCTATTTTTACTTTCTTCTTCTAGCAATTTTATTTTCTTTAAAATTTCTTTTTCCTTCTGCTTTAATTTTTGATACTTTTCCTTAAATTCACTTATATCAATATTTTGTTCTAACTTTTGGTTATATAGTTTCTTAATATCATTCTCGATTTTTAATTTTAAATTGTGATTTCTTAGTAATTCTTTGTATCTTTCATCACTTTTTCTATATTTATCTATTATTTTATTTTTAGCATTATCAATTTTTATATTTTCTAACCTTTCATTTAAAGATTTAATTACAATTTTATTTAAGTTTTTTTCAGAAATCGTATGTCCTTTATCACATATACTTGGGAATTTATATATCATTCTGCATTTATAATACCAACATTCTTCTGGATTTTCAATTTTTTCCTTATGCACTTTTGTCCTTGTTATGCTTTTATATTGCATTCTTGCACCACAATGTCCACAACAAACTAAATCTTTTAGCAAATATTCGTATTTTCTTTTAGGCTTATAAAATTTATCTTCTAACATTTTTTGGACTTCTTCAAATGTCTCTTTATCTATAATTGCATCATGTGTATTCTCTTTTAATATCCATTCTTCTCTAGGTGTCTTTTTCACTTTTTTAGTTATATAATCTGACTCATATTTATTTAATACCAATGCTCCTATATATGTTGGGTCTTTTAATATTCTGCTTATACTATCACTTCTCCATTCATTTATTGCAACATTTTGTCCTTTATATTTCTTTGGAGTATCTATTTTTCTTTTTGTTAATTCTTTTGCTATTTGTCCTTGTGAATATCCTTTTAAATACATATCAAAGATTATTCTAACATTACCTGCAACTTTTTCATCAATAACTAATTTATATTTATCATTTTCACTTTTTTTATAACCATATGGTGCATAATGTTGAACATATTTCCCCTGTTCTTTCATATCTTTTATTACTGATTTTATTTTTTTAGAAACATCTGTCAAATATGATTGGTTTACAATACCACGAAGCATTATAGTATCATCTATTTCATATCTTTCTCCACTATCAATATAATCATTAACAGAAATAAACCTTACATCATTATCTGGAAAAAATATTTCTGTATAATACCCTGTTTTATTTTTATCTCTCGTTAGCCTTGATAAATCTTTAACAATTACCATATTTATATTTTTTCTTAAAATATCTACAATCATTTCATTAAATGCTGGTCTTGAATCTAATATTCCTGACCATCCATTATCTATGTATTCTTTTACAACATCAAAATTATTTTTTTTAGCATAACCTAATGTTATATCTCTTTGTGCTACTATACTATTATTAGGATTATCATCTTCTTTAGATAATCTTAAATAAATTCCAGCTTTGTATGTTTTCATTATAATTTACCTATTACATCATATCTATAATTTATATAAATATTGTTTTGTTTATCTATCTCAATATTATATATAAGTTCAGATAATTTTTCTGATGTCCATTCTTCTATATTAGATAATTTTGAAATAATTGTGATTAATTCCTCTTTAGTTATTGTAGGCTTTTCTTCTTTTTGTTTTAGCAAATTATTAATTTCTGATTTTAATGTATTTCTTCTTTCCACTTCGCCTTTATAAAATCTTCTGTAATCTTCTTCCTCAATAATTCCATTTGTATAATCTTCATATAAAGAATTTATTGACTTTTCTGTTTTTGATAGTTTATCTTCTATATTTTTAATAACTTTATCTAAAACTTCTGTTGTCTTATTTTTATATTCTCTCATTATTATTTCTTCAAGTTTTTGATTATTAATAATATGATTAATTTTCTTATTTACACTTTCTACAACTATCTTTCTCAATACTTCTTCTTTTACAGATTTACTTTTTCTTTCACATTCAGCATTTTTTCCTGAGTTCATTGAACTTACACATACAATTATTTTGCTTATTATATTTCCACTTTTATCTCTTTTTATTTTAAGCACCATTTTGTTTCCGCACTCTTTGCAGAATACTAAACCATTTAACATCCATTTAAATTTTTTATGTCTTACTTTTTTATTTAAGTTTATCTTTGCTTGAACTCTATCAAAAGTTTCTTTATCTATAATTGCCTCGTGTGTATTTAATGATATTTTCCAATCTTCTCTTGGTATATTTTTAACTTTCTTAGATTTATAACTCAAATTCATTTTCTTTCCATATTCAGTATTACCTATATATACTTGGCTTTTCAAAATCCTTTTTATGCTATCTGCTCTCCACTTATAGTTATCTCCACTTCTTGATCCACAATAATCATAATATCCTGGACAATATATTTTTTCTGCCATTAATTTACTTGCTATTTCTGCCATAGAAATTCCATTATCAAACATATTAAATATTCTTTTTACTACCACAGCTCTTTCAGTTTCAATTATTAGATGATTTTTATTTTTGGGGTCTTTAACATATCCATAAGGAGCTATTGCAGCTAAATATAATCTTTTTCTTTTCTAGCCCACACTCCACTTCTAACTTTTTTTGATATATCTTTACTATACCAATCATTTATTAAAGTTTTAAATTGTATCATATCATTATCGGAATTTTTAACATATGTATCTACATTATCTAATATTGATATGTATCTAATGTTGTTCTCTAAAAAAAATTTTTCAATAAAATAGTTTGCTTCAAAACTATTTCTCGATAATCTTGATAAGTCTTTTGTTATTATAGAATTTATTAATCCTTTTTTTATATCTTCTAACATTTTTTGAAATGCAGGTCTATCAGTATTTAATCCTGTGTAACCATCGTCAATATAAAAATCAATCAATTCAAAATCCTGCCCAAGTTCTTCCAACTTACGAGTGATTATACTTCTTTGACTTCCTATACTATCACTTTCTTCTTTATCGCCGTCCTCTCTTGATAATCTTAAATATCCTGCCACTTTGTATATTGAATTTTGCATATTAGTTGTCCGCCTTCCCGAATAACAACTAATCTTAAACAGCTATATTTATTATACAAAAAAGTTTTATAAAAGGCGAACCTAAAGAATAGTTATTATTTTAAATATTCATCAATTTTTTCTAACGCATATCTAACCAAAATATTATATATTTCTTCACTATTGGCATTTTCTTTTGTTCCGAGTTATGACCGTATAATCTTTACCATCTATGGTATAGATTTCTTTTACTTTTTCCATTTAATTCACTCCCAATTAAAAATATTAGTGTGTTTTAAAAATTATTACTAATATAATCTATATTAGATAAAGTCTTGTAATTATTGCTATTCAATTATAGATTTTTAGAGATTTTTTATGTCTCTATATAAATAGGCGAAATGAAATAAGCTATTTTCCCAAAAAGGTAAAAATTTTTTATTTTTTCTACAAAAAAAAAGAAAGTAGTGCTTTCTACTTTCTTAAATTTCTAATTTTTATTTTAAATCTTCTAATATATTTTCGTTAGACACACATTATTAGAGAAAGCAATCATTTACTTTCTTTAATATTATCTTACTATCTCTATATCAAAATACTGTTCTTGAAATTCTGTTAAAGCTATTATAGCATCATCAGAATAATTTTTTTCATTTGGTACAACAATAAGTTTATCATCGTCATCATTGAGTCTATGTATTATTGCTATACATTTCCCTTGAAACATATCAATAGGCTCAAATACCCCTAATACATAACAATCTATTTCTTCTCCATCTGTATTTTTTGTATTAGGTACATATCCATAATTCAATGTATATATAAATTTCCATTTTGGATGTTTACTTCCTATTTTTCTATCTATACATACCTTAACTTTTTTATTTAAAAATTTCTTTATATCTTCTCTCATACTTTTCCCTTTACTTCATATCTGACCATGTTGATGGTAATAAATCTTTTAATGTTACAATTTTATTTTCTCCTATCATAATTTCACATTGCAAATTCTTATGATTCATTTGATAAAGAAACTCTCTACACTTCCCACACGGTGATATTATTTTCCCTCCTTCATATACTGCGACTAATTTTTTAATTTCTGTTTCTCCATTGAGTATCATATTAGACATTGCTACATTTTCTGCACATAGACCTAATGAGCATGTTGTTTTTATAGATCTACCCATATATACCTTACCAGAAGATGATAAAATAGCTACTGCAACTTCACTTATATAGGTGTGTTCCTCAACATTTTCTTCTTTCGCCAATTTATTAGCCATTTGATATAATTCTTCAAACTCCATAATTTACTCCTATTTTACAACTATATTATTAATATAATCATTGCCTTTATAATAATTTCCATTAATAATATTGTTTATTATCTCATTTATTTCATTTATATTTTCATCATGCACAAAAATTCTTGATGAACTTTTTGAACTACATGAATTTAATGAAATTTTCTTGCTTCCATATATTTTTGTAAGGATTTGTTTTTTACTATTTTTACATTCATATTCTTTTACATTATTTATATCTTTTATAAAATATTTTTCTTGACAATTCTTTTGACAATTGTCACAGCATACGGTAACATTCTCTTTTATACAATACTTCATATTTATAAGTGGTATTCTTCCATAAACTATTTCTTCAAAATTACCATAATTTTTTTCTATCAAATTAATTCTTTCATCATTTCCTAATTCTATTGATGGTGTAATAATTTGTATTCCTAACATTCTTAAAACTTCACAAGAATTACTATTAAAAATATTTAAACTATAATTTCCAATAAATATGTAATTATTTTTATATTCTTCAATTAAATAATAATCACTTATATTAGACAAAACAAAACCTTTTATTTTAAATTCTCTAAGAATTTTTTCAATTTGTTTTTTATAATCTTTTATACCATTTTGCAATATTATTAATGGTGTTTCTATAAAAAACTCAAACCTATTCTCTAAATTTTTTATAATATTATAATTATTTTCAAATTCATCTATTGGTATATATATTCTTTTAACTTTATCTGATAATACAGAATAATCTTCTTTTTCATTCAGGTGTTCAAATGAGATTACAATTTCTGTCTTTCTATTATTATTATCACTAACTATTTCTAATTGTTTTTTGTCAATCTTTGTTTTAGCTATATCTATGTTTTCAAACTTTGTATCCACAATAAAATTATTATTAGACTTTTGAGAAAAATGTGCATTAGATACTCCTCTACTACTCATTTGTTTCAACTTTTTATAATCATCTCTATCTATTACATATTCATTATCAGACAGTGCCAAATCAATGTATTTTCTATAAATTCTTGTAACTTCTTGTATATAATCTATTCCTCTTGTTCTTCCCTGAATTTTTAAGCATTTTACACCACATTTAATTAATGATGGTATATACTCTAATCCACACATATCTTTCGGTTTTAGTACTTTACCATTTCTGGTTATCTCATTATTCTCTATTAAGTCATATTCATTTCTGCAAGAGCCTACACACATTCCTCTATTGCCTGCCAATCCGTATTCAACACTTGAAAACAAACATTGACCTGAATATGAAATACATAATCCTCCATGTATAAAAGTTTCTATTTCTATGTTAGACTGTTTACAAATATTTTCTATTTCTTTCATTGAAAGTTCCCTTGATAAAATTGCTCTTTTATAACCTATTTTTTCAAGCATTTTTACTCCATCAATATTTGTAATTGTATTTTGAGTACTTGCATGAATATCTAAATTTGGATATTTTTCTATTAGTTCTTTGCCTAAACCAATATCTTGAACTATAATCGCCGAAACTCCTGCTTTATATGCAAAATTTGCTAATTCTAATGCTTGTTTAAATTCTACATCCTTAATTAATGTATTTAAAGTAAGATTTGTATTAACATCATTTTTATGACAATATTTTATTGCCTCTTTTAACTCGCCTAATGTAAAATTATTATCCGTATTTAAGGTTCTAGCATTAAACTCTTTTGCTCCCAAATATACACTATCTGCTCCATTCTCAACTGCAACCTTTAAGCATTCCATATTTTTAGCTGGTACTAACAATTCTATTTTCTTCATCTTCTACACCTCATTATTAATTTTTACACAAAATCAACATTTGTGTCATTAATAATTACTTTTTCATAATCAATAGTGACAGTTAATAAATCATAGTCATTTTCTTCTAATTTTTCTGCTTTTTCAAAATTATTAACCAACCATTTTGTTCCATCTTTAATTGAATTATCAATTTTTTTTAATAATTCTACATCATCTATTATTCTTCTACTATTTATTAACGCCTTTAAAGCATCTGTATTTTTATCAATATTTCCAGCTTCCCAATATCCGTCATATATATTTTGATTATTTATAATAAATTCAATTCCTTTTTTAACACTTTCTATACATTCTTTATTTAGATTAATACCTCTAACAGCATCTGATGTAGTTCCTATTCTACTTCTAACTCTATCTACTTCATGCCAGCCACCATCTGGCATTTGTTTTTCCATCATCCAATTAATATCCCTATTCCAGAATTCCTCTAGTTTTTTTGTTTGCTGTTCATTAAGAAAATTATATTTTTTATTAAAATCTAATATATAATATTCTGTTTGCATCAGATAATGTAATCTATCTATAACTCCATGTCCAAATGCTCTATTTATATTATAATGCATATCATGATTTTCAATAATATAATCTACACTCTTATTTACTGAACATATAATCTTATTTATATATTCTGAATTAGAATTACTTTTTTGTATTACAAACAATGACCATAATAGTCTATGTATATTTACAACTGTATCTCCAAAATTATGATGTTTATCTCTATTACCCCATTCTCCATTTTCTCTTTGTATATCTATAATCAAATCACATACTTGTTCAATTCTATCTACTATTTCAAATTGTAGAACAACTCTCCATATATGATGAACTAAATTTAAACTTTTATTTTCAAACACATTATTATTTTCTTTTAGATAATTATAATATCCTTTGTTAAACTTTGTAACATTTTCAAATTTATACATAGTTATCTTTCTCCTCTATCAATATCTTCTATTTTAGTAGGTTCAATTCTTTCATATCCAAATTCTATTTCATTAGCTGGAATAGTTTTACTAATTGTATGTAATATTTTCGCTATATTTTGTTTGTATTGTTCTTCCGAAATATTTGAAATTCCAAGCCAATCAGGATGTTCAGAATTATCAAATTTTTCTATAGCTGAAGAAATTCTCGTCATTTTACTATAATCACTACATTTTGTTATATTTGTTTTTGCATTTTCTTTAATTGCCGGAAACAAAATACTTTTTACTTTTCCTGTTGTAGTCGACGAACATCTTACCTGTTCAATAAATTCATTTCTTGTATATCTTTTTTTCTCTGTCGGTTTAGCATAACCAAAAATTTTTACATCTTTAAATCTTTCAGGGTATATTTGCATTGTACCATATCCAACATTTACTGTACTTGACATACTATGTGCTTGTAATTGACCATTACTATCAATCTCTAGTAATAATCTATCATTATCAATAAAATTATACTTATCACTAGCAAGAAGATTGCATAATAATGTTGTTTTTCCAGCTGCTTTTTCTCCTGGAATTAAAATGCATCTTCCTTGCTTATCTGACACAGCTGCCGAATGTAATGCTACACGTCCCAAAGCTAAACTTTTTCTATAATATATTTCTCTAACAACTCTATATAGATTGTCTTCTTTCCCTTTTCTATCTCCATACAAAAAATATGAATTATTTTTCAAATCTTGTAGAATATATTCATCATTTAATGGTATTCTATATATTCTCTTGCCTTCTATTTCTGCTTTTTTTCCATAAACATGTTGTTCAGGAGTTCCACCATGTATTACAATATCTTGACCATTTTCTGATATCATTTTTGCATTTGCATCTAAATCTTTTTTATCTTTAAAGAAAATTTTTGTAATATCATATTCTATTCTTTTGCCTGGCTTATCTTCAAATGAAATAAATCTTTGTATATCTTCAAAAATACTTTCATCTTCTGCTTCAATAATAAACTCGAAATTATCTTTGTAAAACTTTCTAACAAAAACTTTTCTTTCTTCACTAGAATCCTTATTCATTTTTTCACCTACTTTAATTTTCTTTTTATACTTTCACAAATTAGTTTAATTACTTCATCTGAATATTCTTTATTATAATAATTATAATGAACATTTGTTATTTCTGATAGACCTGTTACCATTGGAGAATAATTACTATTTTTATTTAAAAATATTTCTATATCTTTCTTATTTGCTGATGCCCATCCGAGCTCAACATGTACTCCTCCTGATGCTGGAACTCCTGGAATAACACACAATAAATCACATTTTTTTATTGTTACAAAATCTATCTTTGTACTTTCCTTGTCAGATGTATATTCTTTTCCATAATTTTCTCTTTCTACTGCTAAAAAGTAATCTACTCCCATTTTTTTTATTTCTTTTGTCAATTTTTCAAAAAAATCTTTATACTCTTTTTTTACTTTATATTCTTCATCACATAATTGTGAATATGGTGTTGCTAAAAATACTAACATCTGTAATCTTTCTCCTATTCATAAAATTTGTCTGGAAATTCCCTAAAATTATTATTTTTTCTTGACATTTTTCTACATATTGGGCATTCATCTTCTTCAAAATCCTTCAAATATTGTAATACAATTTTTGTCGTTCTCTCTCTACAAGATTTTATTGACTCAACGTACTCTTTTTTCTTTTCGTTTTTTTCTAATCCATCTATATAATCATTCCTACTATTAGGGTCATCTATCTGTACTGCTAACGCTGCATAGCACATTTGATTAAGTTTTGCTAATGTTGCTTCTGGATCACATGTTTGACCAACTACATCCCATCCCATTTTATTATAAAATTTCAATTCTCCCTTTGTTTCTATTCTTGGCCATCCATAGAATGTTACATATGTAGCATCTGTTTTTACTGGAAAATCCATTTTGCTTGCAGCATCACATAATCTTTTTGTTAATTGTGGGCAAAATGGCTCATACATTTCTGCATTATGGAATGATATATTCTTATCCCAATGAATGTTATATCCTGACATCCCAATTAAATCACCTAAAACATATACTGAACCTTGTGGCATTTCTGGATTAATACCCCCTACTACAAAAGTTCCAATAACTTTTGTTACTCCTCTATTTTTTATTGCCTCAATAGTTTGTTGAAAATTAATTTCATTTGATGGAACTTTTTGTCCATTAAATCTTCCATAAATAACTAATACAGGAACATTATATACATACCCCTCAAAGCATCTGTCTACTGGTCCAAATGATGTATCAATAGTTACTCTTTTCAAATTAAATTTTTCAATCATTTCATCATTTCTCATAATTAATGCTACTTTTGGTTTAAATTCACTCATTTTTTATTCCTCCTCATTTTTAAAAAATAATGTTGGTAAATAATCATCATGTACAGATATTCTACCATGTTTTTCGATGTTAAATTTTTTCTTTGGTATTTCCTCATTGTATCTTGAAGGACAATATGGATCTCTTTCGGTTAATGTTCCATACCACAAAATTCTTCTATCATAAACTCCACCTTTGCATTTATCTTTGATAATACAATTTTCACATTCTTTTGGAATCTCTGCATTTTCAAATGCTTCAAAATAAATTTTTGATAGTACTTTTTCATTTTTTATATTATACTTATTACTATATTTTTCACTTATCAAATATGTTGAAGGACATATATTTCCATTTGGTAAAATTCTAATACTTCCTATGCCTGTGTTTTCCTTTATATTTAAATCATTTGTATATAAATTTCCAATTAAAGCATCACTTAATCCCATTATTTTATATTTTTCATTTATATATTTTAAAGTATCATTTAATGTTTTATAACTTAGCTTAAATCTTTCATTAATTTCTTCTTTTTCACTAACAGGTCTATATATGTTAAGTCTTAATAGTGCATTATATTTTTTTGCAATTCCAAATAATCCATCAATATTTTCTTTCTTCATAGTATCCTCAAAGCCCACAAACACAATTGTCACTTTTTTATTGGTATTTTGTAATAATTCTAATGTTTGAATTGCCCAATCGTATGCTTTTGGTTGTCCTCTAAAATCACAATGTCTATTTTTATCTACAAAATCTAATGAAATATCAACTTCATCCATAGATTTCATAAATATATCCATAAATTTAGGATTTTCTAACATTCTTTTTGAAATATAGCCATTAGTTGTTACAGATTGTGTAATACTGGGATAGTTTTTTCTTACATATTCGATAAAATAAAAAAAATCATCTAATATTGCATTTTCTCCAGTTCCATAGTTTATTGAATCTATTTGCTCATGATTTTCATCAACAAATTTTTTCCAATCTGCTATTGAAATATCCTCACTTTTTTCTCTCGTTTCTTTGCTATAACAAAACTTACAATTCATATTGCACAAATTCGTTAGTCCCCAACCAATATTAAATTTCTTCATAAAAAAATACCTCCATTTGACTGATTATATATCAAATGGAAATATTGTACAATTTATATTTCTTTATAGAAAGTATAAAATTTATTTATATATTCATGTGTTTTTTTGTTGTTTTTTTATAACATATTGTAAAAAACATTCACACGTTCTTGATAATTCTTCATCTTTTGTAATTACATAAATATCAAAATACGGTAAATGATTATCAATTTGAATTTTTTGCATAAAATCATACTTTTCTACCATTTTTTCAAATAAATATCCTATTCCTATATTCTGTCTTACCATCTCAACTATCATTTCACTGGTAGTCGCTTCATATAAAGGTTTAAATTCTACTTGATATCTTTTATAAACTTTCTTTAACTCTTTTGTATTACTAGATGAAACACTTGGTACAATTATTGGTATCGATTGTTCATTTAATGACCTTAAATCATACTTCTTATTTAATAATTGAGTTTGAATTTTATTACATGCAAAAACACATTTTTCCCTTGAAATTTTTTTCACAGTGAAGTTATTAATATTATCAAAAGGCGAACTATCTATTATTAAATCTAATTCATTGTTTTTTAACATTTCAAATAATTCTTTTGTTGGTTTACTAACTAATTTTATCCTTATTCTCGGAAAGTCTTTATTAAATGCTTTTATTTTATCTATCAACAAAAATATACTTATATGAGATGGAACACCTAAAATAATTTCGCCTATTTCAATTTTATTAAATTCTTCAAGTCTTTTTATGCCCATTTCAATTCCATTTACTGCATTCTCTATATAAGGCATTATTATCTTTGCTTCCGAAGTTAATTTAAGTGGTCTTGTATCCCTTACAAATAATTTTACACCTAATTTTTTTTCTAATTTTTTAACTTTATAACTTACGGCAGGCTGTGTTGTATTCATTTCTTCTGCCGCCTTGGAGAAACTTCCATTTTTCTTAACAATATACAACACTCTATACAAGTCAAAATCTACTTCTTCTACTAAATCATTATACATTTTACTATTTCCTAATCTTTAAATTTTAAATCCTTATAGTCATGTATATCAAGTCCATATTTTTTATAAATTTCACTTACTTTATCCAAAGATAATTTATCCTTATCAATTTCTAACTTTTCAATCATTTCTTCTACTTGTTCTTTACTTTTCCCTTCTATTTCAAGATAAGTTGGAATCATAGGCCATGTATCAATATCAAATTCAACATCCCCTAATCTATATATAGTTCTTTTGTTTTCTTGGTACATACTATGTTCATATCCTAACATATTCATTATTTCATTAGTTTTTTCAAAATCTGACACTTCTACTTCTAATTCTTTTACACTACCTATTTCTTTTTTAGCAGATTTATCTTTAATTGTTAATGTTGTTTTAGTTCCATTTGTTCTTAATCTAATAAATCTTCCTCTATACTCTTCATGAAAATTATATAGCTTTCTTTTTTGAAGAAAATCTCCTTCTTTTATAGCTCCAATTTCTAATAATTTTTTTTCAATTTTCATAACATCAATATCTAATACTGTTATTTCATATTCATTTTCCATTTTACTATTTCTCCCTTATAATAAATAAATTAAATTCTTTTTGTTTAAATAATTTTCTATTTTTTATTCTTTTCTTTAAAGTTTGTGAATGAAATGCTCCTTTTTCAATGATATTAGCATTTGCTTTTTGAATCAGTTCATCCCACTTTTCCTCTGTTAAATATCTTTCATCTCCGTGCATAAATTCATCATCATTAAAATATTTACTTGGTACTCCAAATATAACTGTACTTGCAATTTTTACTTCTTCTTTTAATATCCTTATTATATCTTCATCTGAAAAATGTTCTAAAACTCCATTACTAAAAGCTACATCAAATTGTTTTGGTTTATAGTTTAAATCTAAAATTGACATCACTTCAAATTTAGGTATCTTTTCAAATGATGATTTTTCTACAATTTCTTTTGCTAATTTTAATATATTTTCATCTATATCTACTGCTGTAACATCATATCCATTATTTTGAAAATAAGCTGATATTTTACCAGTACCACATCCACATTCAATAATTCTTTTATTAGTTGCATATTTTTCTATTGCGTTCAAATATACTTTCTTCTTCTTTAAATTTTTTAAAATATATTTATCTATATTATCAAATTTTTGAATTTGTTTTTCATATAATGTCTTCCAATCTTCCACATAATAGCCCCCTTTAATTACTATACATTCTAATTATTTCTATCTGTTTGTAAAAATCATCATCATTCCATTTATTAAATGTATAATTTTTATCTCTAATTTTTTTTAAATGTATCATTTCATTTATAGTAACATATTTTACTTCGCTTAATTCCTCAATTTGTAAATTATAGTCTTCCACCTTATATTTCACTTTGACAATATAATCATAACCAAAGTATTTATTTTTTTCATCATTGCTTTTATATATTCCTGTTAAAATTATATTTTTATCAATTATATTGATACCAAGTTCTTCTTTTACTTCTCTTTTTAAAGCATTTATTGGTTCTTCACCTGTTATAACATGTCCCCCTGTTTTTGACCACATATTAGGATTTTTATTTTTATTTGTTGATCGTTTTTGAAATAGCACTTCTCCTTTGTCATTTATAATCCAACATGAAACATGTCTATGCCATAGGTTATTTTCATGAATATAATGTCTTGTTTCTTTTTTATTGGTTAATTTATTGTTTTCATCAACTATATCAAGTATTTCCATGTTTACTATTTTTTCTTTCTTCCTTTCGCTATTATTATTTCTGTGAAAGACACAAATCTGTATAGATTTTTTATTGTTGTTTTAATTATCATAATTTATTACAATATTCTTAAATGTATAGATACATTAATGAACACGTTTGAGTAAATAATTACCTTTATTTTGAAATTATATTTATCTGTACATACTTTCAACTTATTAAATTCTTCTTCTATATTTTACCATTTTAATTGCTTTATTTCAATCATTTAGCAAACTTTTTAGGGCAAAAAATTTTCATGCAAAATTTCCATATCTATTTGTTCTCCATGTTTTCTATAATTTATTCGCTTTATTAGAGATATGTATGCAAAAAAATAATAGTAAAATAATATCTATAATAAAGCGAATAAGGTGAGAATATGAAAATTAACAAGTATAATGATTTTAGAAATATATCTGGCTCTATCTTAAAAGAATTAAGATTAAAATCTAACATATCTCAACAAGATTTGGCAGAAAAACTACAATTACTAGGCATTGAATTAACATCTAAAGAAGTCTCAAAAATTGAAACAAATAATCGTTTAGTTCAAGACTTTGAATTATTTGCATTTGCTAAAGTATTTAATGTCTCAGCAGATGTTTTTAATAATCATTTTAATAAATAGTAGTAAATATTAGATTATTTACTATTTTTTATGTTCTCCAATATCGTTCTTATTCATCACAAAATCCTATTTTATAGAACTTTTCATTATCATGTGCCATGATTAAATTTTTTCTTGTTAAGTAACTTTCTAATGCCTCTATTATTCCTTCCCTTGTATTATTAAAATGTGGCGGTAGATTATTTATTGCTACTAGAAGTTTATCATAATCTACTGGGTAATCTTCTTTAATACTAATAACTTCTGCATCATCTTGATTTTCTTTTCTACTATATAATCCTTCTTCTCTTTCTCTAAATATAATATTTATCATTTCATCATCTATATATTTTTCTATATCTTTAATTTTTACCATATTTACACCTCCTATTATTTTATTATATCTCTAATAAAGAGATTTTTCAGTTAAAAATTAAAAGGGTTTGGGAATTTTCCCATTTTATACAAGAAACCATTTGTGGATACAAATAGGAATCTTGCTTTGATATATTTCTTTAATATTTCGTTTTTGTATACCTCAATATTTTAATTATCTTTTCCATAATTCTCTAATTAGGGAATTTCTGTGTAATCCTCTATTTGCAAGTTTTACATTAGATTAATTAGAGTTTTTCTTCTATTTCTTCTTGTAATAATTCTTCTACCATTTCCTCTATCATTTGATTATATTTTGCTACAACTAAAAATTCATTTGTGATTAGTCTTGGATATTTTAGCTTTAGTTCCTTCTCTAATTTATGCTTTTTGCTAATTATTTCATCTTCTCTTTCTAATAACTTGTCCGTTATTGTTCCATCAATTACTAATTCTTTAAATCTAGATTGATAATTTTCTTCCATATTCTTTTTTATTTTTATTCCATATTTACCTAATCTTTTTATATACACCACCTCCAATTTAAAATTGCTTTAAGGTTAACCATAAATATTTATTATATAAATTAATTTATATACTGATTATACAATTTTAATGTTAAAAAGGCGAACCCACTTTATTTTTTATCCTCTTTTTATTATTGTTGCTATTATTTTTTATGTTAAATTTTTAACACCAAGTCATCAAGTTTCTTTTCTCCTTGTTGTGCAGTTTCTTAATATCAAGCCGTAAAGCCTATTTTAATTTAAAATTTCATATAATTTATCAAAATTTAAAGTGTACCACATTTTCTGTGGTATTCCCTCATATTTTTCAATCACTATTTTTCTTTGTACTAGCTTTGCAATGGCTTTTCTTTGATAATAACTAGAAATCCCAGTGTTATTGAATATATTTTCTCTTGTAGAGTAAAAAAATCCATTTTCTAATTTATTATGTTTTTCCCAGTACGAGTATTCACTACATAATTCTCCAATTAAAATTGCACATTCTAATCCCAATTTTCTAATTAAAACTTTATTTACTATAATATAGCCATTATTTACTAATAAATTTGTTAATACACTCATACTTATTTCTCCATTTTTTTATAAATAATTTATATTTACTAATTAGAATTTATAGTATTCTATATAAATAGGCAAAATGAAATATGTAATTTTCCCAAAAAGTTAAAATATTTTGCATAAAAAGAAAGTAACTTTAATACTTTCTCAAATCTCAAAAAAATAAAGTGCCTAAACACTTTATTTTTGCTGTATAAGATTAGTTATTATTTATTAGGGTTAATAAGCAATCCCCTTCATCTGGTTTTCCATGTCCTGCATCTATTACTATTGTCTTTCCTGACACTGGCAGTGAAACTGTTGGAACACTTGCTTTTCTGTCTGTAACTAATATAAATGCAAATATTGATACAAACACACTTAATAATATTACATTAATTCTCTTTCTGTTTAAAACAATCATATAAAAAACTCCCATACTTTTTTTATAATTATATGAGAGTTTCTTATTTTATATGTTTCTATTTTTATCTAATATTTATTTATTTTCTTTTAGTAGTTTTTAAACATATATTTATTTATTTCTATTGTTCTGCAACTTTGCATACTTTTACTTTTAATATTCTTTTATCTTCATATTCTTCGATTTTAAAAATTAATTCTTTTGTTTCTATTATTGTGTCTTTTTCATCATCTTTTGGAATTCTACCTAATTCTTCTTGTAAATAACCTGATAATGTGTCATAGTCCCCTTCTGGAATATTTGCATTTAATAATTTATTTACATCATATATTGGCATACTTCCTGATATTATATATGTTTTGTCATCTATTTTTTCATATTCTTGCTCGATTTCATCATATTCATCATAAATATCTCCAAAGATTTCTTCCAAAATATCCTCCATTGTGATTAATCCTGCTGTTCCTCCATATTCGTCAACTATTATTGCTATTTGTTTTTTATTTTTTTGTAGCTCCCTAAATAGTTCATTTATAAGTTTATTTTGTGATACAAAATATGCTTCTTTCATTATGTTTTTTATTTTAAAAGTTTTCTTGTTAATATTCATTAATAAATCTTTTACATATAAAACACCCTTTATTTCATCTATTGTTTCATCATATACAGGTATTCTACTATGTTTACAATCGTCTTTTTTGATTTCATCTAACAGCTCTTCTGCTCCCATATTTATATCTACAGCAAACATATCTGTTCTATGTGTCATTATTTCTGATACTGTTATATCATTAAATTCAAACACATTATTTATAAGTTCTTTTTCTTCTTCCTCAATTGTTCCTTTTTCTTCTCCTTGATCAACCATCATCTTGATCTCTTCTTCTGTTACAATTTCTTCATCATTTTCTGTTACTCCAAATATTTTTGATATTGAATTTGTTGTAACTGTTAGTAATTTTACAAATGGGGCTGTAGCTATTGATATTGCTCTTATTACTCCTATTGACCCATAAGCTATTTTTTCATAATTTTTCATTGCTAATCTTTTTGGTACTAATTCACCAAATATTAATGTAAAGAATGATAATATTATTGTTATTATTATTATTGAAATACTTTGCCAAACTCCTATGCCTATTGGTATCACATTATTTAGTATTGGTGCAAGTTTACTTGCAAATGCATCTGATGCAAAAGCACTTGATAAAAATCCTGCTAATGTTATTCCTATTTGTATTGTTGCTAAAAACTTGCTTGGTGCTTCTAACATTTTTTCTATTTGTTTTGCTTTTTTATCTCCTTCTTTTGCTTGCTTTTCTATTTTATTATCATTTAAAGATATAAATGCTATTTCACTAGCAGCGAAAAAAGCATTTACTCCTATTAATACTATTAAAATAAGTATTTGTATAAACATATAAATTCTCCTTTTTTATGAAACGACAAATTTTATGTTTGTCGTCTATCAACTGCATAACTACTTCCTATTATAGATTTAGCCATGTGTTTAACTTGTGCCCCTAATTCTCCTATCTCTAGTATATTTTCGAATCTATTTTTTTCTACAACTACAACTCCTATTGATATAGAGGTTAGTGGAAACTGTTCTACTACTCCCCTTCTATTTTCAACTTCAATATATCCTTTTTTTAAATCCTCCTTTGTAAAAAATCTTGTTGCATCTCTATCATATGCCGCTATTATTGATTGACAAACATCATCTATTTCTGTTGATGGTACAATTGCTATAAAATCGTCTCCACCTATATGTCCAACAAATGAATTTTCTGGAAATCTCTTATGTATGCATTTTAAAATTGTTTGTGCTGTAAATTCAATTATTTGATCACCCTTTAAAAATCCATATACATCATTATATGCTTTGAAATTGTCTAAATCTAAATATAAAACTGAAAATTCTTCATCATTAGATAATCTCTTTTTTAATTCTGCATGTATTTGTACATTTCCTGGTAATCCAGTTAGTGGACTAATTCTTCTGTTCATATTTAATAATCTGTTTAAATTTTTTATTGTAAAATATAAATATTCAGCATCTACTGGTTTTTTTATATAATATTCCACAGATTCTCGTAATACATTTAATCTATGATTTCTATCTATATTAGATGATACTACAATTATTGGTGTTATTTTGTTATCTTCATCTGTTCTTATTCTTCTGCAAAGTTCCGCAACATCTCTGTCAATTGAATCTTCATTTATTATAATTAAAAATGGAATATTTTTTAACGCAATATTTATTTGTTCCGTTTTTACTCCTATAAACTTAAATTCATTTTCTTTTTTAAATAATTGATTAAATATAGGTAATGAAGATTCGTCATTATCAATTATATATATTTCTTGTACCATTCATATTTCTCCCTATTAATTATTATATTTTGCTCCCTTTTTAGCCTCTAGATTGTTTACATTATATGCTTTTACTAATATTTTATTTTCTCCTGTCAATATTTCAACTTCTTTATGATATGTTTTGTCATTAACATCAGCTTGTTCTATTACATTATCATTTAAAGTAATCTCAACATTTGATATTCCAATATCATCTTCTGCATCTATTACAAACATTTTCTTACCATCTATAATTTGTGCTTTTATTGTAACTGTTGGTGCTGTATCTCCTACAACCGCTTGTGTTTTCAATCCTTTATTTCCTTTTGTGTCTATTGCTTCAACTTCTAGTGTATGTTTTCCCCCTGGTGCATTTATTATTCCTTCATATTGATTTTCAGTAACGTCAATATTTTGTTCTTCACCATCATCCCATTTATATTTTACTGTACTTAAATTTTCTTTACTTGATACTGTTATTTTTATTCCATTTGAAACTGAACTTAATTCTATTTCAGGTAAATTGGCTACTGTATATGTATTTTTGTATGAAACTGTTTGACCGTTTTCTTCTGTAACACTTACTGTTAAGGTATTTTGACCTCCTATTAATGGGATTGTTTGTTTTATTGTTTTTTGATTATTACCATTTATTATTTCTTCTGCTTCATTATTCCATTTATATCTTATTTCTTTTATTCCTCTAATATGAGAAACTTCTATATCTATTGTATTTGTATCATCATTTCTATTTATCTCCACAGTAGGTTTTGCATTTGCTTTTACTGTTTCATTTATTTTTCCTTTAGCATATATACTACCTGCAATTAGACATATTCCTAACAAAATAGCGCCAATTGCATAAATTATTACTATTGAATTTATTTTTACTAATTTTTTTGTTTTTACTGGATTTATTGTATTTCTAGGTTCTTGCCATTCTTTGCTTCCAGTCATTAATATTTGATTCACAATATCACCCCATTGTTTAATTATTACTCCATTTTAAATTATACCATAAGGTTTTTTAGTTGTAAACAAATTTCTTCAACAATTGTGGTATTTAGTTAGTTATATTTTTTGCTTTTTAAACCATAAGAATAAAGCATGTAAGCTAAAGCTTACATGCTTTGTTTTTTATATCAAATACTTTTTAAATTACATATTTTTTTATTAATGCAACTCCTACTAGTACTATTGACAATAATCCTAATGTTAATGTTATATATGTTTTTGGTCCACCTGTTGCTATTGTTAATATTACTTTTGCAATATCTATATCATCTTCTCCAGGTATTTGGTTATCTGGTGTTGAATCTCTATCAGGTACATCATACTCATTTTTATCTTCTGATATTTCTGCTGTATTTGTTTTTTCTGCTAGATTATCTGCACCATTTATCCATGTTAGGATAACTTCCACTGTTGCACTTTCTCCTGGTTGTAATAAAGTTCCTTCTAATTGTCTTGTTGAAATTACATTATTTCCTTCATCCGTCCAGTTTGGGTTATCTGCTGCAACGAATTTAAGTCCTTCTGGTATATAATCTGTTATCTCTGTAGCATATCCTGGTATGTCACCTTCATTTGTTATTTTTATGCCATATCCGAATTTAACTATTACATCACTTAATTTCTTTCTGTGTAATTCAACTTTTACAACTGGTTCTGGATCTTCTAATCCATTATAGCCTGTTTCTGTTATACTTTGTTTTCCATTTTCTTCAACAATAACTTTTGTTACATATTTTAGTAATGCTAAGTCAAAGTATTCTACTTTGATATTTTCTATATCTTGATCATCTTCACCGTCATTCCATTTATCTGTTTCAGAGTCTTTGTCATCTATTGGTTTTCCATTTTCGTCTGTATCATCAGATATTTGTGCATGGTTTGTTATTATATATGTATTTGAATTTGGATCTTTTACTTTAAATGCTACTTTAATATCTTTGTAGTCTAATATTTTTCCATCAAATGCTTTTATTAAATTATTTTCTCCATTTTCTTTTGATAGATATTCTGTTTTTATTCTTTTTGCATTTTCAGCTTTATCAGTTTCATTTCCATTTTCATCATACATTTTCCACATATATTTAACATTTGTTGATTCTTCTGGTAAATATTCAAGGTATTCTGGAATATCATCTGATACTACATTTGCATATCCTGATATCTCGCCTTCATTATATATTCTGATTGTGTATGTTACCACATCTCCAACGTGTACTGTTAAAGCTTCTTTTGGATGTTCATATGTGATTTTACCATTGTCATTTTTAACTTGTGGTATTCTTGTTGTTACTTCATTATTTCCAACTTGTGTTATGAATTTTCTTAATGCTAAGTCAAAGTCTTTTATATAAACTTTTTCAAAGTCATCATCATCTTCATTTCCTGGTATATATGTTTTATCCATTTCACTATCTTTATATCCTGGTAAATCTTCATCTTTAGGTAGATAGTTTCCTGATTCCATATTATCAGCTGTTGAGTCTATATCTTTTACTACAACATTGCCATTATATTTATATTCTGATATTTCTGCAATGTTTGTTATATTTTGTTTTACTGGTGCATTATCAGCTATAGCACATTCGATTTGTACATCTTTATAATCTAGTTTTTCTCCATCAAATCCTTGTAGTTCTTCATCTTTTAAATATGTTGTAACTGCTTTTCTACCATCTTCTGATATTGTCCATCCATATTTTTGATTTATTTCACTATCAGTTACATATGTTAAATATGGTGGTAAATAATCTGTTACTTCACTTGCAAAACCTTTGATATCTCCTTCATTATATACTCTTATTGTATATACTACTTTGTCTCCTTTTTGAAGACTTACTGGTTTCTTTGTATGTGTATATGTTGCTGTTGTAGATGTACCATTAGCTAAACCTGTTACATCAACTACTGGTTCTCTAGTATATTTTCCATTTGAATCTTTTAAGTCTTTTCCATTTACTTGTGTTATGAATTTTCTTAATGATAAGTCGAAACATTGTAATTTAATTCTTTCTATGTCTTGATCATCATCACCATCAATCCATTTATCAGGTGTAGAATCTATATCATCTACTGGATTTCCATCTTCATCACTATCATCAGATATTTGTGCATAATTTACTAAAACTCTATTTGATGTTTCTTTTTCTACTACTTTACATAGTATTTGTGCATCTAAGTAATCTGGATTTTCATCACTTATTGCCTCTGTTGGTTTTAATGCCTTTAATAAGTTTGCTGTATAGTTTGCATCACCTGGTACTGAATTTAGCTCTGCTCCTTGACCTTTTGCATACCATGTTGTTGAAACAACTTGTCTGCCATCACTGTCATATCCTTCTAAATCCCATATACCATTATATTCTTCATTATTACTTACAAATTCAAGGCCTATTGGTAATGTATCTTTGATTTTACTTGCATATCCATTTATTTCGCCTTCATTATATACTCTTATTGTATATAATACATAGTCACCTTCCTCAACTGTTAGCGCTTCTTTTGAATCTTCTTCATAAACTACTTTTCCATTTTCTATTGATTTTACTACTGGTGCTCTTAAATATGTTCCATCAATTTTACCATTGTCTGTGATATATTCTCCGTCTTCTATTGTTTGGTCTTTACTAATTGCTGCTATATGTTTAAATAATGCTAAATCGAATTTTTTTATTTCTGGCATTAAAACTAATTTTTCAAAATCATCATCATCTTGTTCACCTTTGTAGAAATTATTTTTATCTGATAAATCTGATTTATTATCTGTTTTACCTTTATAGTTTTCCATATTTCCTTTATTAACATTTGGTTTTGTTTCTGGTTGTGAATCTCTATCTACTGCAACTTTGCCAGCCTCTGAATCATATGCTGCATTTATCCAAGCTACATTTGTTAATATTTTTTGATTTTTTGTATCTGGTTGTTCAACAACTTTACATTTTATTGTAATTGTTTCATAATCTAATCCACTTTGTTCAGAATATGCTGATAAGCTTTTTGCAGGAGCTTCTGTTGTATTTACAATATCAAATGTTAATGTATTTAATGTTGTGTTATATGATAATTTATATGTATTTCTATCTTTACCTGATTTATCTTTTGATGTTATTGTATTTGCATTTTCTGTAGAATTTATAAGTCCTGTTGGTAATTGGTCTATTACTTGACTTGCATATCCTGTTTTATTTCCTTCATTATATATTGTTATAGAATATGTAACCACATCATTTTCTTTTATAACAACAGGGTCTTTTCTATGATTATATGTTGCTGTTGTTCCTGTTTTTAAAGTATCTGTTGAAATATTTGGTAATCTTTTATCTGTTAATTGTTTACCATTAACTTCTGTTATATATTTCCTTAAAGCTAAGTCAAACTCATCTGTATTTGCAACTAATTTTGTTGTTACTGTTTCAGGTGTATTTGTAACTTCTACTAATGGTTGTTCTGCATTTAATGTTATTGCATTTGTTGTTTCTGTTCCTTGTAGCCATAATGTTTTCTTTGTTCTTTGACTTGTTATTCCAAAATCAAGGTTTATTTCTTTTTCATTTCCTCTATCAACACTAATATAGAAACCACCTGTTTTTCCTATTTGATCTTTTAGTGTTGTATTATTTATTGTTGCCCCATTTGCATCTGCAAATGTATAATTTATTTCTTTTCCACTTTCGTCTGTTACTTTTAATGTTATATTTGTACATGAACCTGATTTAATTTTTATTGGTCCTAACACATTTTTTGTTCCAACTCTTTTTGAGTTTAATACATATTTGTCACCATTTTTTTGTAAATCTGATACATCAATTTCAGCTGTAGCATCTAATTGATATCCATTTTGTTCTGTATATTTACTTGCATTTGCTTGTGCATTTTTTATTATTGAGTCATATAGCAATGATGCCAATTTTTTTCTATCATCAGGTAATTCATAGTATGATGTTCCATCAGTTGTAATGTTTAATAAATAGTTTTTGAATCCTTCGTTTCCGTCCAATTTATAATTTGTAAAATACCATATTGCTAATTTTTCAACTGCTTTTATATCATCACTTGTTAATAATGTGCTAACTGCAACTGTTCTACCATCATCAAAGTCAAAGTTATGTGGTGTATATTCTTCATCATAAGAATATGTTGCGCCATACATATTTGCCAAATAATCTGTTATTGATTGACCCTCACTATATGTATTATCAAAAATCCATAGTAATTCTCTATAATATTTATTTGAATCTAATAAATCAAGAATTACTTTGTTTGCATCATTTCCATTTGATAATAAATTGATTAATTTATTTCTATCTTTTTGGAAGTCATATGAAAGATTATATTCTACTATTGTATTATGATTTCCATTATCTCCGCCCCATGTTGCTGAATAATCTCCCTTTATACAATATAAGTTTCTTTGTTTTGCACTTACATCACTTGCACTTTTTGAATTATATGTTCTTATATCCCATACAACTTCAGAATACTTGGAATCACTTCCTTTAGAATATCCTACTCCATTTAGATTAAGTCTTTGTAAGTTTACATATATTGTTCCGTCATTTGCATAACTAACAATGTAACCTAATAATATTGCTAACACTGTTACTATTAATATAATTAAACTTGTTTTCTTTAATTTCATTATAAACATCCTTTCTATATTTACAATCTCATACATAATATATTATACTTCTTTTGGGCGATAAAATCAATGTTTTTTTACTAATTAGTGTAATATTTTTTTGTTATTTTATATATATTTTATTATTAATCTTAATTTTGGAGGATAAGTTGTGAATATTTATAAATTTTCCATTTGTGTTGTAGCATTTTTATGTATATTTTCAATTAATTATGCTGTTTTTGCAGATGATGAATTATTTGAAAATGATTCTGATATTTTTGATTTTATAGAGTCATCAAGTCCTGCTTCTACAGAGCCTATTATAGATTCAAGAGCAGCAATTGTCTATGATAGAGCATCTGGCTCTGTTTTGTTTGGAAAAAATGAAAATGAAAAACGAAAAATGGCTTCGACAACTAAAATCATGACTGCAATTATTGTTTTAGAAAACTCTAAATTGGATGATATTGTAACAATTTCCTCAAAATCCGCTAATACTGGTGGTTCTAGATTAGGGCTTCATACAGATGATAAAATTTCTGTATTGAATCTTCTTTATGGTTTATTATTATGTTCCGGAAACGATGCAGCTGTTGCTCTTGCAGAGCATACAGGAGGTGATATCGAAGGTTTTGCAAACTTAATGAACAATAAATGTTCTGAGCTTGGATTAAGTAATTCACATTTTGTAACACCTCATGGATTAGATGATGATGAGCATTATACAACAGCATATGAACTGGCCAAAATAACAGATTATGCATTAAAAAATAAAACATTTATGGGATTAGTATCAACTAAGAATTATACTATTAGTATTAATGGATACCCTAAGTCATTATCAAACACAAATGAACTTTTGGGTGTTCTTGATGGAGTTTATGGAGTTAAAACGGGCTTTACAAATGGTGCAAACCGTTGTCTTGTAACTTCTGTTAAAAGAAATAACATGGATATAATATGTATTGTCTTAGGTGCAGATACTAAAAAAGATAGAACAAGAGATAGTGTTAAATTAATTGAATATGTTTTTAGTAACTTTAAGCTTGTAAATATAAAAGATATGATTAATACTGAATTCGAAAATTGGAAATCTTGTAATAAAAGTAGTTTCAATATTTCAAAAGGAATTAGTAATACAATTGATATAAAATATGATGAACTTCCATATGATTTTTTACCAGTTAATTGTAATTTTTCAGATAATGTTTGCATATATATATACTGTAATAACAATCTAAAAGCTCCACTTTCAGCTGGTTCTAAGATTGGGTATATTGCAGTTAGCATTAATAATAAAAATGTTTTAACACTAAATATTACAAATGCACATCCGATTTATAAAAAAAGTTTTACTGATTTTTACTCAGAAATGCTTAAAAATTACATTTATAATTTAGAATCTATATTTTTTTACTAAGCCCTCTTGACAATTCATTAATATTTTGTTATTATAATAGAGCTAATTGATATAGATTTTGCAGGTATAGTTTAGTGGTAAAACATAACCTTGCCAAGGTTAAGTTACGGGTCCGATTCCCGTTACCTGCTCCAATATCAATTTTATTTATTTTCGGCGATATAGCCAAGTGGTAAGGCACGAGTCTGCAAAACTCTGATCCCCGGTTCAAATCCGGGTGTCGCCTCCAATAAAAAATTTCATTTGACATATACTACATTATGTAGTATACTATATCTAGCTTATAAGCAAAGTAATTTAATGTAAATCATTTGAATGTAGCACAAAAAAAGACTAGGAATGCAAGTCCTAGTCTTTTTTCTTAATCATCTAGTTCTTTTATAATCAAAAGAATGGTAATTAATGCAAGTAATTTAATGTATTTTTTCATTTGTTTATACAGCACCTCCTTTCTAGCTTATTTACCGAAAGGCTTTACCAGTATACTACTTTTTATTAAAAATTTCAACTAAAATTATAATAAGCCGAGGAATTTCAATATTCCTCGGCTTGCTATATTTAGAATGTTGTGAAACTTATTTTTTTAACATTCTATAATATTCTGCAATTAGTTCATCAAGCTCTATGCTCAATTGATAAACTATATTATAATCTTCCCCTGAAACAATGCTCTCATTTAATCTATTTCTTAAATTACATATTTCTTCATTTAACATACAGTATCTCTCCTTTTTTACAATGTTTTGTCTGTACATCTATAAATTAACATATTTTTACATTACCGTCAATATAATATCTCCTTTTTTTCATTTTTTCAACGTCATTTTTCTGCATATTATAGCAATGTTTCACATAATTCGACATAAATATAATTAATTCTACTTTTTTCATCAATTGCAATATTACGTTTTTGTGTATTTTTTGTTACATTAATCATATTTTATTACAAGTTTTATTTTTTTATTACAGAAATTATCATTTTTTGTTCATCAAACACATCTTTTAACACTTGTTGAACATATGCTTTATTAATTGTAGCAATTTCCTCTAAATAATCAAAACTATTTATTCCTTTAAAAAAGTCTGCAAGAAACATTCTAGAGATATCAGCTGTATCATTATATTCTTTTACATATGTTCCATAAATTCTTTTTTTAATTCTATTAAACTCTTTCTCATCTAATTCTGAATTTTTCATATTTGAAACAGTTTGTTTAAATCTTTTATACACTTCTTCTGGTTGTGTAGATTGACCTGTAATCAAGATATGAGCATATCCTCTTGAATATTCGTAATCCAAACTAGGAGTAACATATGCAATGCCTTCATCATATAATTCTTTATACAATTTTGAGCTTTTACCAATTATCATATTTAATAATATTTCTATTGCAATATGTTTTTTTACTCTTTCTTTTATATCTGCTAATTTATCTTTTATTCCTATAACATATAATGGTTGGCTAACATCCATTTGTTGTTCAATTTTTTCTTTAACAATTGTTTCTGGCTCTTCTGGATAAATTCTCTTTATCTCTCCAGAAGCATCTTTATTTACTAATCTTTTCTTAATTTCTTCAAGTAATTCTTGTGGTTCAAAATCTCCACATATTACCATAGCCATATTTGATGGATTATAAAATGTATTATAACATTTATACAAAATCTCCTTATCTATATGACTTATTGTTTCTATTGTTCCAGTTATATCAAGTTTTACAGGGTGTTCATGATACATTGCCTCTAATGCATTTAGATATACTCTCCATTCAGGATAATCATCATACATCATTATCTCTTGACCAATTATGCCTTTTTCTTTTTCGACATTTTCATCTGTAAAATATGGATGTTGAACATAGTCCATTAATTCATTTAATGCAGGATAAAAATTTTCTGTGCATTCAAATAAATATGCTGTATGATCATTTGTTGTATATGCATTTGCATCAACTCCAAGTGCTGTTAATGTATCTAAACTATTTACTCCACTTTCTTGTTCAAACATCTTATGTTCTAAGAAATGTGCAACACCTTTTGGTACCTCTGTTTCTTTATCTTCTCCTGGTACAACAAATTTACTGTCATTTGAACCATAATTAGTTCCCCATATCACATATTTTTTCTGAAATCCTTTTTTAGGAATTATCATTACTGTTAAACCATTTTCAAGTTTTTCTGTATAGACCTTTTCTTTTACTTTTAAATTCTCTATTACTTGCATTATTGTGCCTCCTTTGTTGTTTCAAAATTTCTCAAGAAATATATTGTGTTAATTGTGATTGATTTTGCAATCTCAATAATATTTTCTTTTGTTACATTTTGTATTTTCTGAATATAATCTTCTAATGAGATTTTGTTATTTGTTAACTCTTGACCGAAAAAATATGTTATTTCAGTATCTTGTTCATCATCAATACTTTTTATTGATGATATTATTCCTTTTTTCGCATTTTCTATATCTTCATCTGAGAATACTCCATTTTCCATGTCTTGTAATTGTTTTCTTATAATTTCAATTGCTTTATCATAATTTTTAATTTCAATTCCACATTTTATAAATATATTACTCTTATATCTAATATAGCTTGAACCAGCAGTATATGCTAGGCTTGCCTTTTCTCTTACTTCTTGGAACATTTTTGAATTAGCTGAACCACCTAATATTGCATTGTAAACTAAAACATCATATTTTTGATCTTCATTTTTTAAATGTAAATCCATTCCAATTACAATTTTACCTTGTGTAACATCCATCTCTTCTTTTACTGTTCTTTCTTGTTTCGCTTCTTTTTCTTCTAAATTACTTATATCATAGTTTGGAGTTCTTTCATTCATTTTTTTGATATTTTCGTTTTCTTCTACTAGTTTCGAATCTGAATCTTCTACATTACCAGAAATAAATATATCTATTTTGCTTTCAGCTTTTACTTTTTCATAATGTTCATATAATGTTTTTGCATCTATATTATCTAAATCTTCAATATATCCATATTTATATAGTCCATATGGCTCGTCTTTATACATTTCTTCTATACATCTATCAAAAGCATATCTGGCTTTATTATCTGATTTTCCTTCGATTATTCTTTTTATATTTTCTTTTTCCTGATTGACATATTCTTCTTTAAATATACCATTTTCTGTTAATGGATTAAATACTATTTCTAGCAATTTATCTATACTAATTTTCAACATATTTTCATCATTTTGCGGAAGATAATTATCATTTATTGATTCTATATAAAATTTTAATATTTGATTGTCTCCTGTTTTATCTATTCCATTATCAAAACTTGCACCATACATTTCTTCCAATTCTTGGCTTATTTGTGTTGATGTTGGCATATTTTTACTACCTCTTCTTAATACCGCAGAAAGTAATGAGTTTTTTGTTACAGTCTTCCTATTTATAGGTACTGTTAAAAATACGGCTATTAAGTTTGTTTTAAATTTTTGTGTTTGAATTAAATGTACTTTCATTCCTTTTTTTATTTCTTTTTCCTTATACTTCACTTTGCATCATTCCTTTCTCATATAGTATAATATATTTTGTATTTATTATTCAAGTATATTTTTATTCTTTTTTAAGTAGTGCAATAAATTTATTATTATACGCAAAAAAGCTTTATATAGCAAAATTACTACATAAAGCTTTTATTTAATTAAAATTTTCTTTTTCTAGCTGCCTCTGATTTCTTTTTTCTTTTTACACTTGGTTTTTCATAATGTTCTCTTTTGCGAACTTCTTGAAGAACCCCATTTCTTGCACATTGTCTTTTAAACCTTTTTAGTGCATCTTCTATATTACCATTATTAACTTTTATCTCTGACATTAATATTCCCCTCCTTCCGGCGTTTAGAACACTGTATGCGGGATTTCGTTTTATCATCCTTATATACGCTACATATTATACATTATTTGCATATGTGTTGTCAAGCATTTTGCTATATTTCATATGGAATTACTTTGTGTGCTTTTAATGATTTTTGTACATCTATTATTCTTTGATTACTTGACCCTCTAAATTTTAAATTCAAGTCTTTTTTATCTTCTTGGAATTTACCATCAACTATAACATCAATATAAGACATTAATTCTTTTGTTTCATCCCAATTGTTAAACATATTTTGTGTTACATCTTCATCAAACGTATATCCAGTGTAACACCATATATCTTTATCAGGAAATCTTTCTTTTACTTTTTTTACTAATGGTAATATCCCCTTTTGATTATTATATTCTAGTGGTTCACCACCTAGAATAGATAATCCTGCAACATATGGATGTTCTAATTCTTCTATAATCTTATTTTCAGCTTCTTTTGAAAATTCTTTTCCATATTCAAAATCCCATGCCTGTGGATTAAAACATCCTTTGCAATGGTGATTACATCCACTAACAAATAAAGATACTCTGACACCTCTTCCATTTGCTATATCTACTGTTTTTATATCTGCATAGTTCATTTTTTAATACATCCCTTTCATTATTACTATTTTTATTATTTATTTTACACTTGTAGTTGCTGATTTATATGTAGCTTCTCTTTCTCTTGCTATTGCCATATAAAATGCTTTTTTTAGATTATAATTTTTGTCACTTACATATTTATATATATCATTAACATCTTCCACATTATTTTGAGTAACAATACTATCATATGAGCCTTTATATGAATTATTTAAATCATATTTTACTGGATAATAATAAATTGTTTGATTTGTTCCTTCTATTGTCATATTCTGTCTTTTGAAATCTAAATTAAGTCTACCTGCAGGTTTACTTGTAACTACATTATCAGCATTCTCTTCTAAATATCTATCACCAATTTTATGATAATAACCATCTGCTCCTAAAATAAATATTCTACCTTCTTGTACTACTTCTTTACTCTCTGTGTTATTTACTATAGCATATCCATTATAAATTTTGCCACCTATATCTAACCCTTGTACAAAACTTATTAATGATATATTGTTCATTACTAAATCCCATTCTTGTTCTTTTAATTTAGGCATTTGGAATTCGATATCTTGTACTGATGAATAAGTATTATAATTTTTTATTGCTATTGATAAGTTTTTCTCTATTGTATGTCTTATAACTTCTAATCTGTGTTGATTGAAATTAGATGATTTGTTTTCTATATTTATATCTGTTGCTATTCCTGTATATTTGGGAAATATTTTTCTTTTATTCTCTGGCCAAATTGGACCTTCATCTTCTATTGTTCCATTTTCGTTTATTGTATATTCACGTGCATTTTCAAATGTTAACTCACCTAAATTATCTTCAACATACTTTGTAAATTCCTGTGCTTCTATATAATAATCTTTTGCAGAACTATTATTGGTTATTGCTTCTTTCATGTCATTATAGGTTTTGTCCCCTTTTATTTGATATCTTCTACCATTTTGATAATAAAAGAAACTATATGCATCTTCATCATAATAATATTTTACACCATCGTATATAACATAAACATATTCTTTGCTTTGCTGTCCATTAAATCCTTCATACGTAATAGATTCTTTATTAGAGTCATTTTTTATATTATATCTTTTTAAAAATTCTATATTTTCAGTAGAATTTTTTGCATATTGTGTAAAGGTTCCATTTGCATAATAGAATATCTGATTATTTGCATCTTCGTGGTCATAATAGTATTTTGTTCCATTATATTTCACATATTGATATTCTTTTATATCTCCACCTGCATCTGGCACATATTCTTTCATGGTTTCCGTGTCATCTATTGTAACAGTATTATATGTTACACTTGTTCCAACATCTATGTTATCAATTAAATATCCACTTTTATTTGTATAAGTTCCATTAACCATTCCTTGAATTGTTATGTAATTGTCTAAAGTATATGTTATTACTACATCAGTAGTACCTCTTACATATCTACAACTGTATGAAATATATGGTTTTAAGCCATATATCGTATCTCCTGAAGTAGTTTTCACAGTTCCCGTACTATCAACTGTATTTTCATAAGGCGAATATATATAAAATCCATCATACATTGTATATACTAATGCTGGTATGTAATTATTTAAATCATCTTCTGTATAACCATTTAATCTAAATGTTGAAACCATAGAATTTTTAAATGTTTTTACAGATGCTTCTATATCTCTTATTTTCGAATCTGATATATCTTGTAATGTACTATTTGCTGTATTTAATTGAAATGCTTTAATTGCATCAAATGTAGATGATGTGAGTTTTGTATCATATAATATTTGATTATTTAATGTCTGTATTTGAAATTGCGTATATGCAGAAAGAATAATTGAAATAGGCAACATTATTATTACAAATATTATCGCCATCTCTTGTATTTTCATCATATTTTTTCACATTCCTTCCTTGAGGCACAAACTTGGTTGGAAAAAATCTTGCACTGATTTTTCTCAACCTTATTCAACTCTCTCTTTTGTTTTTCATACTATATAATTACTACATTTACACGTTTTTGTCAATAGATAAATTTGACAGACAACCTTATAATTTCTTATAAAATTGCCTGTTTTGAGCTATTACCATTTTATTTTTTATTAATCTTGTTTTTGAGAATCTACTTTATCTTCCTTCTTACTGTCATTCAACTTCTCTGCTTTCTCATTTACTTTGCTATCAAATGTATCTTTAAAAATAAATGATATTCCTATAATTATCAATATTAATGGAAATCCTAATTTCCAAATTATATCAAAGTTTAATATACTTTGGCAACATAATAATAAAACTATTCCTATTAATAATCCTATAATATTCCATGTTTTTTCTCTTTCTTTAAATAATCCTATAAAACAAGGCACAATAATAAATAATGTCCACCAGCCATCAAAAAATACGCTTACATCTATAATTCCAAGTGCATTTCCTCCAACAATTAAACCTACTACGATTAATACTATTCCCCATAGCACATTTCCAAAATTTTTCATTATTTTTCCCCTTTCTTTATTTTCAATTAATATCCTTTTGGTATATCTTTAAGTAATTTTATTACTTCTTTTTTTCGGATATTCTTTTGATTTATATGTAATTATTTTACTATATTACTTTGTTATTTTCAATATCTAAAATAGATTCTTTTTGATAGGAAAAAGAAGTAGCTTTTTGTGTTTAATACATATTTCTGCTACTTCTTTTTATTTTGTTTTTATCCGTTTTGGAAAATTCTTTCGAATTCATCGCCTTCGATTTTTTCTTTTTCTAGTAGAATTCCTGCTACTGCATGAAGTTTATCTACATGTTCTGTTAATATATCTCTTGCTCTACTATAAGCTATATCAACTATTCTTTTTACTTCTTCATCTATAATTCCTGCTGTTTCTTCTGAGTAGTCTTTTGTTTGTGCAAAATCTCTACCTAAAAATACTTCTCCTTGGCCTCCGCCAAATGTGATTGCACCAACTCTTTCGCTCATACCATATTTAGTAACCATATTTCTTGCTATTTGTGATGCTCTTTCTATATCATTACTTGCACCTGTTGATATATCATTTAATATTATTGCCTCTGCGACTCTACCACCAAGAAGTGAAACAATATTTTCTTCCATTTCTGTTTTTGACATAAATGATTTATCTTCTGTTGGTCTATACATTGTATATCCTCCAGC
>CAKPSX010000009.1 GCA_934184665.1 uncultured Clostridia bacterium | reverse complement strand
AAATTATACTTATGTCAACATCTATTTTTCTAAATTGTAATACCTTTTTGAACTTTTTATGTAAATTGTGAAAAAAGGTTGACCTGGCTTTTCGTCCATGTTATAATTCTCGTGTGGTTGAAAAGAGTATTTGCCGACTTCTGGCATAAGTGCATAGATTGGTAAGCTATGCATGTAGCCTATTAATCTATGCATTTATGCTAATTATGGCTTAAATGTAAATACAAAGGAAGGAGGTAAACTCAATGGATTTAATAGAACATCTATTAATGAAATTAGTTTCTTTTGGAGGAATTGGCTTTTTGATATATATTTGTTCAAGAAACAAGTACATATTCAAATACAGTTCCGAAAAGAGAAAAATAGAGATCTATCCGAAAGAGGATAAATCTCAAACCAACCATGAATAAGGGCGCAAGCTCTTATTCTTTTTATATATTTATATTAACACAAATATTTATATATGTCAAATGTTTTTTGTTCTTGTTTTATGTTGAGTTTGTTAGTTCATATGCACCTGCTGTAGTTATGCTGCGATGTGGTTTAAATAGTAGATTTATATTTATTAAATTATTTTATATTAACTTGATTTGATGGTACTTGTGAATGGATAATGACATGGTGAAGGGTTGATTGATTTGCATAAAGCTGTTAGTTTGCATAATATAGTAATGACTATTTAATGAATAAGCTGCAGCGTAACCCGATGTAACTCTTGCCTAAGTAAGGAAAGCTGCTGTCGCGGTAAGCCACTAGATTGTCGTCGCCGTAGTCGTCGTACTTGCCACCACGATTGTACTTATAACTGCCAGTACCGGAATCATCGGACTCTAATGTCCAATCTCTTACATTTCCTGCTAAATCAAAAACATTGTTTGCATTTGCTCCTTCATATGCTCCACTTGGGATGCTTTTTCCAGTTCCTGATGGCTTTGATGTTGTGCTCTTTGATGTGTTTGTATAATATGTGAAACTATTATTTTTATAATTTCCCCAACTTGTTGAATCTGATGCTATTTCTGCATATGTCTTCTCTCCTGTATCAATTAACCACTTTAATGTTTCGTCCCACTGTATTCCCCATATCATCTGTACTCCTGCACTTGTTCCTGATAACTTTCTTGCTTTTTTCCACATTGTATACCAGGTTTGTTTTACTAAGTCAGTATTCATTCTCTTTACTACTGGTGTTGCTTGGCTTAGGTCTCCTGTTTCATATCTTCCTATATAATATCCTCCATATGTTGCTACACTATTTAACATTTTATCGAAATCTATCTCCATCTCCATTAAGAAATCTTCTCTTGACATTCCATTTAAATATTGAGTTAAATATGTTGATTGTTTGTCATATCTTGTTATTTGTGGCTCGTATGAACGATTAGCGCCTTTAACATATGTTGTTGCACTTTTGTCAAAATTATACCAAGTTCCATATTTCTTTCCTGTTGTCTGATCTCTCCAATACATATCACTTACTTCTGCTATTGGTATCCATACATATTGATTTCTACTACATTGAGCTTCCCATTGATTACTATCTGTTACAGCATCAGTTCCTTCATATATTACAAATCCCCCATTTACAGATTTCTCATCTGATGCAGAAGAAGCAGTATATCCTGTTGGTACTGGTACGTCGACTCCATCTGAGCTTCTTACTGTTGTGAAATTATTTGTATTTCTCTTTCCAGGTTTTATTTCTCCCCATATATAATTTATCTGCTCCTTTTGATTATCAGCACTTTCCTGTGGTGCATTATCTTTTCTTGCATTATACACAATTCCCCATATAACAACACCTAATATTATGGCTATTATTATTGGTATGACAAACGCCTTCTTTCCATATGCTAAATACATAAATTCTAAGTCACTTATTTTATTTACACTTTCTTTCTCCTCTTTTCTCTGTTTCCTTTTACCCATAACAAATCAACACTCCAATCTTTCTTAAATTTTTATAATTTTTTACAACATAAAAAGACAGCAAAAAACGGCATAAAATTTTTATGCTTTTTCCGCTATCTCTATTAAATTTATTTATTTTACTTTTTTGCTTTTTTTCTTCAACGCTTAAAAGTGATTGTGTGTGTGTGTGTGTACAGCCCCAAGGGTTTCAAAGCTTATCTTCTCAATTCTGGTTTCCATCTACATTTTCTCCTTCGAATTTATTATTTCCATCCTTTTATATTTTAAACATAGAATTATTTCAAAATTATAATATCAAAAATGCGCCCATTAGTCAATACATTTTACAATTATTTTTACTTGCAAAATGTATTGTATAATTTCTTCCACCATTACCCTCATGTTCCATTTTGAAACATGTACTAATCTCTCCAAATTCTTTAATAATCATGTTGACAATTCGTGGACAATTGTCATCTGTGGACAAATTTATCATCTTTTCTATTTTTATCAATTCCTTATTTTATAAGGGTTTGCGAGGTTATTTACCACAACAGTTTTTGTACTTTTTGCCGCTTCCACAAGAAGACTTTATTTCTGTATTATCAATACTATAAAATACTATCTATATTAATAATATCATGGATTATAGCCATTTATATTTATTGTATTATTAGTATTTATTTTGTATATGTTTTCTTATTTTTTGCAAACAAAATGCAAACAATGTTTACATTCGATTTATGAAATTAGTATATAATAATTTTATAAAAAATACAATGCCCATATTAAATTTTTTAATTATTGTTGCTTTTATATTCCTTACATTTTTCTTCTAATAACTTAAAATCTACAACATTTTTTATATAAGATACATCATAATTATTAATTTTTTGATTATATATGATACTTGCATACTTCTTTATCATTTCTTCATTTTTCCCAATAAATTCAAGTTCCTTTTCAACTAATATCTTATAATTTTTGTTTCTTTCATATTTAGGTTCATATAATATCAATTCAATATCTGGAACAGGTATCATATTACTAATTCTTAATGTTCCTTTTAAAACTGGTACATTATCGACTTCCTCATTTGATACAATTCTTACAATAGGAACAATAGATTTTCTTATTTGATTATCTTTATAATCACTTTTTTAGGAGATGACATTGGTATATAATATTTCATTTCATTTATTGTTAAAACTATACCCAAATATTTTCTCATTACTTTTCTTCTATCTTCTATCTTCTTTATTGTCATAAACTTTATAATCAAATTGTCTTAAATAATCTATATATTCATCTGTTACTGCATATAGTTTCATTTTTTCCTCCTAAAAAATATAAAAGGTAAAGATCTAGATCTCCACCTTTTGATTTTACAGCTCCCACTTGTTGGTAGGGTTCACCTGATTTTTTAACTGTAAATAGATATTAAATATCTATTTCTATTATATTCATAATAACCCATTTTTATGCTAATTATCAATCATTTTTGCCAATAAAATTTATAAAAGCAATAAGATTTATAATTTCATCATATATGATATATTATTAACTTTCATTCCAAAGTTTTCATATACTTTAATCGCATTTTTGTTATTTGGATTTACATTTAAATGCATATCAGTACAATTTTTTTCTTTTCCTAATCTTTTTGCAAATTCTAACATTTTAGTACCAATTCCTTGCCTTCTAAATTTTTCATCAATACATAAAGTATCTATGCTCAATATTTTCCTATATCTCATAAACCCATTATCTTTTTCTTTTATATCTATAATTATATATCCAACAATTTTATTTTCTAATCTAGCAATATATATACTTTCTGTTTCAAGTAATTTTTCCAGTCTTTCTATAGGTATTACTTGCTCAACATCCAAAAACATATCTGAATTCCAATTAACATGTAGTTTATGTACTTGTTTAGCTAAATTATTTATTTCAACTCGATTTTCTATTTTGGGTTGTATAATTTCTATTTCATTCATCACATATCCTCCTATATATTTTTATTTCTAATACAGTCTTCATTAAATTCTTCGTTTAAAATATCCATTTCAATTGAATCATAATATTTTCCATCTACAAAGTAAGTATTCCGCTTCTTCCTAAATAATCTGTTGTTTCAAAATCATTTAACCATTCTGTGAATACTTCTATATCTTCACTATTTCTTGGAGATAAATATATTCTATCTCCTATTAATTTTTTAAAATATTTCATATATTATCACTTCTTTCTTTTTTATTTATCTTGAAATTCTTTTAAATATCTATTTGTAAATTCTTCTAGTTTATTTTTATTATTCTCTAATTTTTTCATTAGTTGATTTGCTTCATTATAAGCCATATCATACTCTTCTTTATTTACTTCTAGTCTATTATATGCACCTTGAAGTTCATCTTCATCAAGTAAAATTATTTCTCCTGTAGGAGTTACAACAACATCTAGATATAAATCATCTTCATATGGTACATCATTCTCTTTTCCTATTTTTCTTGCAATATCAAAGTACCATTCTACAATTTGACTATTTTCATCATATATAGCTGTTAATTTTATTTTTGAATTATAATCATAAAATTCAATCCATTTGTATCCATTGTCCAAAAAACATTTACCATTGGGTATCGTAATTTTATTAATAATCTCTTTAAAATGGTAATAACAAATATCTCCTGTAAATTCATTGCTTGCTACTGAATTAATTTTATATAATGTATTTTGTGATTTTCCAGTAACATGCCTATTAGCATATCTTTTATTCAAACTAATCCAATATCTTTGCACTAATTCATTACCAATATATACTTCATTTTCAAGAATTCCACCATTATTTATAATACTTTTTGCAGAGCTTATATTAGTTTTATGACAACCCATTAAAACATTATCAATACCTAATTCTTTGCATTTTTTTAATGCCAATCTTATTTGCTCTGTAGCATAACCTTTTCTTCTTTCAGATGGTCTTACACTATCGCCTATATGTCCTCCATATTGTAATAATTTTTCATTTAATTTATGTCTGATTTGTAAATTTCCAACAACTCTATTATCAGATTTTCTTACTGTTAAATATAATGTTGCAGGAATCCTATTATCTTCAATACTTTCTTCTGATAAATCCTTTTGTACTTTTAGTAGCCATTCTTCAAAATTTTTAATTCTGTCTAATCCACCATCTCCTGCAATTTCATACTCTCCATTATCAAAAAATTCTTGTAGATATTCTTCAACTTGAGTTTTATATTCTGGCGTTGGAAACACTAATTCTAGTTCATCTTGTATTTTATTCATTCCTATCACTTTCCTCCTTATAAAAATAAGCCTCACAAAGAAATCCTATTAAGACTCCTTTGCAAGACTTTTAAAATCTATACACAGTGTAAATAACCATCTATCTAGGTTATCCTATATCGCTCAAAATTTAATTATTTTTTTAGATATACTCTTAAAACTTTTTTTATTTTAACATAAATTTTCACGGTTGGCAAATAATTTATGTAAATGGTGTATTTTCATATTTATGTTTACTTATTTAATCTCTGTAAGTATTGATATTACTGATTTCTTCCACAACAGTTTTTGTACTTTTTGCCACTTCCGCATGTTCGAGTTTTACTAATATTTATACTACTATAAATATTATCTGTATTACTTGTATTTACTCGTGTTTCAGTTTTTGAAATATCTATATTATTTGTATTTGTTGTACTTATTTTACTAATAAATATTTTTTATTTGGCGACAAATTGGCGACATTGTCTACATCGTTATTTGTCTTTCATATGTTTTAAATTTTACAATATTATTCATTTTTTGTCTAGATTATATATTAAATTTTCGAAAAAATTTCACATAGTTTAATGTTTTTTTATCACATAAATCCTTTCTCTTTAAATTAATTATTATTTTCTTCTTTTTTTATTTCTTTACTAATTTCTTTTATAGTATTTAAATATTCCTGCTCTACAGGGCTAATAGTTTTTACTTGATATTTTTTATATTCTGTTTTTGCTTTTTCAAGTGCTTTATCATGACTTATTTTCCCAGCTCCAGTTAATAATTTTTCTCCTGTAGAAGAAAGTATCATATCTAAATGTTTAATATAATCTTCCATATTCATTGGATTATGTCTTATTGCTTGAATTTCAGCAAAATCAAAATATCCTGATACCAAATTATTTAAAACTTTCAATTCATTTTCACTTAAATAATTTTTAGCAATTACAACATCACTTAATACTGGAATATCACCTTTAAATGTTGTTAACCCCATAAATGGTTTATCTGCGTCTGCTCTTTCATATATTACTTCTGATGCTGTATGTCCATGAGTTGCATAATGTAATTTATTTTGAACAATTTTAAAGAATTTAATTGATTTTTCATCTTTTGGATCATAATCTACTGCTGTTGCATATAAATCTAGAACTTGTCTATATAATACTTTTTCTGATGACCTAATATCCTTAATTCTAGCAAGTAATTCTTTCCAATAATTACCTCCACCATTTCCTTTAAGTCTTTCATCATCCATTGTAAAGCCTTTAATCATATATTCTTTTAATCTTTCTGTTGCCCATTTTCTAAAATTTGTTGCAACTTTAGATTTTATTCTATATCCCAAAGAAATTATCATATCTAAATTATAAAAAGGTATTTCTCTTGTAACATTTCTGTTGCCTTCTTTTCGAACTTGTCGGAAATTCTGACAGGTTGAATTCTTATCTAATTCTTCTTCTTCATAAATATTGTTTATATGTTCTATAATATTAGTTCTTGATGTACTAAACAGTTCTGCCATCTGTTGTTGTGATAACCATACTGTTTCATTTTCAATTTTAACATTTATTTTTGTTAAACCATCTTCTGTTTGATATATTATAATGTCTCCATTTGAATCATTCATAATAAAAATTCTCCTTTCTTACCTTTCGCTTAATTCTTTTTCTCTATATTCCTGCATTACTTGCGAACTTCTTGTATAAACTCTAGCACATTCAGATAATTGCCTTTTTATTACTTCTTCATCTGAAACAGGATTATAAAATAATTTATTTTCATTTGAAAAATGTACAGTTTCACTATTTTGTTGTTCAGTAAATAAACTACCTACAACTACATCTTGAATTCCATAGTTCCTTATAACTTCTTTATATTCTTCAACATCATTTATTGTAATCCCCTGTAATACAGGTTTTATGTATAATACTGTTGGTATACCTAATTCTTTTTTTAATCTAAATGTTCTAAATCTTTTTTGAGGTTCATCTGTATTAGGCTCAACTGAAGAATGTTTACTTATTGTCGCTGAACTAAGAAATACAACCAATTGGCCGTAATATTTTATAAAATTTTGTATATCAGCCATTTCATTTGTTGAAATTTCTTTTTTTGTAGATAACTGAACTTGATTTCCTTTTTGTAAAAAATATTTTATTAATTTTATGGTTTCAGATTTATTTTCATCATCCCAACATTCTGAAAAACATCCTAATGTGATTAATGTTTTTTCAGAAATTTCAAAACCACTTTTATTTAATTCGCTTAATATTTCTTCAGCTTTTTTTACTTTTAACTTTGAATTATTATCATATCCACTTTTTGCCAAATAACAATATTTGCAACCTCCTGTACAACCTAAACAAGAATTTATAAAAATTCTATGATTATCTTCTGCATATAAAAATCCAGTATCAATCATTTTATTTCACTCCATTCCATTCTTCTAAAAACTCATTAACAAAGTTTTTCATATATTCCGTTCTATATTTTGCTTGTTCTTTAGCAGATTTTGTATTCATATTATCAGCAAGTTTAAATAACTTGTGATAAAAATGATGTATAGTTGATGGATCATCTCCTTTTTCTTCAGAATATTTTTCTAAAGTTTCCAACGGACTATTCTCGTCGTACATTTTTACATTATGTGCACCACCATAACTAAATGTTCTCCCAATTCCAATTGCACCTATTGCATCTAAATTATCAGCATCTTGCAATATTAATGTATTTATATCATAAATATTATTTCCGTTCCAATTATATATTTCATGATATTCTATACAATAACAAATTTTGTTGATAATATCCTCTGATAAATCAGTATTACTTAACATTTCTCTTACTTTAGGTAACGAATCCTTTGGAGATACAAATTTACCTGTTTCATTTTGCATTATTCTATGTATGTCATGCATAAATGCCGAAATACCAACAATTAATTCGTCACCATTTTCTTTTTTACATAAATTCAAAGCAATATTCATTGTTCTTATTAAATGACTTATATCATGCCCACTTGAATCATTTTTAAATAATTCTATAATATATGGCTTTATTACTTCTATATATTTTTCTAACATCTTCTAGCAGCTTTCTTCACTATATCGTTACTTTAAATTTTTCCAAATAATTCTTCATATCATTTTCGAAAACATTATATCAAAAAATTTACTTTTTTACAACAAAATCTCGTTCGTTTAAAATCTTTTAGAGAGCTAATTATATCAACTAACTCTCTAATTATATAACAAAATCTTACTATATTATTTATATTGAAATTTTATACTCTATAATTTCTTTAATAACATCTAAATTTATTGCATTTTCATAAGAATCAGTTGCATTTTTTCTTGTTTCATCTGTACTTGAAATATAATAGTTCTCTGTAGTTTCAATATCTTTATGTCCTAATACATCTGCAACATCTCGTATTTCTACACCATTTCTTAAAATTGTAGTCGCATAACTTCCTCTTAAATCATAAAATCTACAATTTTCTATTCCTAACTCATCATGAATTATTTTATATGGGTATTTTATAATATCTGTACCACAATACTTACCATTATCTCTTGTAAAAATCATATTAGCAGGTTTAATTGATAAAATATTTGATTGATTTTCCACTATTTGATATTCCAATACTTTTCCATACTGATTTTTCATTTCTTCTAAATGATAATACTTATAATCTTTACCATATAAAAGCCTTAATTCAATTTGTCTATTCTTAAAATTTACTAAAGCCTTCATAAGTGTTGGACTAATATGAATCTGTCTTTCTCCACTTTTAGTTTTTGTTGTGCCAATATACCACCTACCATTTTCATTCTTTTTCTTATCAAATACAGAATGTTTAACATTTATTACTTTATTTTCAAAATCAATGTCTTCCCAAGTTAATGCACATAATTCTCCTGGTCTCATTCCTGTAAAACAACTTGTGATAAATGCACAGGTAAATACATCATCATCTCTAAATCTTGTTAAAATTTTATTGATTTCATTTTGTGTATATAAATGTTTTTTAAAGTCACTACTATCTTCTATTTTAGGCAGTTTTAATGTTAAACTAGGATTATATCTTATAAATCCATATACATTTGTTGCTTCTCTAAAAGTACCTTTCATTACTTTTAATATATTTTTAAAATAACTTCTAGAAAAAGAATATTTGCTACATAATTCATTTAAGAAGCTATGCAAGGTTACACTCATTGCGTGGGACGGTTATTATCTCGCTCGTTCTATGACTATGTAAGAGTTTCATTATTTGTATTTAATGATTTAAATATTAAATTTTCAATGTGCTTTTAAAAAGTTTTATATCCCTCTATAAATAAAAGCGAAATGAAACTTCAAAAAGGTTACATTTTTATAAAAAAATTTTTCCTTCTATAATGAACAGCACAAAAAAATCTAAAAAGGGGACATTAATTTTAAAAAAATCAAAAAAAATAGAAGCATTTCTGCTTCTACAAAACTTTATATATTATTTATAAACCACATTATTACTTGATTTTTCTCTCCTTCATTCATCTCCATCATTTTAGCTAATACAAATAAAATTATTGGGTATTTTCTTGCATCCAAAAAACTTTTAGAATATTCATCATCCCATTCTCTTAGTAGTCCATCATATTGTTTATAATATTTATTTTTGTCATATTTTAAATTCAAATAATTACTTGAAAATGCACAAACTCCAAATCTTAATTTATTTATAAAAGTCATATCTTTTAATATATCTATCACATTATTTACTTTATCCATCTATTTCTCCCCCCATTACAAACACTTACATATTTTTTCAAATTTATTTGCAGTTTCATTTTCCATTTTCTCAGTTACTCTTACATAAATATTATAAGTAATATCAATATTCCTATGTCCTAATCTTTTTGAAACAGCTTTTATATCTGCACCTGATTCAATTAATTTAGTCGCATGTGTATCTCTAAAATCGTGAAATCTGCATGGTATGCCTAATTCATAATGAATTACTTTAAATGGATATTTACAAGAATCTGTACCTTCAAAAACACCATTATTTTTTAGAAACACCAATTTAACTTCTGTTAGAGCAACGTCTATTTCAGCATGTACATTTATAATTTTAATTTCTTGTTTCTTACTATAGTGTGATATTTTAAATTGATATAACAATAATTCTCAATCCAATAATCTAAAAAATCTGAATAACTCATATCACTTGCTGAAAATGAATTACCTGTGTTTAAATAATCATTGTATGCAAGTATACCTTCTTTCTCTGCTTCTGATTTTGTTTTAAATCCTGACTTACTTAAAAATTTTCTTTTTCCATCAACTTTTGCAATTTCAAATTTATATTGATAGAAATTCTCCCTCTTTTGAATTGTTACATTCGACATTTTTTATTTCTCCTTTCATTTTTCGAATGTAAACAAAAAATGCTATCACGAATGATAACATTTTTATTATTTGTATTCACTTTGTTTGCATAGGCAAATATCCTTATTTTTCAAGTATTTCATAGTTTTAAGTTTATAGTATGAAAACATTTTGCAAACAAAATGCAAACAATTTGGTGTATTTTCATATTTATGTTTACTTATTTAATCTCTGTAAGTATTGATATTACTGATTTCTTCCACAACAGTTTTTGTACTTTTTGCCGCTTCCACATGGGCATGGGTCATTTCTACCAATTTTTGGTTCTTTGTTTACAACTGTTCTGTTTACATCTGATTTTATTTGTTCTCCAGAGTCTACACTATTTATAGCTTGTAGAGCTGCTCCTGTGATTTTAGCTGTTTGTTCTCTTTTTACATCTTCTTGTTTACGAAGATTCATAAGTATTTGAACAACATCATGTTTAATGTCAAGAACCATTTCTTCAAACATTTCCATTCCTTCAATTCTGTATTTTACAACAGGGTCTTGTTGTCCATATGCACGTAAGCCAATACCATTTTTTAATTCATCCATGCTGTCTATATGATCCATCCATTTTTGGTCAACTACTTTAAGCATAACTACTCTTTCAAGTTCTCTTAGGTATTCGCTACCAATTTCAGTTTCTTTTTCAGCATATTTGTTTAATGCTAATTCTTGTAATTTAGAAATTATTGCATTTGAATCTTTTGAGTTTTCTTTTATAAAGTCTAGCATTTCTATACCAAATATATTTCTTATATCTGTGTCTAATGATTCTACATTAATTTCTTCGCCTTCACTACCAAAGTATGTTAACACAACTTCTTCTGATAATGATTCTATCATTTTTTTGATGCTGTCACTTAAGTTTTCTCCATCAAGAACTTGTCTTCTTTGTTTGTAGATTATTTCTCTTTGTGCATTCATTACATCATCATATTTTAATACATTTTTTCTGATGCTGAAGTTTCTGCCTTCAACTTTCTTTTGTGCAGATTCTACTGCTCTAGTTATAGCTCTATTTTGAATTGGTGTGTTTTCATCTACGCCCATTCTATTATACATGTTTGTTATAGCATCTCCACCAAAGATTTTCATTAAATCATCATCTAATCCTATATAGAATTTTGATTCTCCTGGGTCTCCTTGACGTCCACTACGTCCACGAAGCTGATTATCAATTCTTCTTGATTCATGTCTTTCTGTACCAATTATTTTTAATCCTCCAGCTTCAATTACTTTTTCTTTTTCTTCTTTTATTTCTTTAGCATATTTTTCTTCTAGTTTTTTAAAGTCTTCTCTTGCTCTTAATATTTGTTGGTCATCTGTTTCATAATAAGTGTTTGATTCTTCTATTAAGTTTTCTGGAACTTTGTTTCTTCTCATTTCTTGTTTTGCAAGATATTCACTGTTTCCACCAAGCATAATATCAGTACCACGGCCTGCCATGTTTGTTGCTATTGTTACAGCTCCGAACTTTCCAGCTTGAGCAATAATTTCAGCTTCTTTTTCATGGAATTTAGCATTTAATACTTCATGTTTAATTCCTTCTTTTCTAAGTATAGCACTTAATTTTTCAGATTTTTCAATTGAAACTGTACCAACTAGAACTGGTTGTCCTTTTGCATGACTTTCTTTTATACTTTCAACAATAGCTCTAAATTTAGCATTTTCATTTTTGTATATTACATCATGTTGATCTTTTCTTATCATTGGCTTGTTTGTTGGTATTGATATAACGTCTAAGTTGTAGATTTCTTCGAATTCTGCTTCTTCTGTCATAGCAGTACCTGTCATACCTGATAATTTATCATACATTCTGAAGTAATTTTGGAATGTGATTGTTGCTAATGTTTTTGATTCATCTGCAATTTTAACACCTTCTTTTGCTTCTATTGCTTGATGTAATCCATTATTATATCTTCTTCCATACATTATACGACCTGTGAATTCGTCTACTATTAGTACTTCTCCATCTTTTACGATATAGTCTATGTCTTTTTTCATAACTCCATGTGCTCTTAATGCTTGGTTTACATGGTGTACTATTGTAGAGTTTTCTATATCATTGAAGTTTTCTAATCTGAAAAATTCTTCTGCTTTTTTGATTCCTTTTTGTGTTAATGATGCTGATTTTGCTTTTAAGTCAACTATATAATCATATTTTTCATTATCTTCTGCTTGTATTTCGTCTTTTACATCTTCTTCTACTATTATTCTTGGAGTTAATCTTTTTACAAAGTCATTTGCTTTTTTGTATAAATCAGATGATTGGTTTGCTCTACCTGATATTATAAGTGGTGTTCTTGCTTCATCTATTAATATACTATCTATCTCATCGACAATTGCATAGTTTAAACCTCTTTGAACTAATTGATTTTGGTATATTACCATATTATCTCTTAGGTAATCAAAACCGAATTCATTGTTTGTTCCATATGTTATATCACATGCATATGCTTTTTGTTTTTCTTCTGGGTTCATTCCAGCTATTGCTAAACCTACTGATAATCCTAAGAATTTATATAGTTTACCCATCCATTCACTATCTCTTTTTGCTAAGTAATCATTTACTGTTATTACGTGAACTCCTTTACCTGTAAGTGCATTTAGATATACTGGTAATGTTGCTACTAATGTTTTACCTTCACCTGTTTTCATTTCAGCAATTCTACCTTGGTGTAGTATGATTCCACCGATTAATTGTACATCAAAGTGTCTCATTCCTAATACTCTTTTTGAAGCTTCTCTAACAACTGCAAAAGCCTCTGGTAATATTTCATCAAGTGTTTTTCCTTCTCCTAAGTCATTTTTTAATTTATTTGTTTTATTTTTTAGTTCTTCATCACTAAGTTTTGACATTTCATCTTCTAATGAATTTATTTGCTCAACTATTGGCATTACTCTCTTTACTTCTTTTTCGCTGTAGCTCTTGAATATAGTGTTAATTATTCCCATCTTTCTATCCTTCCTTTCATTAATACCATTATAATATAACACGACTTATCTGTTTTTTCAAGGTTTTTTACGAATTTTTTACGAAAAGGAGACCCAATTAGGGTCTCCTCTTGATTTTTATGTTTACTATCTCCTCCAACCTTGCTTTTTATATGTTCTCAATTTTGGCTTGAGGCTTCTCCTTTTCTTCATCACTTGCTTTTTCGAAAGCTTGGGCTTATCGTTTCTAAAGTTCTTAGAAGTATCTTTGAGCTTAGAGCCCATAACTTTCACGCAGCCAAAGTTTGCTACTCTGACTGTGTGAAGTCCTAAGACTTCCACTCTTCTAGCAACACAATCACATTCAAGATTGAGCGCAAATTGCCGAGATACGTTTCTGTCTCCATGGTTGAGTAACACGAGAACAGGGTTCTGGAACTTTTTGATGAAGTCCTCAATTTCATCTGCTTTAGCATGTGCAGAATATTCTGCCGTGCTATAGACTTTTGCCTTGATTTTTATTTCTTTGCCTCTGAGTTTTATCCTGCCATCTTTGGCGTGCTGGAGTTTGTAGCCAAAGGTTGTTTCTGGGCAGTAACATGTGATGTACACCGCCCAATCGGTTCTTTCCAGAACACGTGGCAGATAGATCTGTGCTGGTCCATGGTCCAACATGCCAGATGTGCAGACAATAATTTTTTGCATATTGTTTGCATAGAATTCCTCTCTGTTGTCCTTAGACAGCTTGTGGAAACTTCTAGGTAAGAAGTCAAGTTTGTCTTTGTCGACTTCGAGCATACCACTTCTATACAGTTCTGTATATTTGTGGGCAAGAGTTCCGTCAAGTCCAATCTGGACTTTTGGGCTTAATCTACCATCCTCCTGCATCTTCTTTAATATATAAAGAAGTTCCTGTGCTCTTCCTTGTGCTGTTGCAGAGATAAGTAGGTTCTTTCTTTGTTTAACCAACTCCTCAACATCTGCTTCAAAGTGATGTTCTACATCACTAGATTTTGTAGTACCATATGTAGACTCAGTCACAACTGTAAGTTGCTTGCGAAGTACCCATTCAGATAACCGGCTAGCCGGCTTAAGCAAGTTCGTTTTCTTGTAGTCTCCTGTGAAGAGAATATTGATAGACCTTTCTCCTCTTTCACTAATCTGCACTAGTATCATACTAGCACCTACAAGATGTGCGTTGTTGAAGAATGTAATGCTGATGTTTTCATCAATATACATTGTATCTTCATACTTGCGTGTAGAAGTTTGGTTATAGACCGCTTCTACTTCTTCATCTCCATACAGTGGCTTTTTGTTGAGTTTCTTATACTCCTCCTTCATGATTGCATAAGAATTTTGGATTGCGATTGGTAGTAACTTTGCTGTGGGTTCAGACATATAAATCTTCCCTGTAAACCCGCTCTTGACGAGCATTGGTAATCTTCCCATATGGTCTGCATGATTATGAGTAATCAATGCAAACTCGACATTCTCACCTCTAAACGGAAATGGTTCCGTGTTCAGATGATTGTATGCCGCTTCTTGGAAGAGACCACAGTCTACAATGAAATTTACATGCCGTTCATCGGCGTAATGCACACTGACATACAGGCAAGAACCTGTAACCTCTTGGTGCAATGCCGTGATGTCTACATGTAGACCTCTCTTTGCTCCCATAAAATCACTCCTTGAAATTATTATTTCCAAGTTTTTTATAAATGCGTACGTCTATATTATACATTGAATTTGCTGGTAAATCAATAGCAATTCGACATTTTTCTACTTTTATTTCATTTTTTACGTAAACCAATATTTTTTGTTCTTATTTTAAAATATCCCACTTGTTGGTATATATGAATTTTCTGGAGGATTTACTAATTCATTATCTGGTTTCTGAGTTTCTTCCATATTTATTACTTTTAATATAGGTATTTCTTTATTGTGATATTTTCCCATTTCAATTACACCTGTTAAATCAACCCATTGACCATTTTCAAAATCATCTGCATCTTTATATTGACACAAAAATCCCACAACAACAGTCTGTGTTTTCTCATTATTTATAAACATGTCTCTTGCTATGACAAACTGTTCTTCATCAAAATCAAATAGTCTATACATATATCCAGTAAAATTAACTTTCATTCCAATATATGAATCAGGATTGTCATGAACTGCTTGTAATATATTAGTATAATTGCTAGCCTCTATTTTAGTAATATTTCCTGATTTTATATCATCATTTAATTTAAATTTACCACTTTTTATAAAAATCCTATATATGCAAAGTAAAAAGACAGCTAACATAAAAATTGATAATAATATTAATATCAGCCTTAGTACTATTCCACCTCTTATTTTAAAATTATATATAAACATAAAGCCCTCCATTTCATCTTCTTTAATAAAATGTATGAGCTTTTTTTATAATTATTCTATATTTTTTCAAACAAACTCTTTGTAAGTCCTTGGTCTAGCACTGTTGCAAATATATTTTTTAATATTATTAATACTATTGGTCCAACTAGCATTCCCATAATTCCAATTATTTTAAAACCAGTATACATTGCAATAAGAGTAAAAATTGGATGTATGCCTATTTTTCCACTAACAATTTTAGGTTCTAAGAATTGTCTAACTATTGACATTATTATCCACAAAATTATTATTGACATTCCAAGCCTGAAATCTCCATTTAAAGCAGATAACACTCCCCATGGTACCATTACAGAACCTGACCCCAAAATTGGTAATGCATCAACAAAAGCTATTCCTAATGCTATTAATAGTGGATATCTCATATTCATTCCTACAAACTTAAAAATATATAAACCTATTAAAGATATTACAAATGATACAAGTATTAAAATCGCTTCTGCTTTTAAATATCCCCCAAGACTTTTGGTAATTTCTTTTATATGTGTTCCAATTTTTATTACCAATCTTTTAGGCATATGGTGTTCCATAAAATCCAAAATATATATTTTATCTGTACATATAAAATATAATGCTAAAATTGTTATTACTGTGTATATTCCAACAGTTGGTAATGATGTTATCATATCTATTAGTTTATTTAAAAAGCCTGTTAACCATGATGAAAATTTTAGTAATATTTCTTTTGAACTATCTTGTACCAAATTTACAATATTACTTGATATACTTACTTTTGTAATAGCAAGTTTTCCCACCATTTCTTGAACTTGCGTATATGCTTTGTCTATGTATAAATTCAATGTTTGTAGAAGATTGGTTGATTCAGATATTAGTGCAATTATTCCCCAGGCTATACTTCCAATTATTATTGAAAATACTATTATAAATATTATTATTGAACTCATTTTTCTTGTCATATTTGTTTTTCTCATGAGGTATTTTATTGCAGGTTCAATCATCAATGATATAATAAATGCTATTAAAAATGGCATATAAAAAACTGCCATTTTTATTCCCAGATATACACCAACTATTATTAAAATTATATTTAATATTTTTCTCAAAACTTTATAAATATAGTTTAAATCTTTTGACATCTTTAATAATATTCCTTTCTAAAAGTACACCGCTCCTGGTTGGAAAAGAATTAAATTTTGGCAAGGAAGATCTTATTTAAAAGGCAAGGGCGCAACCGCGTTTTAAATGAAATCTGACACAGCCCAAAATTCTAATTATTTTTCAACCTATGTAGAGCAGCTGAATAGCTGCTCTTAGTTTAATAGTTATTCTTTGCTTGTCCACCACAACCGCATATATCATCTATGGTTTCACAAATATTTCTGTCTCCTAATTCTTCACTGTTTTGAGCTAAATCTCCTAATGTTAAAATTCCTACAACCTTGTCATTTTTTACTACTGGAATTCTTCTTACTTGATTTGTTGCCATTTTTCTTTCAGCATCACATAAATCATCATTTTCTCCACAAGTACAAACATCACAAGTCATAATATCACTTGCTTTTGTTGTTTTTGCATCTTTATCACATGCTACACTACGCAAAATTATGTCTCTATCTGTAATAACACCAACTATACAATTTTCATTATTACATACAGGTACACAACCTATGTGATTTTTTTGCATAAGTTTAGCAACTTCTGATATATTAGTTTCTGGTTTTACGCAACAAACGTCTCCACACATACAATCTTTAACTTTCATATTAAACTCCTTTTTGTTTTTTCGAGAAATAATTTTCTCTTTTATTATTTTAGTCAATTATTTTTAATTTATTCTTAATGTTAAAAAAAATGAATCGGAAAAATTTTTCCAATTCATTTTTTAGCTCAACAGCTTAATTTTTTTCCTGTTTTTGACATTTTTTGACAAGCTTAGGTTTCAATCTTGAAATTGAATTGATTCCTGAACCCAAACAGGAAGTTCATTGAAGTGATTCCAGCAGAATTCTCTGAATTCATTTGCAATCACATCCATCCGCTCTCTAAACGGATGAATTCGCCAGTTATAAAGTTCGTAACATCCCATATACTCGGCAAGAACCTGTCTTGGATGCTGTCGCGGGTAGTACTCTTGAGGATTGCTGGAAATAAACCAGTTATCCTCTTGGTCTACATAGAGCATATATGGATTTTCTCCATATTGCTCCAGTTCTTCTTTCTGAATCAACGCAGGATTCAGTCCACTTTTCTGCACTTCCTTTAGAACAGGCATCTTTGTAGGTGCCAGATGGAAGTGTGCATGAACGATTGAGGTTTCATGCTTGCCTGCTCCAGTTCTACCAGAACCACATTCAAAGGCAAATACCTTTTTATGGTAGATTCCTTCAAGAATTGTTCTGATGTCATTCAGAACAGTGTAGAACTCTTCGAGCTCGGTACAGGTTAAGTTTGCGAAAGACATGACATGTCTTTTAGGTACTATCATTAGATAGCCCTCAAAGAATGCTCCTGTCCCAGGAACAACATAGAAGTTGTCAGTCTGGTAGACGATGTGTTCTACCTTTTCCGTTTTTCCACGGAGAATATTGCACAGGAGACATTTATCCTCATTGTGTGTAACCACTCCTTTAGAATCTTGTGATGTGTGGTCTCCTACATCAACATCGCAAGAATCCATCATCTTCGGGAAATCCCGCATGATACTCTTGACAGACATCAATCCTTTTGATGTTTCTGTTTTCCCTCTTGTAAGCTTGATTACAAGAGGCTTGAACCTCGACCATTTTTTCAGGTCATACGTCTGGCAAAAGTATACCGCGTTTTTGTTGTAGTGATATACATTGTCCAAGATTTCAGCAGACACTGCTTTTATAATTGTGCAAGCTTTAAAACCTGCAATCACTTTGATTGCGTTTGCAGTAAGGGATTCCTCCCCAAGTACTACAATAAACCGTTGAGTTTTTTTCATACTCTACCTCCTTGAGTAGTAATATATTAATTATAGCATAAATTTGTCGAATTGGGAACAATTTTTTCTGATTATGTAAATAATATTGCCTTAAATTAAAAAAAATGCTATAATTTTTATGTGATTTCCAAGATTTCACACAGGAAAGGATGATTTTTTATATGAAAAATAATATAGTTATGCCAAATTATGAACATTCAATTTTAAATACAATAACATCAATTTTAAAATATTATGGTGTTGAATCTAAACATAATTCATTAGAAAGTTTAGATAATATACTTTCTAATAAATATAGAAATGTTGTTTTTTTAGTTTTAGATGGTTTAGGAGAACATATCTTAAATAAATTATCTCCTAATGGTTTCCTTTATAATCATAAGGTAGATTTATTAACATCTGTTTATCCATCAACAACTACAGCCGCACTTACTACATATTATTCTGGCAAACCACCTTATGAATCTGGTTGGATTGCTTGGTCTCAATATTTTAAAGAATATGGTCGTGCTGTTGATATGTTAGCACACAAAGAATCTTATAAAAATGATTCTCTAAGTGGTGCAAAAATCGATGTATTCAAAGATGTAGTAAATTATGAAACTGTGTTTACAAAAATTGAAAAAGCTTCTAACATACCTGCATATGAAATTATGCCATCATATTCTGATAGAAGATCAAACAGAACAATTAAGGCTGATTCAGTTGATGAAATAATAAATAGTATAAAATTGTTGTGTGATGTTCCAAATGAAAAATTTATTTTAGCTTATTGTGATAATCCTGATAGTACATTACACAAATATGGCGCTTATTCTGATGAAGCGAAAAATTTTATACAAGATACAGAAAATAAAATTAAGGAATTATGTTCTACTTTAGGTGATGACACTGTTCTAATTATTTCTGCTGACCATGGACATAAAGACATTGAGCATGTACACACATTACTTGATTATCCTCAATTACAAGAATGTTTTATTATGCCACCTTCTTTAGAATCAAGAGTTATTTCATTTTGGATAAAAGAAAATATGAGAAACTTTTTTGAAACTGAATTTAATAAAATTTTTGGAGATGAATTCTGGCTTATGACAAAAGAAGAATTTTTAGATAAACATCTTCTTGGTTTCGGAGTTAAACATCCAAAAATTGATGACTTCATCGGAAATTATATTGCATTATCTACTGGTAGCAGTATAATTAGACTTGAAACATTTCTTGCTGAAGGTAAAAAAGTTAAAAAGTCAACTCACTGTGGACTTTCTAAAGAAGAAATGGAAGTCCCATTAATTGTTGTAAAGCCATAAATTTATATTATTAGATTATATAGAAATAAACTGGTTCATTAATTAGAACCAGTTTTTTGAATTTTAATATTCTAATATATCATATCCTTCATCATATAAATTATAATTTTGATTATATGTTCTCATTCCTGGTCTTGGTGGTCTAGGTCCTGGACCCATTGGAGGTCTCATTGGTGGACGTGGTGGTCTTATTGGTGGTCTAGGTCTTATAGGAAAACCAGGTCTACCTAATAATTCTCTTAATAATAATATTCTTATTAAATCATTTAATCCATTATTTCTTATTTGTCTATCCTCTGTTCTATTATCTTTTGCCTTATCTGCATCTTTTTCTAGTCTTTGGCCTGTTATTTCATTATCATCTATTGCAAAATAAATTTCATTTGTCATGTTATCTATTAGTTCTCTTGTCAATGGTCTTGTATTTTGCATACATGCTTTTTGTACCATTGGATATACTATTCTATAGATATCTGGATAGCAATCTTCTATTTCTTCATTTCTCATTTCATTATAATTCATAATATTATTATTATACATAGTATCATATCCCATATTGTCATATGTATTAGAATATCCCATTGGTTCATAACCTAGTACACTTCTCATATATTCTTCATATAATGAGTTATTCATTTTATCACATTCCTTTCTTGAGGCGTAATTTTGGATAAAACTTTTATCTATATACCTCATAAACTTTGCTAATTTTTATTATAGAAAAACTAGTTAAATTTTTCTATAACATATAATATGTATCACTTAATTTTTTGATACTATAATTTCTATATAGGCATTTTTTGCTGATAGCTTTAGCTTCCTCTTGTCAAAAATTGGCAATAAAAGGGAATATTTATTGACTTTTTATGTAAATCATGATAAAATATAAACTGATATAGGCAAAGCCCTGTGTCTTTTACCTTTTTTCACTGATTAGTGAGAGAGTTTCCTCTAACTTTTCAGTTTTACAATATATTAATTACATCACAAAGTTAAAAGGAGGAACAATTATGTTCAAGAAAGACAAACAAAGCACGATTCATTTGTTAAATGAGCAAATGAACAAGGTCTCTCATCATATGTGGGATTGCAAAGAAATCAACCCTTTGATTGTTGACTTCTTTGTCAGTGTTGTCATGACATATGTACCTAAAGACCAATATAATGAACACTTATATTGGGACTCCATTTCTAACATTGGCAGTGCAGTAATCTCACTGGCAAATAACCTTGACAACTACTTGGTTAGCGAAGAGAGTATGGAATCTCTTAAAGAGATTTTCCATGAACTTGATATGCTTCGCATTAAAGTACTTGAACAATATACTGGATTAAAAGCTGGCGGTGTGCTTAACTTAGCCAATATGGCTAAGTTAAATGAACTCAATTTAGAGACAGATACAATCTCTAAATTGATTCGCTACAATGTCTGCAATGCTTACCATAATGAGTATCGATGCGTTAGGCGTGAAGGCATGCTTTTTCAAGATATTGCTCATCTCTTAGCAGTTGTTCGTAAAATAACTGCTGAATGGAAGTCACTATATGATGGTGGTTTTAATTTTAGAATTATTTCACACTTCATTGGAGCTCTTAACTATGATCGCTATCATGGGAAAACGTATGATGAAAAATACGTTTTCGATTGTCTGGTAGGAATCTTAGATGGGACTAAAAAATTAGCTCCTGCTTTGCATCCTTACCGCTTCGTGGTAATTGATGCATAAACTAATCTGTGATACAAAAACCTAGTTCAAATGAACTAGGTTTTTGTATTGTATTCTATTATTATAATTTATTTACTTCGTCTCTAAATTTATCTCCTCTATCATACATATCTTTAAACATATCAAAACTTGTACTAGCAGGTGAAAATAATACAATTTGTCCTGGCTTTGCAAGTCTTTTTGCAAGGTCTATACTTTGTTTTAAACTATCACACATATATATGTCTAATTCTTTGTTTTGTATTGATAATTCTTCTTTTACAGCATCATATATTTTTGTTGCTGTTTGCCCTATTAATATCAATTTTTTAACTTTTTCAATAATTGGCTTTGCAATTGGTGTATAATCTAAATTTTTATCAGCTCCACCAGCAATTAACACAATTTCTTTATCAAATGAATTTAATGCTGAAATTCCTCTTGTAGGACTTGTACTTGCTGAATCATTATACCATTCAACACCATCTAATGTTCGTACAAGTTCAAGTCTATGATGTACACCACCAAACTCTTTTATTGTTTCAACTGCTTTATCACTATCAACTAAAGTTTTTGTAAGTGCTAATACTGTTGCAATATTTTGCAAATTATGTATACCTTTTAGTTTTAAATCTTTTGCATCAACAATATGTCTTCTTATTCCATCACAGCATTCTTTGATTGTGCCATTTTCTATCATATATCCATTATCTAATTTTTTATCACAACTAAATAATATAACTTTTCCTTTTGCTTCTGTTTTAAAACTATTTGTAATTTCATTATCTGCATTTAATACAAGTATTCCGTTTTCATCTTGATGTAAAAATATGCTTTTCTTTGAGTCAATATATTCTTGATAATCTTTATGTACATTTAAATGGTTAGGCGTTATATTTGTTATTGCTGCTATTTCTGGGCTGATTTCCATACCCATTAATTGAAAACTGCTTAATTCAAGAACTATTATATCATCTGGTTTTATTTCATTTAATTTTGTGAAAAGCGGAATACCTATATTTCCCCCTAAATGGCAAGTATATCCTGCATTTTTTAATACTTCATATGTTAATGTCGTTGTTGTTGTTTTTCCATCACTTCCTGTAATACCTATTATTTTACATGGTGCTAATTTCATTAATTGTTCTATTTCTGTTGTAACTATTGCTCCTCTTTCTTTTTCTGCAACTAATTCTGGTCTTGTTGGTAAACAGCTTGGTGACCTAAATATTAGTTCAAAGCCTTTTAATTGTGATAAATTATTTTTACCCAATGAATATTTGAATTTATAATTTTCTATTTTATCCATTATTTTTTTATCTAATTCTTCTTTATTATCAAATACTGTTACATCAGCTTTTTTCTCATATAAATAATCTATTAGTGGGATATTACTTACTCCCATACCTATTACAGCTACCTTTTTACCTTTTAAATTTTTTTCAAAATTTTCTAGCTTTTCATTTTTATATTGCATTTTTAATCACATTCCTTTCTTATAGCAATAATTTTGAATATTATGAATTTCTTTTATATTTTCTAATATCTTTTTTGCAGATTCTTTTACACTTTTGCATTCTGTTACATCTATTATTTTTGTTTGTGGATATATTTTATAATAACCTGATTTTTCTTGTAATTTATCTCTTTCTTCTATCATCTTTTTTATTTCTTCTTTTGGTATTTCTTTATTATATTGTTGATATTTTCTATTTGTTCTTTCTTCTAATGATGCAGTTACAAAAAAGTGATATGTAACATCTGGATACATTTTTACTATATCTCTTGATGACAATATTATATTATATTTTTGTCTAAATTCATCTATAAGTTTTCTTCCAAACTCATACAATTTATTATTATCTGCAATATTACTTATTTTTGAAACATCCAGTGATGCTTGTTTTGATTGTAAATCTGTTTCTTTTATTTTTTCTCCATCTATATAAATTACGGTTTGATTATCTTCTAATTTTACTTCTATTTTTAGCTTTTTCATAATTTCAAAAGCATCTAAATTATTATCTTTTGCTATATTTGATTTTGCCATTCCATATGCTATAGCTCGATAAATATTTCCTCCATGTAATATTATCGAGTTTTCTATCTCTTCTTGTAATTCTTTACATATTGATGTTTTTCCTGCTCCGACTGTTCCTTCAATTCCTATTACTATATTTCCCATAAATTCAATTTCCTTTCATCAGCTTTTTTTAATAAAGCACGACTCATTTACTTTGCTATTATATAACTTTTTTCTAATATTGACAATATTTTTGTATATTTCTTTACTTAAAGGGTACAATATTTTTGAAAGGATGAATGGAGGTGTGTTTTATGTCAGGAAAAAATAAAAAACAAAACCAAAATAATAATAAAAATAGTAACAATAATAACAATAATGAAAATAATAATCAAAAAAACAATAACAACTAAAGATATTCTTCTTTTTTCTTTTACTAATGATTACCACTCACTCATATCTATCACTTATTCAAGTGAACGGAAAAACTACCATTGTCTCTCTTTTCTGCAATGGTAGTTCTTTTATTTTATTTAATTATTTTCTTTTCTACAAATATTCTGTTGAAGCCTTATGCTGTTTCTTTATTTACATTTACTTGCATTCTTGATTTTTCAGTTTCTTCTTTTCCTTTTTGCTCATTTTCTATTATTTGTGGTCCTTCATTATTTAATATTGTATTTTTAGTTATAATACATTTTTCTATTTTTTTATTTGAAGGAATATCAAACATTATATCTCTCATAATATCTTCTATTATAGAACGCAAACCTCTTGCTCCTGTTTTTCTTTCTATTGCTTTATCAACAATAGCCTCAAGTGCTTCTGGTTCAAATTCAAGTTCAACATCATCCATTTCAAGTAATTTTTTGTATTGTTTTACTAGTGCATTTTTTGGCTCTGTTGTAATTTTTATTAATGCTTGCTTATCTAGTTCTTTTAAAGAAGCTATTATAGGTAATCTTCCTATAAATTCTGGAATCATTCCGAATTTTAGTAAATCTTGTGGTAATAATTCCTCAAAAACTTTATATCTATCAATGTCTTTGCTACTTTGAATTTCAGCACCAAACCCTATTGATTTTTTACCTATTCTATCTTTTATTATATTTTCTAATCCTTCAAAAGCTCCACCACATATAAATAAAATATTTGATGTATTTATTTGTAATAATTCTTGTTGAGGATGTTTTCTACCACCTTGTGGTGGTACTGATGCAATTGTTCCTTCTACAATTTTTAGTAGTGCCTGTTGTACACCTTCTCCACTTACATCTCTTGTTATTGATGGATTTTCGGATTTTCTTGTTATTTTGTCAATTTCATCTATATAAATTATTCCTTTTTCTGCTTTTTCAATATCTCCATCAGCTGCTTGAATTAATTTTAATAAGATATTTTCAACATCTTCTCCAACATATCCTGCTTCTGTAAGTGTTGTTGCATCTGCTATGGCAAATGGTACATTTAATATTTTAGCTAATGTACTTGCAAGTAATGTTTTTCCACATCCTGTAGGTCCTAATAATAATATATTGCTTTTTTGAATTTCAACATCATTTTCATCTTTATCATGTTTTTGACTTAGCTCTTCTTCATGAGCAATTCTCTTATAATGATTATATACAGCAACTGCTAATGTTTTTTTAGCTTCATCTTGACCTATTACATATTCATCAAGTGTGTCTTTTATTTCTTTTGGGCTTGGGATTTTATCCAAACCTGCTAATGTATAAGAATCTTCATCTTCATAATATTCGTTTTCTATTATGTCATTACATAGACCTATACATTCATTACAAATATACACTCCTGGTCCTGCTATAATTCTTTTTACATTTTCTTGTGTTTTACCACAAAATGAACATTTAACACTTTTTGGTGTATCATTTTTTGCCATTTAACTTCTCCTTTTTTTATAAAATTTATATTCTTTTGTCCATAATTCCATCTATTAATCCATACTCTAAAGCTTCTTGTGCTGTCATATAATGGTCTCTTTCAGTATCTCTTTCAATTGTTTCAATTGATTGGCCTGTTCTTTCACTTAAAAATTTATTTAATTTTTCTCTTGTGCGAACTAAATGATCAGCATGTATTTTTATTTCTGTTGCTTGACCTTGAAGTCCTCCACCACCAATTAATGGTTGATGTATTAATATTTCTGCATTTGGTGTTGCATATCTTTTTCCTTTTTCCCCTGCACATAATAGTGCTGCACCCATACTTGCTGCCATTCCTACACATATTGTGGATACAGGACATTTTATATAATTCATTGTATCTATTATGCCCATTCCATCTGTAATTGAACCACCTGGTGAGTTAATATATAGATATATTTCTTTATCTGGATCTTCTGATTCTAAGAATAATAATTGTGCTATTATTAAGCTTGATGTTGTTGGATTAACATCTTCTCCTAAAAATATTATTCTGTCTTTTAATAATCTTGAGAATATATCATATGATCTTTCTCCTTTGCTTGTTTGTTCAACAACATATGGTACTAAACTTGATTTTTCTAACATATTTTTTCCTCCCTTTTTGATAAACTATAGTTTATCATTAATTTTTGTCTTTTTTGTGTAAATTAGTCAAAAAGTTAGGTAAAGATTACATATTTATTAAAATCCCCCTAACTTTTATTAACATATCTATTACTTTTTAATTTTTGCGTTTTCTACTATAAATTCTATGGCTTTTTCTGCTTCTATTCCTTCTTTGATGTAATTTTTTAAGTTCTCATTTTCTTTTAATTCTTCAGCTTTTTTACCATAGTTTTTAGCCATTTCTTCGATTTTTTCATCTATTTCTTTTTCAGTTGCTTCAATTTTTTCTGCATTTTTTACTGCTTCAAGTACTAATCTTGTTTTTATTGCTTCTGTTGCTTGTGATCTATAATTATCTCTAATTTCGTCTTCTGTCTTTCCTACCATTTGTAAGTAACCTTCAAGATTTAAACCTTGATATGCTAATCTTTGTTCAAAATCTCTCATCATGTTGTCAATTTCCATTTCAATCATTCCAGATGGGATATCTATTTTTGCTTCTTCAGAAACTGCTTTTATTGCAGCATCTTCAGTTTCATATTTTATTCTTTGTTTGCTGTCATTTTCTAATTTTTCTTTTATACTAGCTTTTAATTCTTCTAATGTATCAAATTCGCTTACATCTTTTGCAAATTCATCATCTAATTCTGGTAATTCTTTTTTCTTTATTTCATGTAATTTTACTTTGAACATTGCTTCTTTTCCAGCTAAGTCTTTTGAAAAATATTCTTTTGGGAATGTTACTGTTATTTCTCTTTCTTCGTCTATATTCATTCCTTCTAATTGGTCTTCAAAACCAGGGATAAATGTTCCACTACCTATTTCTAATTCATGTCCTTCTGCTTTGCCACCTTCAAATGCTTCTCCATCAACAAAGCCTTCGAAATCTATTGTAGCTATATCACCATTTTCTAGTGCTCTATCTTCAATAGATATTAATCTTGAATTATGTTCTTGCATATGTCCTAATTCATGTTCAATATCAGCATCTTCTACTTTATGCTCGATTTTTTCGATTTCTATTCCTTTATATTTTCCTAATTCTACTTCAGGTTTTGTTTGTACAACTGCTGTGAATATAACATCTTTTCCTTTTTCCATTTGTTTGATATCAACTTCTGGTCTGCTTACTACTTCTAGGTTATTTTCTTTTAATGCTTCTTCATATGCTTCTGTTGCAACTTCATTGAAAGCATCTTCATAAAATATTTGCTCTCCATAATATTTTTCTACTATGTTCATTGGAGCTTTTCCTTTTCTAAATCCTGGTATATTAAAATATTTAGCATTTTTGAAATATACTTTTTTCATCGCATTTTCAAATTTTTCTGCTTCTACTGTAATTTCTAATTTAACTTCATTTGCGTTCTCTGTTTTTTCAACTTTACAATTCATTATAATCTTCCTTTCTTCTCGCCTTACTTTTAGCTTTTATATTATATCACATTTTTTTTATTTTGCAACCCCTTTTTTATGCTAATCTATGGAATTTTTTATGGATATTGAAATATATACTTTAATGTGTTATAGTTGTATATGCTTAGTTTGAAAACGTAATTCAAAAAGGGGTATGATTTTAATGGGAATAACTGAATTAGTATTATTAAGTATAGGATTAGGAATGGATGCTTTTGCAATTGCTATATGCAAAGGTATTTCTATGAAAAAAATAGATTGGAAAAAAGCTTGTATAATTGGTTTATATTTTGGTATATTTCAGGCTCTAATGCCTGTTATAGGATTTTTCTTAGGCAAAACTTTTGAGCCTATTGTAACAAATATTGACCACTGGATTGCATTTATTTTACTAGGTTTAATAGGTGGTAAAATGGTGGTTGATGCTTTTAATCCAGAAAAAGAACATGGTGATGATGATATTAGTGTAAAAACAATGCTTGTTCTTTCAATAGCGACAAGTATTGATGCATTAGCAGTTGGTATAACTTTTGCATTTTTCGAAGTTAATGTATTACTTGCTGTAACTCTAATTGGACTAATTACTTTTGCATTATCTGTTATTGGAACTAAAGTTGGTAACAGATTTGGAGATAAATATGAAGATAAGGCAGAATTAGTTGGTGGAATCATCTTAATCTTTCTAGGAATAAAAATATTATTTGAACATTTAGGAATTTTATCATTATAATTCCATTATATCTTATAAAAAACAAAAAGTTATTGCATTTATTGCAATGTAGAAAGTTCTGCAACACTTATAGTATTGCAGAGCTTTTTCTTTGATGTATTAGCGATATTTATTTGCGCAAAAGTAACATATTTTTGAAAAACTTTGCGAGAATTATATTTTTTATAAGTTTATAATTTTATCTATAATCTCAACATCTTCAATTTTATTAATTCCAAAACATTTCTTACCTAAATCTTTTATTGAAGCACCTAGATGATACATTTCTTTATTATCTATTACTATAAATCTATCGTGAAATTTATTTGTTTTAGCAACTTTTAATACTGGATATTCTTTATTGAATTTTTGAATATCAATTTTCTCTATACTACTCTTTTCTGATGTTAATATTACAACTTCAACATTTTTATTTTTCTTTGTAAGCATTTTTAAAACGCTATCATCTATATAATTATCTATTATTAAAATTTTCTTATCAGCTTTTTTGATAATATCAATTATTAAACTGTATGCATCATATATTTGACCTTCAAAAAATATTTTTTGTTTAATATTTTCTTCTTGTTGTAATTGATTAAATACTTGGTCAAATTTTTTATCATGTTCTAATAATTTATATTCTACATTAGTTAATCTCTCGAATAATTGTCCGTTTACTGCTAAAAATCTTCTCATTTCTACAAATGCATTCATAATGTTTATACTTACTTGAATCGCTATATCGTTTTTTAGTAAGCCTGATAGCATTGCTATTCCTTGTTCTGTAAAAACATTTGGTAAATATTTTCGATGTTTACCTCTACCAGTATTTTTCTCTAAGGTCGCAGATTGCGACCTTAGAAATTTATCTTCAATTATATTTTCTGAATTAACCTCATTTAAATTGGAATTTTTGCACCTTAAAATTTTATATTCTTCTTCTGTTAATTGAAAACAAAAATTTTTAGGAAATCTCTGTTGATTTCTGTTTACAGCTTCATTTATTCTTTTGGTAGGATAATGATATAACATTGCTACATCGCTATCTAGCATTACTTGTTTCCCTCTTATAGTATATATTAAATTCTTTATTTCTTCATTTGATATATTGTCCTGAACTACTAAACTATTTACTTCATTTTCCATAAATTCACATCCTTATATAAAACTATATACAGTTTAAAACATTTGTTTGTAATTGTCAAGTACTTTTCATTATTTATATATATTTAGCTACTAGATAATGTTTTTTATAAAGTCATCAAAAAAATCAACATTTTACAGTTGATTTTTTGGTTTTTGTCTGGTACGACAATTTAATATTTTGGTGCCACCAAGCAGAATCGAACTGCTGGCCTATGGGTTACGAATCCATCGCTCTACCAACTGAGCTATAGTGGCATATATTATAATTATTTTGTATTTTATTTTTATATTTGTTATAATAGGAAAGCTTAAAAACTTTCCTATTATATATTAAAAATGTCTTCCTCTTTTCTTTTTTCCACGTTCTTTAGTTTTTTTAGGCTCTCTTTCATCATAAGCATTTTCATTTTCTTCTTTAAATTCATAATTACTGCTACTTGCTCTGCCATATTCACCATCAAAGCCATAATTGCCATTATTAGTTTTTTTCTCTTCGTTTAAACCGTAATTTGAATTATTATTTGAACTTTTTGCAGCATATATTTCTTCAATCAAGTTTGCTTCCCTTTCTCTCCTTCTTGCTTCTCTCCTCTTAGAAAGCTTTTTCTTTTTAATATCTTCTACAATTTCTTGGTGTTCTGTCAATGCTCTATCAAGTTCTTTTGCCCCTGGTAAATCTAAATCTGAATCATCTTTTTTAGATTTTCTCATTTTTATAATTATTAATAAAATAAGAATTACAAAAACAGCAATTGCAACACCTGCAATTATTTGTTGCTTTAAGTTCCATGTTGAAGGTTCTTTCCAATTCATTACCACTTCTTGTGAACTTGCTTGCTCTTCTTTTACTTCTTTATTAACCATTATTTGATATGTTGCATATTCTTCTTTTTTAGGGTTATTTAACAAAATTGTTATTATATTTTCGCCTTCTTGTAGATTTTCATTTCCTATAATTTCAATTGTTGCATTTTCCTCATTTGCTGCTAAATCAATTTCCAGTTTATCTAAATTTTTATATAAATCTAAATTATATTCATAAACATCTGAGCTAAACTGTGGTGAAATGCCAAAATCATTTATTACTAATTTTGTTAAAACCAATTGTTCTTCTTGAGTTTCTGTAGTTGTTTTTTCCTCTGTATTTGCTGATTCATTACTTGCTGTGGTTGTTTTTGCATTAGTATTTATATTTGTCTTACTATTTGTAGTTTTTGTATTATTTGATTTTTCTATCTTTACTGTGGTAGTGGCTTTTTCACTTACAGCCAATACTTCATTAGTAAAAAACATATTAGTTAACATGCACAAAATTATTGCTATAAAAACTATTATTATTTTTTTCTTCATATTTTCTAATTCCTTTCGCAAAAGTACAATGTTCTTTTTTCTTTCGATATTCGATAATAGTATATCATTTTTTATATTTTATAGTCAACATTAGTCGACATATTTTTTCATATCATTTTTCGAGTTTTTATGATATAATAGTTATATCTTTGTATATTAAGAAGGGATGAGATTGAAAATGATAGAACTACTTTCGCCTGTTGGTGATTTCGAATGTTTAAAAGCAGCTGTGCAAAATGGTGCAGATGCAGTATATTTTGGTGCAAACTTATTTAGTGCAAGAGCATTTGCATCTAATTTTGATGATAAAATTTTAGAAGATGCTATCAATTATGCTAAAATTCGTGGAGTTAAAACAAACTTAACATTAAATACACTTATAAAAAACAATGAATTAGCAGATGCCATTAATGTCGCAAAAAAAGCATATTCATTTGGAGTTGATGCAATAATCATGCAAGACCTCGGGTTAGCAAGATATCTTATAAAAAACTTTCCTGGACTTGAAGTACATGGAAGTACTCAAATGTCAGTACATAATTTAGATGGTGTACTAGAACTTCAAAAACTAGGATTTTCACGTGTTGTTCTTTCAAGAGAACTTAATATTGAAGAAATCACAAATATTTGTAAAAATTCTGATGTAGAAATCGAGGTTTTTACACATGGTGCATTATGTATTTCCTATTCTGGTCAATGCCTATTTTCAAGCATGGTAGGTGGACGTTCTGGTAATCGCGGAAAATGCGCTCAACCATGCAGGTTGCCTTATGAATTACTAGAAAATGATACACCTATTGATAAAGGATTTTTATTAAGTACCCGTGATTTATGTGGATTAAGCTTTTTACCTCAATTAGTAAAAGCAGGTGTTTCATGTTTGAAAATCGAAGGAAGAATGAAAACTCCTGAATATGTTGCGACAGTAACTCGAATATATAGAAAATACCTTGACATGGCTATATCTGGTGCAGAGTTTAAAATCGATGATAAAGACATTCAAGATTTATTACAAGTATTTAACAGAGGTAACTTTTCATGTGGTCATTTAGAAACATCGCCCAACCAAGGTTTAGTATATAAACAAAAAGCAAATAATATGGGATTATATCTAGGTAAAATAACTAATTTCAATAGCAATAAAGGTCATATATCTTTTACAACCTGTTGCCCTATAAGTATCGGAGACAAAATTTCTATTGAAAATAAAAAAGGAGAAAATTCACTTTACACTATTTCAGAATTAATGTTAAACAATAAAAATGTTAAGCAAGTTCCTGCTGGAACCAAAATCAAAATTGGAAGAATGAAAGGTAATATTTTTGTTGGAAATAATCTTTATAAAATAGTTGATAAAAACTTATCCGCTACTGCTCTTTCAACATTAAATACTGAATCAAAAAAAGCTGTATTGAGTTGTGATTTAACAGTTAAAAAGAATACACCTATTACCATTAAAATATCTGGAAATAGCAATCTTTCTGTTGAAATAATTTCACAAATTGTTCCTGTTGATGCACTTAATTCTCCAATGACAAAAGAAAGATTAATCAATCAGCTTTCAAAAACAAATAATACACCATTTCAGTTTGTGGAATTTAATATTGATTTAGATGATAATTTATATATTCCAAGTATCAGTGCATTAAATGAATTAAGAAGACAAGCATTAACTGAATATGAGAACAAGCTTATATCTTCTTTCAAGAGAAAATTGCCTGTTATTGCAGAGCCTCATTTTGAATCTCCTACAATAACAAATACTAGCAAAAAAATAAGCCTATTATTAAATATTTTAAATACAGATTTTGATTATAAAAATTTAAATAAAATTGATAAGATTTACATACCATTTAAATATTTTATTTATAATCAATATTCAGAAACAATAAAAAATATTTCTGAAAAGTTTGCTACTTACATCTATTTGCCAACAATAATCAGAAATAATTATACTAAACTAATTAATAATAACTTGCCACATATTTTGGAAACATTTGATATTAAAGGGTTTGTAATCTCAAATATAGGCAATTTTGAACTATTACAAAAATATAGAAATGATTATGAATTTATTTGCAACTATACTCTTAATGTTTACAATAATTTAACGATTAAAGAACTTGATGCAGATGTTATTACATTATCTGCCGAATTAAATAATTTAGATATTAACTCTGTTTCATGCAATAAACCAACCGAATTAATCGTTTATGGCAGAACACCTTTGATGAATTCCAATTACTGTTTATTAGGTCGTTCTAACAGATGTTACCCATCTTGTAAAAAGCTATGTCAATCACATAACAAATACTATTTAAAAGACCGTTTAGGATTATTGTTTAGAGTTATTCCTGATAATATAGAAACAGTAACAACTATTTATAATAGTAAAATAACTTCTTTTAACCATAAAGATATTTCTTTTGATATTGCTAGAATTGATATTTTGGATGAAACAATCGAAGAAATTAATCACATCATAGATGTTGTAAAATCGGGAGAAAAATTAGAAGGCATTGATTACACAAACGGAAATATTAGTAAAGAAATTTAATACTTAAGCCACCACCCCGTGTTGGTGGCTTTTATATTAGTAATTGTATCAATATTAGCAGAACAGCTCCTGGCACACCCAATATTCCCACTAAAATAGCTGTATATATATTTAATCCTACATGAAATGCCCACATTCCTCCAACTAGGTTAATTAGCCATATTAGTACTCCACCTAATATAGAATTAAAGACCAATTTTAAAATCCATTTGATTGGTACTATGAAGATTTTTCCAATTATAAATAGTAGGCAGATGCATGTTACAAAGATTAGCAGGTTTATATTCATTTGGTTATCACCCTTTCTCATATGTTGCGAAATAATTACAATTTTGGGCTGCGTCAACTTTCATTTAAAACGCGGTTACATATCTATATATGCGCCCTTGCCTTTTAAATAAAAGTTTCCTTGTCAAAATTTAATTCTTTCACAACAAAGCATATCTATTTATTAACAAAATTATAATTCTTTTCCAACCACGCTATACTGCAATATCATTATTCCTAAGAAGCCTCACCTTTAGCTCGTTCTCTCTACTCAGTACTATTCCTTTGCTTTTCGCAACCTTTATCAAATAATCTAATTTTGATTGGTTCGCCTTTATCTGATAACTATAATAATCAATCATATCATCTTCTGCATACTCAAAATTACATCTTGCAACTTTCAGTTTTTCCTTTGTTTCTATAATGCTCTGCATTAGCTCTATTCTTAGTTCTTCTTCTGTTTTGCCTTGTATCATCTTTTTTATTAAATATTCTTCTTGCATAAAAAACACATCCCCTTTTTCAGGTACACATTTAGTTGAAATATATCACAACTTTCGACCTCAATTTTTACATTCTTTACTATTATTATTCTATGCGATACCATTTCATTTTATACAATAGTAATGTAATACTTCCCTATATTACATAAATTGTACAAATTTTATTGATATTTGTTAGCATTTATTGTATAATATGGTTATTCAAAATTAAGGAGACATGAATTTCCAGCCTAGTTTATGTCAAGAGGAAGGATTGTGAGCAAAAATGATAGATATAAAATTAATAAGAGAAAACCCTGAACTTGTAAAAGAGAATATAAAGAAAAAGTTTCAAGACCATAAATTGGTTTTAGTTGATGAAGTTTTAGAGTTGGACAAAAAAAACAGAGAAGCAAAATTAAATGGAGATAATTTAAGAGCAGATAGAAAAAAATTAAGTGAACAAATCGGTGGCTTAATGAAATCTGGTAAAAAAGATGAAGCTGAAAAAATCAAACAAGAAGTTCAAAAAATAAATACTGAACTTGAAAAAAATGAAGAACTTGAAGCAAAATTTTCTGAAGAAATAACTTCAAGAATGATGAAAATCCCAAATATTATACACCCATCTGTTCCAATTGGAGAAGATGATAGCAAAAATGTAGAAATCAAAAAATATGGAGAACCTATAGTTCCAGATTATGAAATTCCATTTCATGGAGAAATCCTTGAAAGTCTTGGTGGAATAGATTTTGATTCAGCTCGTCGTGTTGCTGGTAATGGTTTCTATTATTTAATGGGAGATATTGCAAGACTACACTCAGCTGTTTTAACATATGCAAGAGATTTCATGATTAATAAAGGTTTCACTTATTGCATACCACCGTATATGATTAGATCAGATGTTGTAACAGGTGTTATGAGTTTTGAAGAAATGGATGCTATGATGTACAAAATCGAAGGAGAAGATTTATACCTAATTGGTACTTCTGAGCATTCTATGATAGGTAAATTCAAAGGTCAATTACTTAATAAAGAAAATTTACCTTACACTATGACATCATATTCTCCATGTTTTAGAAAAGAAAAAGGTGCACATGGTTTAGAAGAACGTGGCATTTATAGAATACATCAATTCGAAAAACAAGAAATGATTGTTGTTTGTGAGCCTGAAGAAAGTTACGAATGGTATGACAAAATGTGGAGTTACACAGTTGAATTATTTAGAAGCATGGGTGTACCTGTTCGTACATTAGAATGTTGTTCAGGTGATTTAGCTGATTTAAAAGCAAAAAGCTGTGATGTTGAAGCATGGAGCCCAAGACAACAAAAATATTTTGAAGTTGGAAGTTGCTCAAACTTAACAGATGCACAAGCTAGAAGATTAGCAATCAGAGTAAAAGGTGAAAATGGAAATTATTTTGCACATACATTAAATAATACTGTTGTTGCCCCACCTCGTATGTTAATTGCAATTTTAGAGAACAATTATCAACCTGATGGAAGTGTTATAATTCCAGAAGTTTTAAGACCATATATGGGTGGAACTGAAAAAATTTCACCAAAAAAGAATAAATAAAATTTTTTTAAGGCACTTATGAGGCTTATCCCAACAAGTGCCTTTTATTTTAAGGAGTATGTTATGTTAGTAAAAAATCCAAGTTTTGAGATTTCTGCTGTGAAAGAATCTCAATATCCAAAAAGTAATTTACCAGAAATTGTTTTAGTTGGTAAATCAAATGTTGGTAAATCAAGTTTTGTTAATACTATGATTAATAGAAAAAGGCTTGCTCGTACAAGTAGCGAACCTGGTAAAACACGTCAAATTAATTTCTATAATATTGATAATCTATTTTATTTTGTTGATTTACCTGGATATGGTTATAGCAAAATGTCTAAACAAGAACAAGTAAAAGTTGGTGAATCTATAGAACATTATTTATCAACTAGAAAAGAAATTGCTTTAATCATATTTTTAGTTGATATAAGACATGACCCTACATCTAATGATTATCTTATGTATGATTATGTTATCAGAAGTGGGTTACCATGTATGATTTTAGGTAACAAAGCAGATAAAATTGCTAAAACTAAAGTTGATGCTCAACTAAAAAATATTCAAAAGCAACTCAATCCCATTGGTGATATCACTACTCTTCCTTTCTCTTCTGAAAGAAAAATTTATAGTGATAATGTGTGGGATGTTATAGAGAGTTACATTAAAGAGTAAGCAAAAGCAGCACCATGTGCTGCTTGTTTGCCGTGTATTACCTGCTGATGATGCGAGTGGATAGAGTTGTTGGAGGATGATGAGCTTAATTTAGATTGCATGGTTTGCATAAAATCGCAGGACTTGCCTTTTGATTGGTGCAATGCTATTTGATATATAAAGATGCACGTAGTCCAAAGCCATCATAGCTGTCGTAAGGTCTAACATTGTCACGGTCTGCCGCAGGTGCATTGTCGCCATTGTAGAAGTAATAACCACCACGAAGATACCTGAAGTCGCTGGTCCCTGAGTCAGTGGACTCTAGTGTCCAGTCATCTAAGTTTCCTGCTAAATCAAACACATTATTTGCATTTGCTCCTTCATATGCCCCACTTGGAATTCTACTTGCACGCAACTTTGTTGTAGTATTCCTTGATGTATCTGTATAATATATGAAACTAGTATTTTCGTAATTTCCCCAACTTGTTGAATCCGAGCCTACTTCTGCATATGTCTTTTCTCCTGTATCAATTAACCATTTCATTGTTTCATCCCACTGTATTCCCCATATCATCTGCACTCCCGCACTTGTTCCTGATAACTTTCTTGCTTTTTTCCACATTGTATACCAAGTTTGGTCAGCAATATCTGTGTTTATTCTCTTTATAACTGGTGTTGCTTGGCTTAGGTCTCCTGTTTCATATCTTCCTATATAAAATCCTCCATATGTTGCTACACTATTTAACATTTTATCAAAATCTATCTCCATTTCCATTAAGAAATCTTCTCTTGTCATTCCATTTAAATATTGAGTTAAATATGTTGATTGGATATCCCAACTTGTTGTTTGTGGCTCATATGAACGGTTTGCACCTTTTGCATATGTTGTTGCACTTTTGTCAAAATTATACCAAGTTCCGTATTTCTTTCCTGTTGTCTGATCTCTCCAATACATATCACTTACATTTGCTATTGGTATCCATACATATTGATTTCTATTACACTGAGCTTCCCACTTATTACTATCTGTTACTGCCTCTGTCCCTTCATATATTACAAATCCTCCATTTACTGAATTCTCATCTGATGCAGATGATGCTGTATATCCTGTTGGCACTGGTACTTGGATTCCGTCTGAGCTTGTTACTGTTGTGAAATTATTTGTATTTCTCTTTCCAGGTTTTATCTCTCCCCATATATAATTTATCTGCTCTTTTTGATTATCTGCAGTTTCTTGTGGTGCATTATCTTTTCTTGCATTATGCACAACTCCCCATATAACAGCACCTAATATTATGGCTATTACTATTGGTATGATAAACACCTTTTTTCCATACATTATATATGCCATCTTTACATCACCAATCTTATTTACTTCTTCTTTCTCCGCTTTTCTCTGTTTCCTATTATTCTTTTTCATACTACCCTCTCTCCAATCTTTTCAATTTTTTATAATTTTTCACAGCACAAAAAGACGGCAAAAGAAAACATAACTGAATTATGCTTCTCTTACCATCTGTATTAAATTTATTTATTTTATTTTCTTGGCTTTTTTCCTCATTTAACAATGCCTGTTTCAACAAGCAATTTACATAACTATTAGTAAGGTAGACTCTCTCTCTCTCTCTCTCTCTCTCTCTCTACAGCCCCAAGGGTTTCAAGGTTCATCTTTTCAATTCTAGTTTTCATCTACATTTTCTCCTTCGAATTTTGATTTTTTTGCTACATCTTACTCCAAGTTTTCCACATTCTCTTGCTCACACTTGTCATAAAGCCAATCTTATAAAACTATATTTTATCTTTCTAAAATTTAATCTTATAACACATATTGCAAACTACTTTTTAGACTTCGCACTCAAAATTTCTATATTTATTATTACCAATTTTATTACATTTTAAACATAGAATTATTTCAAAATTATATTATCAAAAATGCACCCACAAGTCAATATATTTTGCAATTATTTTTGCTTGCATTTTTTATTATCCACCTTAAAGCCTACTGCTATTATCATTTGAAGATTATATTGATACACCATATAATGTTGACAACATTTAGTGTTAAGAAAGTGTTAAATGCAAAAATAGAGTATTAGGATTATTCGCTATAATCGCTAATACTCTATTTTTATAATATTTTGGTGACCCGTACGAGAATCGAACTCATGATTCCACCTTGAGAGGGTGGCGTCTTAACCGCTTGACCAACGGGCCATTTTGTACTTTATATTTATACCATATTTTTAATTCTTAGTCAATGTTTTTAGTTAAATTTCTTCAGGCTTTGTTACTATGTCCATTCAAAAAATAATAGCAACGCAAAATCAACATATAATTTATGCAACTATTTTTTCTATTTCTTCATTAAATCTTTTTTCTGCTGATATAAATCCTAATATTTTTCTTGGTTTTCCATTTATTTTATTTAATATCTTTTCTAATTTTTCTCTTGTTACTTGGTTGTATTTCAAATTTTATATCATCTGCTTTTATATATTCTGCTACTTCCTCTGGTGACCATTTTTCTATTAATATTTTATCTTCTATGAATTGTTTTAGTCCTCTACTTAATTTACACTTTCTTCCTGCCTTTTTCTTGCTATACTCGTATTTTCCTTGTGCTACTGCTGCTGAATATACTTTCTTACTTATACCTGTATTATAATTCCATTTTATATCACAATGCCTATTTATTTCTCTTGATATTATTGATTTATTTCTTCCTAATTCTTCTGCCATCTCTTGCATTGTATATTTTTTCTTTACCATAAATTCTATTTTGCATCTTTCTTCATATGTTATATCCGAATTTCTTTTTACCTCTTTATTTTCTACTTCAACTATGTTAGAATTAATTAAATACATATAAAAATCTCCTTTAATATTTTGTTTCGTCACAAATATTATATATTTGATTTTTATATGTGTCTATTATTTTATGTCTATTTTGTTGCTTTAATTTTTTGAATTAGTAGGCTTTGTTACTACTATGTAAACTAAACAATTTGCGTTCCATAGTAGTAAGCTGGCTTTTTATACAATATTTAACTTTAAATCTAAAACGATTATATATTTTCATTTTTTAATTCATGACTACATTCTTATGTCTTTAATTATCTTTCTTCATGTTCATCAGCATTATCTCCCAATGCTTCCCACGCGTTCCACGCAGTCCATGCCTCCCATGCATTCCATGCTGTCCAGGCTTCCCATTCATCAAAAGACATTCCTTTTTCTTTAAATTCCTTATTTTGAGCAATTTGTTGCTTTTCATTGTCTTCAATAATTATTATAGGATGTACTTTTAAACTTTTCCTAAATGCTTCTAATTTGCTTATCGCTTTCATTCTTCTTACCTCCTCCTATTAACCTTTTTGCTACTTCAGGTTTATTAATTAATAATTCAGATATTTTTTTATATATCACTCTATTATAAGTGCATTCATGTCTATCAATATCTGAAGCAAAAGAGTATTGATAAATCTTATTAGCTTTGCATCCTCCTCTGCAATAATGCCACCATGGACATCTATTGCATTTCTTTATTTTTCTTTCACTATATAATTCACTTACATTTATAGATTTATTTATTATTCCAATCAAATCTTCATTTTCATATATATTTCCTATTTTTTCATTTTCAAAATCACTCATTTCACATGGAAATATATCACCATATTTATTAAATGAAATCATCTTTCTTCCAGACATGCAACCACAAGAAATACATATACTACTATTGTTTCTTAACATTATATTTTCTGCTCTATCCTTTATATCAGAAATATAAAACTGGTTATCAGTATTCTCTATCATATTAATTGTTGTGTTTACCATTTTAGTAGCAAACTTTTTTATTTCCTTTTCACTCAATTGCATGTTCTTTTGATTAGTTCTAACCAAATTAAATTTTATACTTTTTAAATTTAAATCCTCAGTAAAATGTTCTATTATTTGATTTACCTTATTATAATTATTTTTAGTTACAACACAAATAGCGCCTAACTTTCCTTCATATCCTGCATTATTCAAGTATCTTATTCCACGTACAACTTTATTATAACTACCCTTGCCGTCATAGAATTTCCTTTGATAATTATGCATCATCTCTGTTCCATCAATACTGATACCAATTCCAAATTTTCTCTCATATAACTCTTTTGCAATTTTCTCATTTATTAGAGTAGCATTTGTTTCTATAACCATTTTTACTTGTATACCCGTTTCGTCAAAGAAATCTTGAATATTTTTTATCAGCTCAAACTCCAACAATGGTTCACCGCCCCATGGTTGAATACAAATTCTTTTTATGTTATTAACTAAGCAATATTTTTTTATATATTTGCAAATGTCCATAGCAACTTTCTTACTCATCTTTTTTCCATGCAAATCTCTAAAGCAATAATTACAGTTCAAATTACATTGTTCTGTTAAGTCTATTAAGAAGAAAGTCGGATTTACAATATTATATGTACTTGTAATTTTTCTTGAATTTTCATAATCCACAAAACCTCTCTGGATCAATTTAATTAAAAAATCCTCTCCTATGTTTCCGCTTTTTAGTTCTCTTAGCAGTTCATTATCAATTATCATATTAGTTCCATATTTACTTATTATTAAATTCTTGTTTGATAATATTTTTTCAAAAACATAACATCCATTAAAATTATATGCTTTATGTTCTTTTCTATTTACCCAGTAACATCTATTCATTCTACTACTCCATAAGCTATTAATCTTTTTATTATCTCTTCTGTTTCTTTCTTTTTAAAATATTTATTCATAAGTTTCATTAAATCTTCTAATTCTATTCCATTTTCAATACTTCTTATCATTTCTTCATTATATTTTATCGTTACAATTGTTTCAAAAATATAGTTGTAAAAAATAATTTCTTTGCCTTTCCTTTCTGCTTTTAAGTATGGCGAAAAATATAATAATTTAATATTATCTTTATTGTATAACATGTCACATCTCCTCTACACTAATTGGATTTACTAAATTATCACCTATAAATTCGTAATTAGCTTTATATACTCCAGGACATTCTTCTAGCATTTTACATTTTCTACATAATTCTGATAAGCAACCACAATCATATCCTACATTAGTAGCTTGTGTTTTTATTGATTTGTATCCTTCATATGCTTTCTTTTGTTTCTTTACAACATATTTCCAATATTGTGAATCCATTGCACAAAATGGTGTATTTACAATATTTATATTTCTTTTATTATCAAATCTTTTTAGTGCTTTATTTATATATTTCTTAGACATACTATATGTGAAGTAATTTTCTTTCTTTAATTTTTCATTCATTCCAGAAAAATCTAATGTTGTAAGTTGAAGTGATATATCACTAGGTATCTTCTTATTAATATATTTAAAAAATCGAGGTAATTCTTTATAGTTTTCATTGCTTATACAATGTTTAAGTATAACCTTTATTTGGTTTTCATATAACATTTTAAGTGCCTTTAATGTATTCTTATAACTTCCATTTATACCAGTTCCTTTATCATGTTTCTTTTCATTAATACTATACAACGTCATAACCACATTTAACTTATTCAAATCAACATTAGATTTTACATTATTTATAAAATCCTGACTAGCCAATCTAGATCCATTTGATAATATTGTTATATACTTTCCCTTTTTATTAAGATAACTCAATATCTTAATAAAATCTGGATGAAGTGTTGGCTCTCCTCCTGATAAAACAACACCTTGTATTATATTATCACTTTCATCTATATATTTTTTTATATCTTCATACGGAATTATCTTTTTATCTCTCATCTTGTACGGACAATTTCTACATTTATAATTACATATATCCGTAATTGCTAAATATCCTATTTTCACATTTTTCTCCTTTATATGTAATATATTACCATTTTTAGATAAATTTGTCAATAAAATCAAACAAAGATGCAGTACAAAAAATTTCAGGATAAAGATATGTGTTTTTTTAATATCTTTATCCTGGTTTATAAGTATTTTAAATATTTATTCTTTTTTCTTTTTCTTAAAGTTTACAACAATTGCATCTTCATTATCAAATACAAAGTTTGCATCTGTTGTGTCTGTTTGAACTGGGTTTGTTTCATCTTTTCCCTCTTTAAAGTCAATGTGTTTTAAATCGAATTTTGGTTTAGATCCGCTTTCTGAGTCATCTCCATCTGCAACCCCTGGTGTGAATTTTTCAAAATTATATTTTTTAATTTCTTGTTCTTCCTTATATTTTGAACCTATAAAGTTGAATACACCTTCTCCAACATTGAATTTTCCATCATCTTGTTTAAGTTTTACAGCAAGATGTTTAAATTTTAATGATGCTAATTTATTTTGTTTAAAGTATTCTGTCCATCCATATTTTACATCTGAATATTTAGAATCATATTCTAGTTTATTCATATCCATATTATTTTTGTATGACCAATCTCTTCTCTTTGTAAATTCTTTTTCCCACCATCCTAAATCTTCTGGTATACCATTTCCTGTAAAGATTTTACTTCCACAGTTCGCTAGTATTGTATCTTTGTATTTTAATTTAGAAAAGTCTCCATTTAATTGTGCAAGGTTTTGTGCTGTTACTACAGTTGCAATTTTATATTTACGATATAATGTAAATATTGCTTCTGTATCTTTGCATATGAAGTCTGGGAATTCATCTATATAGAAGAAATGTGGTATTCTACTATCTTCTCCGCCTGGTCTTCTTAATACTGCATTTTGCATTGACAATATAAAGAATAATCCAAATGCTCTATGGCTTGTTCTACCTAAGTCTCCTCTACGAGTACATACCAATGTTACTTCACCATTTTGTAATGCCTTATCAAAATCTATATTATGATTTCTATTACATAATATTGATTTAACTCCTGGTAATCTTAAAAGATTATCTAATTGTGATATTGCAGTATAAATATGTTTTTCTGTTTGTTCTCTACCAAGACTATTAGCATAGAAATTCTTTTTGAAATATAATATTTGAGGAGCATATTTTTCTGCAAGTTCTTCATTTGATTCCATTATTTTGCTCATTTTTTCTATTAAGTCAAAGTTTGAGAACATTTTTAGCATATCTTCTAAGTTAGGTAAATTTCCACCATTCATACGAGGATACATTTCTTTTAGCATTATTGTAAGATTTTCTATAGCTTGAATTATAAATTCTTCTCTGTATATTTCATCAAATTCCATATTTGAACTTGTATTCATTCCCTTTAATACAGATGAAATTGTAATTGCTATTTTATTTACATCATCATAAACAAATGGATTTAATCCTATTGAATCTCTATTTGCTGGATCAATTATATTGTATTTTATGTGGAAGTTTTTGCAAACCTTCATAATTCTATTTGTTGATTCAATATCAGGTGATATTGATGTAAGTCCTAAATCTCTATATACATAGTCATTATCTGAACCAGATAATATCATTTTACTCATATATGCTTTATATACTGCTTCTTTTCCATATGCTGGTGTTATCATATTTAAAGTAAAGTTTTGATTTAAATATTCGTTATCATATGGTTTGTTTAATGTAGCAATTCCTGTTTTTAATGCAGTATATCCCATTTCTTTTGCATTTGCTATATAGAATGCCTTTTTCTCTAAGTCTTTTGCCATCATTGGTTCTAATACTAATGATGTTTTACCTGAGCCTGAGCCACCACATGCTAATAAAGATTGATATCTGCTTTTTTCAGTAAATTTCATTGATTTTCCTGTTTCATAATCTTTGCATAATGTCATATCACATGTAAATGGTCCATGTCCAATGCTTTTATCTGATAAATTAATTCCTTTATAATCCCATATTGATTTTCTTTGATCTTTGCTATCTTCAATTCCTAATCTTATGAATTTAATAACTCCATAAAATGTTGTTATTGGTAGATAAATCGCTAATGATGTAAGTGCTGGTTTTATTAATTCTGAAAAGTTTGTAACTAATTCTGTATATCCTGGTAATGATATAAGAAATAGCCATGCTGCTTGATTTATCCATTGTGTAAACATAGATAATGCTACTACATAAAGTGTTATTACATAAGTATATAGCAATGTTACTTTTGCATGTTTTGATGACGCAAATTCTGATGCTGGTGCAAACAAATAAGCAAATATAGGACAAGCTAATGCTAGTGTATAACCAATTGGTCCCCAATATGAAACAGATACACCTGTAAATATCATAAATAGCATTTCAACTACTCTATCTACTACTATATATGCTGAAAACATTGTCAATATATATGTTGCAAATGTATTTCGACTTGCTTTTATTTTCTTTAAAAACTTATCTATTAATTTCATTATTTTTTCCTTTCATTTTCATTTCTTTCTATTATATTATCCTATAAAAACAGTAAAATTACAAGCTTTTTTATCAATTTTATATTATAAATTGTAATATTCCTCCTGAGGCCACTCCAATCATATATAATAATATAATAATTCCTATATTTTCCTTAATATTTCTATTTGTTTTAAACAATACTAACAATCCCATACCAGCATTTACCAATAAGCCGGATATCATTATTGGCATTGATATTACATTCTGAATAAATAATTCTGTTAATATTACTGATGAAGCACAGTTTGGTATTAAACCTATTGCTCCTGATACAATTGGTCCTAATACAGCATTCCTACTAATAAAGTTTGATATTGCATCTTCACCAATCAAGCTAATTATGCAATTTATTATTAATGTTGTAATAAATATAAATACTAATATATTTAAAGAATGTTTTATTGCTGATTTAACAATACTTTGTTCACAATGACAATGTTCATGCTCACATAATTCCTCGATTTTTTCTTCTTCATCTTTTGGATGCGCTTTTCTTATTACAAAATCAATCAATATTCCAGCAATAATACCTATTATAAGCTTTATACCAAGTATTGTAAATATTGTTTTAGCTGAAACTGCTTCTGTTATCAAAATTGGTAGCATTTCATCAGATGTAGTTAAATATACTGATATCAATGTTCCTAAAGTTATTACTCTTGCAGAATACAAGTTTGTAGCCGAAACTGAGAAACCGCACTGTGGAAAAATTCCTACAATTCCACCGATTATTGGTCCGAATCTTCCTGATTTTTTTACAGTATCTTTTACATGATTACTTGTTTTATGTTCTATATATTCCATTATTAAATAGGTTATAAATAAAAAAGGTAATAATTTTAAGCTATCTATTATAGTTTCTTGTAATATTTCTAATATTATATCCATTTTAGTTCCTTTCTAAGGCACAAGTTTAGTTGGAAAAAATCACTTTGATTGTAATTATTTTCCAACACCATCTTATATTTTTCCGTTTTTTATATCTTTAACAAGTTTATCCTTTACCTCACGTGGAAGTAGCTGTATTTTTTCTATATCTTCTCTTTGTATTATCTCAGGTATATATTTACCTCTATATGCATATCTAGGGTCTCCCGAAAACTCTGGTCCATCACCTGTACCAAACTCTCCACCTATATATTTACACAAGAAAAAATATTCGTCTTTTTGATTTTCTTTATCTTCTAACTGATATAAAAGCTTTATTACTTCAACATCAATTCCTAGTTCTTCTTTTATTTCTCTTTTAGTTCCATCTTCTAATGTTTCATTTTCTTCTTGTCCACCACCTGGAAATGTATAATAGTCACCTATTGGATGATTTTGTACTCCAACTCTATGCATAAATGCAAAGCCGTTTTCCATTGGTATAATTCCTGCAACTCTAGTTCTCATCTGTTCCTCCTATTTTATCTATTCAAACTGTGTCTATTTTATAGGTTCCCTTCTTCTTAAAGTGTCCACTACTATGGGTACATTATATTTTTCAACACTATTCGTACCATTCAAATGTCCAATTTAATATTTGTACTAAGTCTCCTTCTTTAATTCCTTGTTTTTTCAATTCATCTTCTATTCCTAAACTTTTTAGATTTTTTTGGAAATAATACATAGACTCATTATCATCAACATTAATTCTACCCATTAATCTATTAATTGCTTTTCCTTCAATTATAAATTTATCTCCATCTTTTCTAACTATAAATCCGTCTTTATCTTCATCAAGAGTATATACAACTCTTTCTTCTACTTCAACCAATTCCTCTTTTGGTAATGTTTTTAATACTTCTGAAACTCTATTTAAAAGTTTTTCAACTCCCTCACCTGTTGCCCCTGAAATTTTATAAATTTCTAAATTTTCTTTTTTTGCAAGTTCTTCTAATTTCTTGTAATTAGAATCATCTTGCATTATATCTATTTTATTTGCAACTATTATTTGTTTTCTTGAACTTAATTTTTCACTATATTTTTTTAATTCTTCATTTATAGTGTAAAAATCTTGTACAGGATCTCTTCCCTCTGTGCCTGAAACATCTATCACATGTAATAATAATCTTGTTCTCTCAACATGTCTTAAAAATTGAATTCCTAGGCCAACTCCAGCACTTGCTCCTTCGATTATACCTGGAATATCTGCTATAACAAAACTATCTCCATTTTTTGTTTTTACAACTCCAAGGTTCGGTTCGATTGTAGTAAAATGATAATTCGCTATTTTAGGCTTAGCATCTGTTACCACTGATAAAAATGTTGATTTGCCTACATTTGGGAATCCTAACAATCCAACATCTGCTAGTAATTTTAATTCAAGTATAACTTCTTTTTCTTCTCCTTCTTCTCCTGCTTGTGCAAATCTTGGAACTTGCCTTGTTGAAGTAGCAAAATGAGAATTTCCTTTACCTCCTTTGCCACCTTTTAAAACAAGCTCTTCTTGACCTGGTTTTGAAAGGTCTGCAACAACTTTTCCTGTTTCTACATCTTTGATTATTGTTCCTATTGGCACATTTATATATAAATCTTCTCCTGATTTACCATATTTATTTGCACCACTACCATTTTCTCCATTTTGTGCTTTAAATTTTTTTGTAAATCTGAAATCAATTAGTGTATTTGCATTAGGGTCAACTTTAAAATAGATGCTGCCTCCTCTGCCACCATCACCACCATCAGGTCCGCCTGCTGCAACATATTTTTCTCTTCTAAATGTGATGGCTCCATCACCGCCATTTCCTGATTTTATAATTATTTTTGCATAATCTGTAAACATTCTTATTCTCATCCCTTTCTTAAGTCGCAAGCTTGGTTGAAAAATAATTACAATTTTTCCAACTTTTCGCTCCTCTACTATTTAAAATAGTTCAACATCATAGCCTTCTTTATATCCTTCATTGTTTCTTTTGCTAAATTTCTTGCTTTTTCTGTTCCCTTTATTAATATCTCATCAACCAATTCTGGTCTTTTTTCATAATATTTTCTTTTTTCTCTCATTGGTTCTAAAGTTTTATTTATATTTTTTGCAAGTTGTTTCTTGCAACCTACACAACCTCTTTTACCTGCTCTGCATTCTTCACATACTGTTTTTACTTCTTCATCACTACTAAATAGCTTATGATAATATGATACCATACATATATCAGGATTTCCTAAATCATCCTTTTTTATTCTATTTGGGTCTGTTACAGCACTCATTACCTTTTTGTTTACTTCTTCTTCACTATCTGATAAATATATTGCGTTTCCAAGTGATTTACCCATTTTTTCATTGCCATCTAGTCCTTTTATTCTTTTTTGTTTTGATAAAACTGCTTCTGGTTCTTTTAATGTTTCTCCATATATATTGTTAAACTTTCTTACAATTTCTCTACATTGTTCTATTAATGGTAATTGGTCTTCACCTACTGGCACAATCTCTCCACCAAGTGCTGTTATATCTGCTGCTTGACTTACAGGATAACCCAAAAATCCGTATGTAACACTTTCTCCGAACACATCTCTTTTTTGTGCAATTTCTGTTTTTACTGTTGGATTTCTTTCAAGTCTTGCAATTGTTACTAAGTTTGAATAAAATACAGTTAATTCCGCAACTTCTGGTATCATTGATTGTATATATATAGTTGTTTTTTCTGGATTAATTCCAACTGATAAATAATCCATTACAACTTCTCTAACATTTTTTCTTACTTTTTCTGGATTGTTGAAATTATCTGTTAGTGCTTGAACGTCTGCGACTAATATATATGGATCATATTCTCCTGATTCTTGCATTTCTACTCTATTTTTTAATGACCCAAAATAATGACCAATGTGTAGTCTTCCAGTTGGTCTGTCTCCTGTTACTATTCTCTTTTTGTTCATTTATATCATTCCCTTCTAAAGGTATAAATTTTTTACCCATTATATTTTTTGTCTCTTTACATATTTTAACATCATTTATTATACTATAAAATTCCGAAAAAATAAAGTACTTTATAAAAATTTGAAAAGGAACCTACAATGTAGGTTCCTTTTGGAAGTAACTTACTTTTCCGTAGGCTAATCTTCATTAGCGATACGGACGAATCTCAGCTTGCCAGCATTCACACCAGTAAGGAATCTTCTCCAATGAGAAGTGCCATCCTCTTAGATGGAGTTGCTTATTCATGTTTGCGATGGCATTTTCCATCACATACTTTTTCTGGCTGGGAGCGAACCCATGGCAGAATGTATGAACAGTCTTAAGCATTTCATCATAATCCATAAGGATACGTTGCTCCTTTTGGAACTTTACGCTATCGACTCCAATGATGGCTTCTGTAGCCATCGTAACGAACCGCTTAGTCACCAGTGCAACTTCCTTCTCGAGGAAGTTTACGTTGATGACTTTCCGTTCGGGCGTAGGGCAAGAGGTTAGAGTGTTGTTCTTCTTGTTTTCAGTAATTGTTGTCATGATATGTGACTTCCTTTCTTTGTTCTGAAAAAATATTTGCTTTTTCAGATAATATTAATATATAAACTACTTTTAGTATAACACAACTAAATTTTTTTTGCAAATTTTCCCGAATTATTTTTTATGTGCATTCCATTTTTTTGCTTTTTTTGTATAAAATCAAGCTATTGTAGGTGAGCTGACAAACTGTTTTTTTGGAGTTTTATGTAAAACAATTGACATTTTTTGAAAGTTATTGTATAATTATGGCAATGTGTGGTTTCACACATGTGTACCTTGAAACCTTAGGAATATTTTAAAAGGAGGAAGTTCTTATGAAAAAGAACTCGAAAAAGGCACGGAACCAACCCATCAAATCGAAAGTAGCAATCATGCTGGCAACGGCAATGGCAGTTACTCTGCTGTTGCCTGTCCATGCTGTGGCTGCTGAGGATGATGCGAGCACTCCTGCTCCTATCATCGAAGTCGATTCTGGCGGTGGTGGCACTACTGATACTGGTGGCTCTAGTGACTCCGGCAACGGTAGTTCTTCTACCAACACTGGCAACAGCTCTAATGCTGGTAATACTACCAGTACTGGTAGTGGTGACAACTCTGGTGCTACTTCTGGTGGTACCAACACTGGTAACTCTGGTTCTACTACTGAATCTGGCACTAGTGGTAACACTGGTGACACGTCTGGTGGTAATCCCAGCGCCAATCCTGGTGACAGTTGTTCTGATCCTGGCACCAATCCTGGTGACGGTGGTTCTGATCCTGGCACCAATCCTGGTGACGGCGGTTCTGATCCTGGCACCAATCCTGGTGACGGCGGTTCTGATCCTGGCACCAATCCTGGTGACGGTGGTTCTGATCCTGGCACCAATCCTGGTGACGG
>CAKPSX010000008.1 GCA_934184665.1 uncultured Clostridia bacterium | reverse complement strand
TGTATACCATGTTTGGTTATTTATATCTGTGTTTATTCTTTTAACAACAGGCGTTGCTTGGCTTAGGTCTCCTGTTTCGTATCTTCCTATATAATATCCTCCATATGTTGCTACACTATTTAACATTTTATCGAAATCAATTTCCATCTCCATTAAGAAATCTTCTCTTGACATTCCATTTAAATATTGAGTTAAATTTGTTGACTGGATATCTATACTTGTTGTTTGTGGTTCATATGAGTGGTTTGCACCTTTTTCATATGTTGTTGCAGATTTACTAAAGTTATACCATGTTCCGTATTTCTTTCCTGTTGTCTGGTCTCTCCAATACATATCACTTACATTTGCTATTGGAATCCATACATATTGATTTCTATTACACTGTGCATCCCACTTATTACTATCTGTTACTGCCTCTGTTCCTTCATATATTACAAATCCTCCACTTACAGAATTTTCGTCAGATGCAGATGATGCAGTATATCCTGTTGGGACTGGTACTTGTATTCCATCTGCACTTGTTACTGTTGTGTAGTTTTTATCATTTTTCTTTCCAGGTTTTATCTCTCCCCATATATAATTTATCTGTTCTTTTTGATTATTAGCACTTTCCTGTGGTGCATTATTTTTTCTAGTATTATACACAATTCCCCATATAACAGCACCTAATATTATGGCTATTACTATTGGTATGACAAACACCTTCTTACCATACATTATATATGCCATCTTCACATCACTGATCTTATTTACTTTCTCTTTCTCCTCTTTTCTCTGTTTCCTATTGTTCTTTTTCATGCTCCCATCTCTCCAATCTTTTCAATTTTTATAAAAAAACACTAAATTGTTTTACTTCATTTTTAAAAATTTTTTAAACCTATGCCTAAATTTCTTGTTGTGAAAGAATTAAATTTTGGCAAGGAAAACAAGTTAGAAATTTATGAGGCGTACTCTTGTACGTTGATTAAATTTCTAATGCAGTTTGACACCGTCCAAAATTGTAATTATTTCGCAACATATCAAAAAAAGAGATAGCAAAAAACAGCATAAAAATTTTATGCTTTTCTCGCTATCTCTATTAAATTTATTTATTCCATTTTCATATTTTTGAGCATCACTAAAGCTTGCTTGTTTGAACAAGCAATTTACATAACTATTAGTAAGGTGTTCTCTCTCTCTCTCTCTCTCTCTCTCTCTCTCTACAGCCCCAAGGGTTTCAAGGCTCATCTTCTCAATTCTAGTTTCCATCTACATTTTCTCCTTCGAATTTTGATTTTTTTGCTACATCTTACTACAAGTTTTCCACATTTTTCTGCTCACATTTTGCTATAAAACCAATTCTAAAAATTATATTTTATCTTTCTAAAATTAATCTTATAGCACATATTGCAAAATATTTTAATGCTTTTCAGACTTCGCACTCAAAATTTCTATATTTATTATTACCAATTTTATTACATTTTAAACATAGAATTATTTCAAAATTATAATACCAAAAATGCACCCATTAGTCAATACATTTTGCAATTATTTTTGGGTGCATTTTCAAAATAAATAAACATTTTAACTTAAACGTTTGAAATATTATTATTATTTTAGCCTTCTTTTATTTTAGCTATTTCTTTGAATCTCTTAATTTTTTGAGTTGTTGTTTTTTCTAATGGTTCTGTAGTAATTTTTAGTTCTTTTATTTTTTTGAATATTGGTAATTTTTTATTTATTTCTTTAATGTCTTCCCATATTATTTGCTTATATTCTGTTTTATTTTTATCACCATATTTTTCTTTCATAAATTCTTCGTCATATACAATTTTTATTCCAAGTGTGATTTCTCCTTTTGAGTTTTCTTTTGGATATAATATACTTTCTTGTACATATGGTAATTTATTTACCAAAAATTCTATATCTGATGGAAATACATTTTCTCCATTTTTTAATACTATTACTTCTTTTTTTCTTCCTGAAATGAATAAGTATCCATCTTTATTAAAATAGCCTAAATCTCCCGTATGGAACCAGCCATCTTTCATTGCTTCTTCTGTTGCTTCAGGATTTTCATAATAACCTAGCATTATATTTGGACCCTTTGCAAGTATTTCACCTATTCCGTTTTCGTCTACATCTTCAAGCTTAAGCTCAATATTATATGGTGCCATTCCAACACTACCTGGACATTTTTGTTTATCTGTTTCAGCTGCAAGTAATGGTGATGTCTCTGTTAGACCATATCCTTGTACTGTTGCAATTCCGAAATTGTTATATCCTTCTATTGCTGCCTTGTCCATTGATGCTGCGCCAAAATATGCTATTCTAAGCTTTCCACCCATTTGGTCTAATACAGATTTGAATACTTTTCTTCTTATATCTATATGGAATATTAATAAGAAATTGGCTATTTTGCTCATCGCATTTACAAGTTTTTCTTTGCCTTGATCTTTTATTCCTTTTCTTATTTTTTTGTATATTGTTTCTAGTACTAATGGTACCGCAACAAATACGCTTACTTGGTATTCTTGTAGGTTTTTAGCAATATATTTTAATCCATCACAAAATGCAATAGTTACACCACTATAAAATCCATATAAAAATGTTATTGTACATTCAAATGTATGGTGTAATGGTAAAAATGATAATAATACATCATTGTCATACATTTTAGACATTCTTGCCATTGCTAATATATTTGATGTTATGTTTTTTTGTGATAACATTACACCTTTTGCCATACTTGTAGTTCCTGATGTGAATATTAATATACTCATTTTTTCATTATCAATTTTTATTTCTTCATATCTTTTATTTCCATTTGCAATTAATTCTTTTCCACTTTCTATTAATTTTCTAAATGATAAAATTTCGTCTTTATCTTCTTTTAAATCCATGTTTATGTAATATTTTAATGTTTCATTTCCTTCGTTTTTTAAGTTTTCAAATACCTCATTATATTTGTTTTCATATATAACGGCATCTGCTTTACTTCTTTCTATTAAGCTTTTTATTTCATTACTTGGTAATGCTTTGTCTAATGGCACTATTACCATATTTGATGTTGTCACAGCAAGATAGCTTTCACACCATTCATATCTATTATTTCCAATAACAGCAATTTTTTTGTTTTCAAGTCCCATTTCTAATAATTTCGTTCCTAATGCTACTACTTCTTCTTTTACTTCTTTATATGTTTTTTCTACAACTCTTTGGTTTGGCTTACCAAGATTTTCTTTAAATTTATATGCAACATTATTAGGATATTTTTCTGCACTACGATTTAACAATTCTCTAAAATCTTTGATTTCATCTGCTTGATAAACTTCACTATTCAATTTTTTCATTTTTAATTTCATTCCTTCCTTAAGGCATAAATCTAATGTTTCATATTGATTTTTGTCTTTTTGCATTTTTATTTTCTTTAGTTTATCACAATTTCACTTATTTTGGCAAGAAAAATTATAACAAACATGGAAATTTTTACAAGGTTGACCATAGGGCTTATTTTGTGTTATACTTAGTTTATATTAGATTACTTTTTCTAATATATTTCACCTATTTGGTGTTAATATAAAATTATATTAAGAAGGTGTTTTTATGCTAGCAATTCTCTTATCCGCATTATGTACCTTTGCCATTATTTGGGCTGGTCTAGCAATAGGATGTGCTGACCGGTTCGAATTCGGGCGCAGGCACCGTGCTTGGTTTACAGTTATCCTACTGGGACTAAGTGGTGTTGTTGCTTTCCTTGCAGGATACTATCTGCTTGGAGGGTTTTGCAAGTCACTGGTATTATATGTACTTGGTGCGATTTCATTCTCTACAATGGTAGCAATACCATATATAATGGAAAAATAGGTGAAAAGAGAGCTCTTTATTGGGGCTCTCTTTATTATCTATTCCATTTAAAATATTGGTTTTATTTTCTTTATTAAGTAATGGCTTCCTCCAAGATCTCTTCCATCTTCTACCATACCAACTACTAATAATTGATTTTGATTATCATCTGCTGTAAAGCAGTCAAACCATCCTATTGTTTCCGCTTCTTCTCCTTTAGCTCCTTTTAATTCAGCTGTTCCTGTCTTGCCAGCTATAGTTCTACCAGATACTTTCATATCATTTGCAGTACCTTCTGGATTTTCAACAACTTGAATTAAATCTTCTTTTATAGTATTAGCCGCTTCTTTTGTAAATGCACCTTTTACGAGATATTCAACATTTTTATTTTCTTTATATTCCAAATAAGGTTTTATCATATTTCCGTCATTTGCAAATGCTGAATAAATTGATGCCATATGTACAGGATTTACAAGTATTTGTCCCTGACCATATCCACTATCTGCAAGTTGTGTTTCAGATTTTATTTCATCACTATTTGAATATTGTGATTTATTTGCCACTAGTCCAAAATCGATTGCTTCACCAAACTTTATATTTTTTAATCCTTTAGTGAAACTGTCTTTTCCTATTTTAAGTGTTGCTTGTGCAAAATATATGTTATCTGAATGTATTAATGCATTTCTTAGATTTTTTAAACCATTATATGCTGTTAATGTTGTTATATTATAATCTCCCCAGCTGTTATCTTTTTTCCAGCTTAATCCACTATATTCAAATGTATCTTCTGTGCTTAATGTTCCTGATGTTAAACCTATTGCTCCTGTTACTGGTTTAAATGTTGAACCCGGACACCATGTTTGTAAATATCTTGCCATCATTGGATTATCAGCATTTTCTTTTATTTCATTCCATTCATCTGTAGATAATCCTGTTATAAATTTATTTGGATTATATGATGGAGTACTTACTAATGCAAGTAGTTCTCCTGTTTTAGGATGCATTACTACAAATAGTCCTTTATTATCTTTTAACTCATTATATAACTTTGTTTGTAATTCTGAGTCTATTGTTAATTTTATTTTTTCTCCATTTTGCACTTCTATTTTGGCTATTTCTGCTTTTTTCTTGCCTGTTTCATCTTCTATATAAATTTCTAATCCAGCTTTTCCTTTTAGTCTTTCTTCATATTGTTTTTCTAAACCAGCTTTTCCTATTACACTATTACTTGTATAACCTTTTCCTTGATTTTCTTTTAATTCTTCTGCTGTTATATTTTGAACATATCCTGTTAAATGTGCTGCGGCTTCTCCTAATGGGTATGTTCTATCTTTTGATGTCGTGATTTTTACTCCACCTATTTGAAGTAATTTTTCTTTCAATTCTGTTTCATCTTTAGCAATTTTCTTTATTGGCACAAATGAATCTGATTTTACCCATCCTGCTGATAATGATTTATTTATTGATTCTGCTGTTACTCCTAACAATTCTGCTATTTGGCTTATTGATTCATCTTTTGAATCTCCTAATTTTTCTGGTACAATACCTACTGATAATGCTGTGCCTCCTCCTGCTAATAAATTATCATTTCTATCATAAATTTCTCCTCTTGCAGCAGATATAGTTTTTATTCTTACTTTATCTGTAGCACCTAATTGTGGGAATATCAAGTTATGATTCCAGTCTACTAAGTAACCCTGTTTTTTGTCTTTCATTAATTTCACACTATTTGATATTTCAATATTCCCAGCACCTGTTTCCATTGTTGACTTATATGATATTTTTGCATAGTCTTTGAATTTTTCTATATTTTGTATTTCAACCTTCATGTCTGCCATGTCCATGCCTTCATATATATTTTTGTTTCTTGTGACAAAGGCCTCTTTTTCAATTCTGCCTTTTGCTTCTTCTGTAAGCATATCATACATTTCATCATATTTTTGTTCATTTAGACATGTTACATATTTTTGCCATATTTCATCTGGCTTTGCTTTATTTTTTTGTATTGTAAATATTGTAATTCCAATTATAGCTATTATTACTATTGATATTATTATTGGTATTATAATTTTTTTGTTCATGTTTATTCATCCCTTTCTTAATACCTAAACCTGGTTAGAATTGTAATTATTTTTCAACCACTGTTACCCAATCTTTAATTAACTCAGATGGTATATTCATATTACCCTTTCCAATTGCCATTTCGATTAATGGTTTATTTTTTCCGTGATAATCACTTCCACCGCTTCTATAGTAATGATTTTTTTCAGTAAAGTCTAATAAATATTGTATTTCGTCAGAATTAAAATCACTATGCATACATTCTATACCATCTATCTCATATTTATATAGTATATCTTGTAATAGTTGCTTTTTATCTTTTGCCCATTTATATATAAATATATGTGGTAAAAATACTAACCCCCCAGCTGATTTTACTAAATCAACAGCTTCTTGTGTTGTTGGGTAATCTTTTGTTTTGTCTATATGAAATTCGCTATTCACATCTCCACAGTATTTCTTAGAAAATGTTGTAAAATCTGCCCATAAATCTTCTGGTAATTTTTCTCGATTTTCTTCATGCTTTTTTATTTCTTCATATATTTTTATGCTTGCCCAATCTGTTTTATTATTAAATTCAACATCTTCTTTTTTTGACATAACAAGTCCTTTTTTTATACATGTTTCATATTGAATATCAAAATATTTCTGTTGCAACTTTTCTTTTGAATTTGTTTCATGATATTTATCCATATATTTGTTTATTACATCTGTATCAACATTGTATCCTAATATTTCTATAAGATTTGATTCATATCCACATTTGATTTCTACACCTGGTATTATTTTACCAGTATAATATTTTTTTACATCTAATTTTTTTAGTTCATTGTACCCATTACAAGTATCATGGTCTGTTATTGATATATATTCTAATTTTAGTGTTTCTGCTTTTTTTAACACATCTATTAAACTATCTGCTCCATCTGAATATGTTGTATGTAGGTGTAAATCTATCATATTAATTCTCCTATCTTTCTTCATCATTTCTTTCTTTATTTTTTTGTAATTCAGCCATAAATTGTTTTTCTAATTTATCTATTTTTTCCATTTGTATTTCTGTTCCATTTTCCTTTACTCTATCTTTTAAAGCACTTATTCTTGATAAATATTTTTGAGGATTTATCATTAATTCCTTTCTGTTGTTTGCTCTTTCTTCCTTTATTTTCTCAACTGCTGTCATACTGCTGTTTGCCCTTCCAGTATCATATACAAGTATTGGCATGCTTTTTACAATACCTCTTCTATATATTCTTATTCTATCTCCAAGTTTTCTGTTTTCTATTTCATTTATTGTGTTTAATATTTTATCATATGAACTATCATGATTTGCCTCTGTTACTGCTCTTGGAGGTAAGCCTAGCTCTCTAAATTCCTGCTCTCTTTCGTATGAAGATAATAAACTTTCATATCTATCTACTGCTAATACATTTATGTCTATAAAGTATCCTCCCCTTACATCTACTTCTTTTCTTGTGCCATCTTCTTGTACTTCTCCAATTTCTGCTTTTCCACCGTTTTTCTGGAAATCTAAGATTTTTATATATGCATCTGTATTTGCTAATGTTCCTTCTTGAATTATATTACTTCTTAATTCCACAGCTTTTGGCTTTAGGTAATTGTCTAATGCTGGTGACACAAACTTTTGTAATATCTGATATGATTCATCTGGATATTCTTTTAATATTTCTCTATAGTATTCATGTCTAATTGCTACATCATCTGGATTAAATTCAACAAAAGGATGATCTGCTGTTTCTGATTGATATTCTACTTCTATTGCAGATCTTAGAGCTGTTTTTCCTGCTCCTGGTTGTGCAACTACATATACTGAGTATGGCCTATAGTTTTCAGCAACTCTTCTTCCACCCATAAACAATTCTAATTCTACAGCTCCTAAATTTCTTTGAAATTGCTCAGGAGTTAAATCATATTTTCCATTATACATTTTTTTCTACCTCTCTTACATCATTTATATACTCTTTTAATACTTTATTTATTGTTTCATTGTCTCTTAAATATATTTTTCTTTTTTCTTCTTTTAGTCCACAAATAATCTTGTTTACTTCATTGAAGTCTTTATCCTGATTTTCTTTTAGAATTTTCGCCATTTTTAGTTCTAATATATACAAAGCTTTTTCCTGTTCATCCATATATATTTTTCTCCTCTCTTTTATTTGCTTAAACTATATCATTATTATATAAAAAAAGCAAGTATCTCTACTTGCTTTTGTTCTTATTTAGCATAATCTACAACTCTTGTTTCTCTAATAATATTTACTTTTATTTGACCTGGATAGTCCATTTCTTCTTCAATTCTTTTTGAAACATCTCTAGCCAATAATGTCATTTTATCATCTGATATTTTATCTGGTCTAACTATTATTCTGATTTCTCTACCAGCTTGTATTGCAAATGATTTTTCTACTCCGTCAAATGAATCTGCTATAGATTCTAAGTTTTCTAATCTCTTTATATATGCTTCTAATGTTTCTCTTCTTGCTCCCGGTCTTGATGCAGATATAGCATCAGCTGCTTGTACTAAAACGGCTTCTAATGTTTTTGGTTCTACATCTCCATGATGTGCTTCAACAGCATTTATCACTAATGGATTTTCTTTGAATTTCTTTAATATATCAACTCCAATTTCAACATGTGTACCTTCCATATCATGGTCTAATGCTTTTCCAATATCATGTAATAGTCCAGCTCTTCTTGCAAGTTTTGGGTCTAATCCTAATTCTTCTGCCATTATTCTTGCTAAGTTTGAAACTTCTATAGAATGGTTTAATACATTTTGACCATAACTTGTCCTGTATTTTAGCTTTCCTATTAATTTTATTAGTTCAGGGTTTAATCCTATAACTCCTGTTTCTAATGCTGCTCTTTCTCCTTCTGCTTTGATTGTTGCTGATAGCTCTTCTTTAGCTTTTTCAACCATTTCTTCTATTTTTGCAGGGTGAATTCTTCCATCATCTATTAGTTTTTCTAATGCGATTCTTGCAACTTCTCTTCTTAATGGATCAAAACCTGATAAGATTACTGCTTCAGGTGTATCATCTATTATTAGATCTATTCCTGTTAATGTTTCTAATGCTTTGATATTTCTACCTTCTCTACCTATTATTCTACCCTTAATATCATCTGATGGTAGTGGAACTATAGATACTGTTGTTTCTGCTGAGTGGTCAGCAGCACATTTTTGAATTGCATAACTTATAACTTCTCTGGCATTTTTTCCAGCCTCTTCTTTTGTTTTTTGCTCTAAGTCTCTTATTAGCGTAGCTTTTTCCATTGTAATTTCTTGTTCCACTGTTTGTAGTAATTGAACTTTCGCTTCTTCTTTACTTAGTTTAGCAATTTCTTGAAGAACTTCCATTTGTTTATTACATAGATTATCTATTTCTCTTTCTTTATCTTGTAATTGTTGTTCTTCTCTTTCTAGCTCTTTTTCTTTTTTTTCAAAATTGTCTGAGCGTTTTTCTAAGTTTTCTTCTTTTTGAATTATCCTACTTTCTTGTTTTTGTATTTCGCCTCTTCTTTCTTTAATCTCTTGATCTAATTCTGCTCTAGCATTCATTATTTCTTCTTTTGCCTTAATTATTTCTTCCTTTTTTAAATTTTCTGCTTCTATTTTTGCTAGTTCAACTATTCTTTTAGATTCTTGTTCTGCACTTTCTATTTTAGATTCTGCAATTTTTTTTCTCATTGTCATTCCTATTATTGCACCTATTGCTAGTGAGATTAAGACAGCGGCTACTATGATTAAAATATCCATAATCATACACCTCTTCCTTATTTAATTTTCAATGTTCGAATAAATATATGTTCTTCATTTTTTCATTTATTATATATATTTTTTCAACCTCTTATATTTTATAATTATTATTGTAAACTGTCAAGAGGTTTATCAAAATTAATACATTTTACTGCCAATAACTATGTATTTTATGCGATTTATTCTACTTAACTACTTGTTTTTTAGTACTGCCATTTTATTATCAAACTTGCCAATCATTTTTGCGCATGATACTAGTTCTTTTGATGCTTTATCTCCAATTTTATTTTCTGATTTATATTTAACTTTATGTTCGAACCTTGCCCAGAAATCCATTGCAAGTGTTCTTATTTGTATTTCACATTTTACATTTATTGTTTTTCTTGTTAGATATACAGGCACTTCCACTATCATATGGTAACTAGAATATCCACTCTTTTTAGGGTTTGTGACATAATCTTTTTCTTCTAGTACATTTATGTATGGATTTTGTTTTATTAAATCTTTTATGAAAAATATGTCATCTTTTAATGTACATACTATTCTTATTCCTGCTACATCGTTTATTTTTTCAATTAAATTCATATATGTTTTTTTACATTTTTTCTTTTCTAGTTTTTTTATTATACTTTTTGGTTCTTTTATTCTTGTATCAACATGATCAATTAAATCATATTGGTATACTAATTTAAATTCTTCTTTTAATATTTTCATTTGTGTGTCTAATTGAGTTAATGCTGATTTATAAAAAAACATTAATTTTTCAAATGTTTCTCCATCTTCATCAAGCTTTTCATCTTTATTTTGTATAAAGTTCTCAATTATCATTAAATCATTTTCTCTCATATATATAAAATCCTTTCATTTTTTATTTTTTCTGATTTTATACGTTCTGTGTTATCAATATATTATTTTTCTGTGTCTTTTATGTGAATTTGATTTTCATACATATTTTACTATATTTTCTCATTTTTTTCAATATAAACCAACTTGTTTTTTTATAATTTTATTGATATAATTTTTTAAAATATATTTAAGGAGGTTTCTATATGTCTACAATACACAATGAAGCTAATTTAGGCGATATTGCTAAAACAGTTATAATGCCCGGTGATCCACTTAGAGCAAAATATATTGCTGAAAATTTTTTAACTGATGCTAAATTGGTTAATTCTGTAAGAAATATTTATGCATATACTGGAAAATATAAAGGTCATACTGTGTCTGTGATGGCTTCTGGTATGGGGATTCCAAGCATGGGAATTTACTGTTATGAGCTTTATAAATACTATGATGTTGATAATATAATTAGAATTGGTTCATGTGGTGCACATTCACCAGATTTAAAATTGTTTGATGTTATTCTTTCTGATAATGTATATTCTGAAAGTAATTTTGCATTAACATTAAATAATGAAAATTGCCATATTGTAAGTGCTAGCAAGGAGTTGAATGATGTTATTATAAACACTGCAAAAGAGCATGATATTTCTTTATTTACAGGTAACACCATTTGTACAGATGCAATAGATTTATATATGACTGATGTAAATAAATTTATAGAAAGAATGCCAAGTGATTTTAATCCTATAAGTTCTGAAATGGAAGCTTTTGCTCTTTTTTACACTGCAAAAATGTTAAATAAAAAAGCAGCATGTTTGATGAGTGTTGTTGATTCAAAATTTATTACTGAACTTGCAACTCCAGAGCAAAGACAGACAGGTCTTAATACAATGATTAAATTAGCACTTGATAGTAGTTTAAATATTTAAAATTTAAGAGGACTTATAATCAAGTCCTCTTATTTTACATTTTATCTGGCATTTCAATTCCTAATAAGTTTGCTCCTATTTTTAATACATTACCAACTGAATATGTTAAAAATACACGTGCATTTTGTAGATTTTTATCATCTACAATTATTTTGTTTTCATTATAGAAATTGCTATATGCTTTTGCTAAATCAATTAAATATCTTGATAAAATTGATGGTTCATTTTTATCTGTAACTTGTATTAATATATTTTCAAAATTATATATTAATTTTAATATTTTTATAGAATACTCATCTAATAGTAATGAAACATCTATATCATTTTCGTCAGGTACTCCTCCTGCTTTTTCTATTACACTTTTTGTACGTACATAAGTGTATTGAATATATGGTCCTGTTTCCCCTTGAAAGTTTAAAATTGTATCCCAGTCAAATATTTCATCTTTTATTCTACTATTAAATAAATCATTAAATATTACAGCTCCTACGCCAACTTTTTTTGCAACATCTTCTTTATTTGCTAAATCTGGATTTTTTTGTTCTATTATTTTTGAAGCTCTTTCAATTGCCTCATTTAAAAGGTCTAGTAATTTTACACTTGTTCCTTCTCTTGTAGACATTTTGCCTGTAGGTAATAAAACCATACCAAATGGTATATGTTCTAATCCATTTGTATATTTTTCATCTAACCCCAATAATTTTGCAACTTCAAATATTTGTTTAAAATGAAGTACTTGCTCATATGATGTAACATATAAAGCTTTATCAAAATCATATGTTCTTGCTCTATATAATATTGCTGCTAAATCTCTTGTAGCATATGTTGTTGAACCATTTGATTTTTCTATTATACATGGTGTATTTATTCCTTTATCTTCTAAGTCTACTACTTTAGCTCCTTGTGATTCAACCAATTTACCTGTTTTACTTAGTATATCTATTACTTCTTGCATTTTATCTGCATAAAATGCTTCTCCATTCCATGAATCAAATTTACTTCCAAGTATATCATATACTTTTTGAAATTCTTTTAAGCTGAGTTTTTTAAATTTCTCCCATATTTCTACAAAATATGGGTCACCATCTTCTAGCTTTTTAAAGTTGTTTCTACAATTCTCTAATATTTTTTCATCTTGTTTACATGCCTCATTTATTCTTACATAGATTTTTGTAAGTTCATCTATTGGATTACTTTCTATGTCATATTCATTTCCCCATAATTTATAGCCTTCAATTAATTTACCAAACTGTGTTCCATAATCTCCTAAATGATTTATTCCTGTGACATTATATCCTAAATATTTATATATATTATATAATGCTCCACCTATTACTGTAGAACGTAAATGCCCTATATGAAAAGGTTTTGCAATATTAGGTGCTGAATAATCTATAACAACATTTTTCCCATTTCCATATTTAGATTTTCCATATTCATCTGATGCAGAAATCTCTTGTAACACTTCTGTTGCAAGTACTTGTGTATTTATATAGAAATTCAAGTAACCACCTATTGCAACTATTTCTTTAATTAAATTATTATCTAATTCAATTTTTGATTTTATTTCTTCTGCAATTATTTGTGGTGCTTTTTTTAACTCTTTTGCAAGTTTAAAGCATGGAAATGCGTAATCTCCATTTGTTGTATCTTTTGGAATTTCTATAAAAGTTATTAATTTTTCTTCTTCTATATTTGTTACATTTGATATTGCTTCTGCAATAATTTTTTCAAAATCAATCATTATTAGTTCCTTCCTATTTTGTTATTTCCATTCCATTTTTTGTATCTTTTACTGTATATCCTTTTTCTGATATTAAGTCTCTAATTCTATCAGACTCTGCCCAATTCTTTTCTTCTCTAGCTTTTTTACGTTGTTCTACTAGGTCTAAAATTTCTTGTGGTATTTGTTCTTGTTCTTTTTCTTTATCGATTTTTATTCCTAGTACTGAATCAAATTTCTTTAATAATTCAGCAACTTTTTTTGATTTTTGAGGAAGTTTTACAGCCTCCCAAACTACACTTATTGCTAAAGGCATATTTAAGTCATCATTTATTGCTTGATGAAATCTATTTTCTAAATCTGATATTGTTTCATCAGATACTTCTTCATTCCCTTCAAGATGTTTTTGATATCCATCTCTTAATCTTGTAAGTGAAACCGCTGCTGATTCCATTCCTTCCCATGTAAAATTTAATTTCATTCTATAATGGCATGAGAAATTATAAAATCTATATACTAATGGGTCAAGACCTCTTTTTATTATGTCATCTAGTAAATATACATTTCCTAAACTTTTTGACATTTTGCCGCCGTTTATTAATAAATATTCTCCATGCATCCAATAATGTGCTGGTATTTTTCCACATGCACCTTTACTTTGTGCTATTTCATTTTCATGGTGTGTTGGTATTAAGTCTATTCCACCTGTGTGTATATCAAATTGCTCTCCTAAATATTTTGTGCTCATTGCTGAACATTCTATATGCCAACCTGGGTAGCTTGGCCCCCATGGGCTATCCCATTTCATCAAATGATTTTCTGGTGCTTTTATCCATAATGCAAAATCATATGGATTTCTTTTTTCAGGGTCTACTTCAACTCTTGCACCTGATTTTTGTTCTTTTAGATTAATTCCTGATAATATACCATATTCATCTAATTTTGATACATCAAAATATATTGCTGTAGAAGTTTCATAAGCATAACCTCTTTCCATGATTTTCTCCACCATTGCAAGCATTTCTTTTATATGGTCTGTTGCTTTACATACAACTTCTGGTGTTTCTATATTTAATCTTTCTAAATCTCTAAAAAATAATTTTGTATAATGGTCTGCAATCTCAAGAGGAGTCTTATGCTCCTCTTTTGCAGATTTAATCATTTTATCTTCTCCCTCATCACCATCTGATACTAAATGACCAACATCTGTTATATTCATTACATGTTTTAATTTATATCCATTATATTTTAATACTCTTCTTAATGTATCTTGAAACAGATTTGTTCTCATATTGCCTATTGTTGCATCTTTATACACGGTAGGCCCACATGAATACATCTTTACCTTTCCTTCTTCAATTGGCTTAAATAATTCTTTTTCTCTTGTTAATGTATTATAAAAATATATATCCATATGAATATCCTCCTCTCTTATAATTAATTGTCTGTTGATTCACCTGTGCCACTATCTTCTCCGCTATCACCAGTGTCTGGCTTTTCATCTGGAGTTTCTGGTTTTTCTTCATTTGGCTTTTCAGTACTATTTCCTCCTGATGGCTTTGTTTCAGGCTCTTCTGTTGTTGATGTACTTGGCTTAGGTTCAACAGCTTCTGGTTTTGTATGTATTGTACAATATTCTGTTGGTTCAGCTTCACCTGATGATTTTACACTTGGTGTATTCCATAAATCTAGTCTCTCTTTTTCAACTATATATTTTTCTGATTTTGTAACTCTTTTATCTGCTGGACAAAATTCATTTGCTAATAATCCTGATTCTGTACATATAGTATATAAACCTTGATGTGCGTCACATGTTTCTGGCAAATGGTCTTTTCTGAATACTTCTGAATATGTATCACTACATCTATCTGTAGCAAGTCTACCACTTGTTCTACATACTGTTGCAGAAACAACACTTTCTGGTTTTTCGAATGATGAATTATCAAGTCCTTTATGAATCTGTGTCATAACAGCATCAAATAATTTACCTGCAGGGTTTCCACTAAATACAACTTCTTCTTGAACATCGAATCCATACCAAGTTGCACCTACATAATAGTTTGTAAATCCACATAACCATCTATCATATTCATCATTTGTTGTACCTGTTTTAGCAGCAACATCTATTCCTTTTATAGCACAATATGATGCCGTTCCTCCTGTGTCTTCAACAACAGATTTTAATAGACTTTTTACTATATATGCAGTATCTTCTGAAAATACTTTTTCTGTTTTTTGGTTTGGCTCTAGTACAACTTTGCCTTCTGAATCTTCTACTTTTGTATAGAATGTAGGTTGTATATATGTACCATTATTTGCAATTGTAGCATATGCTCCTGCCATTTCTAATGTACTTACACCATTTGTTAGTCCACCAATTGCTAAAGATAATCCTGCATCTTTTGAATCATCTAATGTTGTTATTCCCATTTTCTTTAGATACTCTAAACTTTTTGTTGTTCCTAATTCATTTACAACTTTGATAAATGGTATATTTTGTGATGTTGTTACAGCTTGCCTTATTGTTCTTGCACCTTTGAATCCATTATAGTTTTTAGGATCATATTTTTGTGTTCCACTTTTAAATATTGTATAAGCATCTTCATAAATTGTAGCTGGTGTGATTATTCCTTCTTCAACACCTGGCACTATTGCTGCTAATGGTTTGAATGATGAACCTGTTGATCTTGCTGATTGTATTGCCCTATTTAATCCTCTTGATTCTGTTTTTTCTCCTAATTGTCCTATACAACCAACAACATTACCTGTTGATGGGTCAATTACTACCATTGCTGCTTGTGCTTGTACAGGATTTCCATTTTCATCTTTTGTCTTTTTTGATTTTGAAATATATTTTTTATTTTTTGCCTCTTCTTGCATTGTATTTTGTATTGATGTTACTTGTGTTGAATATATTTTTAATCCACTGCTATATAGATATGTTGTCGCAGCATCTTTTGATATTTGTTTTTCATCCATTATTTGGTTTATTAATTGAGTTATTAATGCATCTGTATGTGCTGAATATACATTACCTTTTGCACCATTTTCAAACTTAAATCCTGCATCTACTTCTGCAACTGCTGCATCATATTCCTCTTTCGTTATATAATTAAATTTTTTCATTTGAGATAATACAGTTTTTGTTCTTTTACTAATTTTTTCTGTAACATCTTTTCCTGAATATGGATTATATGAGTTTGGTGAATTGTTTATTCCTGCTAGAAATGCACATTCTGCTATTGATAAGTCTTTTGATGCTTTATTAAAATAGTATTCTGCACCAATTTCAACTCCTCTATTTTCTTTACCACCAACAAATATCAAGTTCAAATATAATTCAAGTATTTGGTCTTTTGACATTACTTTTTCTACTTGATATGCTTTTGACCATTCTTTCACTTTTCTCACAACACCAGCTACACCCTTGCTGTCATCTTCTTTTGTTACGTTTTTAACCAATTGTTGTGTTATTGTACTACCTCCACCTGCTGTTGATTTACCACCATGTGTCACAAATGAAAGTATTGCAGCACCTGTTCTTTTTAAATCAACACCATGATGTTTCTCAAATCTTTCGTCTTCAATTGCAATATAAGCTTTTGGCAAATATGGTGACATTTCTTCTAATGTAACTATTTTACGGTTTTCGTCTCCATTCAATTCTGCTATAACATTATTTTCTGAATCTAATATATATGAGTTTTCAGCTAATACTAATTCACCCATATTAATTTTAAGTGCATCTCCACCAAGTCCATATATAAGACCTATTCCTATTCCAGCTCCTACTACTACTATTACAACTAATACTGCTAATAGTATTTTTAATGCTAAAGCTAGTTTTGGATGTTTATATGAGAATTTCATTTTTGTGTCTTTGCTTTTAGGTTTAATATTTTTATTTATGTTTTGATGTTTGCTTGTTTTATTTTTTTGTTTCTTCATATTCTTTTTCTTTTTTTCTTCCATTTCTATTCATTCCCTTCTTTTAAAATAAAATGAAATTTTTTCTTAACTCTTAGTTGTTCTTATCAATGTAATTATTATATTATATTTTTCATAAAAAGAAAAGTATTTTAATAAAATCTTTCTATTTTCCCATTTGTTCCATAAATTTCGCTTATGTAAACACCATCTTTTTGAATTTTATTTCTTATATTTTTGAAAGTATCTCTTGCGTAAATATTAGCCTCATATAAATCTTTTTTATTAAATTTATTTATATCTTCTCTAAAAATTTTCTCCATATTTTCGATGCTAATTTCATAATTGTTTATACATATTCCATTAAATCTTTTGTTTTGAATTTTAACATTTCCTTCTAAATTTAAAATTATTGCATTTTCATTTATTTTGTATCTATTTATAACATCATTATTAAAATCCATATTTACAATTATTGATGGTTTTATTAATGATTTTTTTTGATTATTTGATAATATTATATTTATGCCTTCATTTTCATATATTTCTCTTTCTATTTTTCTTAATTTATTGATATGATTTGTTACAACAGTTAGTTTTTTATATATCTTTGATAAGGCTTTTATCGTTTCTATCAATAAATCTGTGATTTCATTTGCCGTTACTGCAATTTCAGTTTCTTCTTCTTTTATCGATTTTTGTTGTATTATGTAATTTAAAAATTCAAATACCAAATATTTTTCAAGCCATCTGCCATCAAATATTTTTATTTCATTTGAGTTCAAATAATTTATAAATGTACTATTTTCATATAATTCTTTTTCAAGAATAACATTATTTATTTGTTTTTGTGCAATACATTTTGTTATTTTTATGATATTCTTCTCTTTATCAATATTTTTACATATAATACAATTGTCTTGTTCTATCTTTAATGTTTTTACTGTGGACATTATAAAATTAGGCTTATCCATTTTCTTTATATAATATGTTTTTATAAGAATCACCTCAATTGATTATATGATGATTTTTTTAAAAAAGAACAGTGAGCTAAATTTCTCACTGCTTTTTTAATTCATTATTTATTATTGTCCATATATTTGAAGTTTCTCTATCTTTTTCCCAGCCTGATGTTCCACCTAAATTATATTTTGTTACTAGTGAAACTTTTGCTTCTATTGATTTTCCATCTTCAATCCACATCTTTTTAGTATTTTTTCCAGATTGATACTCCACATAATATTGTTTTAATTCATCATTCCATTGTTTTTCAACATTATTTGGAATTGATTTATTTATATCTATCATATTTACCACATTTCTACTTACAATTGTGCCATCTTGGCTAACTGTCCATATTCTTGTATAAAATGGTAAACCTAATATTATTTTATCAGTTTCAACTTGGTCATAATCTATAATTTTCTTTAAACTTGTTTCTACCCAATTATATCCTGCTGTTGTGCCTGGTTTTGTACTTGAAGTACCATATTGGTCATATGCCATAAATACTAAATAATCTGCTACATCTCCAATAACATTTCTATCATAACATAAAGACCAGTTTGCTCCACCATCTGGTGCAGTTACATCAACAGATGTTACAGAACCAAGTTCTAGCATACGTGGTGTAAGTTCTATTATAAATCTTGAAAGTTTATCTTTGTCTTTTTCATATATATTTTCAAAATCTATATTGACTCCATCAAGTCCATATTCTACGCATTTTTCTACAATACTATCTATTAATTCTTGTCTTTTTGTATAGCTATTTAATATTGTTGATGTTACTTTAATTCCTGCATCTGCATTTTGTATCATTGGCCATACTTTATAATTATTTGAATGTGCCCATTCTATATATGCTTGACCAGATGATCCCACATTTTCTTGTAAAGTTCCATTTTCATCTAGATAGAAAAATGATGGTGATACAACATTTACACCTTCTATAGTTTGACCTGTTCTATCTGGTGCTTGAACATGTTGTGAGAAATAATCCCAAAACATATTTACTTTTCCTGTAATTTGTTTTTCTTTTGTTTGTTCTTCTCTAACAGTTGTAAAGTTTGTTAAACTATTAGATTTAACATAACCAACTTCTCCATTTTCTGTTCTAACTTTAGCCCAACCATTTTCATCTTTTGTTATTGCTATTACAATATCACCTTTTTGGACTTTATCTACAGTTTTTGAAAAAACATCTTTTTTCCATTTTACAGATAATTTTGATTTTGCATATGCTTTTATTTGTTCTCTTTCTAATGAATCAACTGTAACAACTTTTTTTGCTTCCATATTTGAAATTTCAATATTATAAACATCTTTCATTTCTGATAAAGGTAAATATATTGTGTCTTCTTCTTTCATTGCACTTGCATATATCTTTTTTATTGAACCATTTATAGTTAATTTATTTACATCAAAACCTATACTGGCTATTTTCTTATCATATGTAGTAACAATTTCATTTATTTCATCTTCTATATAAATATATTTGTCAAAAAAGTTTTTTACATCATCCATTGATACATATATTATTCCGTCTTTTATTTTTACATCGTTTTTTAATCTTTCAGTAACATTATTATTATTTATAACAAGATTTATTTGCTTTTCTGTTCCTTCTCTTAAATAATTTTGTGCTTTTATTAATATAAATGCTATAATTGCTAAAAATATTAGTATTATTACTATTCTTTTTACTATATTATCTTTTTTGTTCATTTGTAGTTCTCCTCGTTTTTTGTTTTATTATATTATACTGATAAGAAAATAGCAAGATTTTTCTTGCTATTTTTACATTTTTCTAAATACTCCTGCAACTTTCCCAAGTATCTGACAATCAGGCACTATTATTGGTTCCATTGTATGATTTTCTGGTTGTAGACGTATATAATCTTTTTCTTTATAAAATGTTTTTACTGTAGCTTCTTCACCTATTAATGCTACAACAATTTCTCCATTTTTTGCATCGCTTTGTTTTTTAACTAATATATAATCTCCATCCAATATTCCAGCTTCTATCATGCTTTCTCCTCTTACAGTTAGCATGAAACTCTCACAATTTCCTACAAAATCTATAGGAATTGGGAATGTATCTGTAACATTTTCAACTGCTAGTATTGGTTGCCCTGCTGTTATTCTTCCAATAATAGGAACATCTACTAATTCTTTTTGTGTATAAAAATCTTTACTTGATTTCACATATGGTTCACCATTAGTTCCTTTGATAATCTTTAATGTTCTTCCTTTTTTATCTTCTTTCTTTATGTAACCTTGTTTTTCTAATTTTGCTAAATATGCATGCACTGTAGCCGTTGAACTTAGACCTATTGCTTTTCCTATTTCTCTTACTGATGGTGGATATCCATTTTCTAATACTTGACTTTCTATGAATTTTAATATTGCCTTTTCTTTTTTGGTTGTTTCTGCTCTAGTTCCCATTAATATCATTCCTTCCATTTTTAATATAATAATATATGTTTGCTTTTTTATATTGTTTAATTTTAATTCTTGACTTACTCTTCTTAACTTTCATCATAATAACATAAAAAAATAAAAATGTCAAACAAATTTTTGACATTTTTATTTTTTTATAGATTTAATTTCATATTTTATTATTCCGGCTGGTGCTTTAACCTCAATAGTTTCACCTTTTTTAGCTCCTAATAAGGCTTTACCGATTGGTGATTCATTTGATATTTTGTTTTGTGTTAAATCAACTTCTGTTGAACCAACTATTGTGTATTCAACTTCTTCATCAAATTCCACATCATATAATTTAACTGTATTTCCTATTTGTACTGTTTTTGTATCAATCTCTTTTTCATCTATTATTTTTGCATATCTTACTTTGTTTTCAAGTTCAGCAATTTTTGCTTCATTTTCAGCTTGAGCATTTTTTGCTTCATCATATTCAGAATTTTCTGATAAATCTCCAAAACCTAAAGCTATTTTAATTCTTTCTGCAATTTCTGCTCTCTTTTCTGTTCTTAGATATTCTAATTCTTTTTCTATTTTATCAAAGCCTTCTTGAGTTAGTATTACTTCTTTTTCTTCCATAATAATCACATTCCTTTCTCTTAAAAGTTATCAATAAGAAGATTTTTAATTTTTATTCTTATAGTTTTATATATTACTTCACTTTACAGATTTTGTCAAGTCCTTTTAATCTTTTAATAATTCTTTTCCGTTTTTCATATAATCAGCACCTGAGAATATTGTAGCCACCACTGATAGTAATAACATTATAGTTGCTATCATATTTAATCCATATTCTGCACCTGTTAAAGTTCCTCTAAAACATTCTGCAAATGAATTAGAATCAAACATAACTAATATTATTGCTAGCATTTGTGTTACAGTTTTTAGTTTGCCCCAAATTGATGCTGCTATTACTTTTCCACCTTTTTCTACTGCTACTAATCTATATCCAGAAACTAAAAATTCTCTTGCTAGAACTATTATTGGTATCCAAGCTGGTATTTTATCTAGTTCTACTAATAATACTAATGCAGATAATACTAATATTTTGTCTGCTAATGGATCCAAAAATTTACCAAATGTAGTAACTTGGTTTCTTGAACGTGCTATATATCCGTCAAGTTTATCTGTTATTGATGCTATGATAAATATAAGTAACATCCAAAAATATGTGTATGGGAGTCCATAAAAACTCCCATCTAAATTAAGATATGGTATTATAACCATTATTGGTACTAATATTATTCTAAATATTGTTAATTTATTAGCTAAATTCATGGTTGTTCTCCTCTTATTTTAATTTTTCAATAGCTTTTTGTAATTGAGTATCTTGTTCTCTTTTCACAAGTAAAGCATTTACATTTTCTGGTAGGTCTACTGTTTCATCTGGTTCTATTCCAACCTTATTTATTTTTGTCTTATTAGGAGTATAATATTCTTCAACAGTAACTTTTAATCCTGCCCCACTTTTTAATGATATAACTTGTTGGATAACTCCTTTTCCATATGTTTTTGTTCCAACTATTGTTGCCTCTTGATGGTCTTTTAGGCATCCTGCCAATATTTCTGAAGCACTAGCTGTATTCTCATTTACAAGTACAACAATATCCATATCAATTATTGGATCTTCTTTTGATTTTCTTATTTCTTCATTTTGATTTTTATCAACAGTAACTAATAAGTCTTTTCCTTTTGGAACTATATAGTCAGCTATTTCTAGCGCTTCATCTACAAGTCCTCCACCATTATTTCTTAAATCAATTATTAATGATGTTATTCCTTGATTTTTTAAATCTTCATATTTTGTTTTAAAATCTTCTGCTGTGCCATCATCAAAACTTGATATTTGAAGATATCCAATATTTTCTTCTAATTTTTCTTCTATTACAGGGTTTGTTGTAATTTTCTTTCTTTCAATTTCAAAATTAATTTTTTCTTGTCCTCTTAGAATTTCAAGTTTAACTTTTGTTCCCTCTTGGCCTTTTATTGCATTTGAAGCTGCTGTCATATCATCACCTGTATATTCGACATCATCTACTTTTACAATTGAATCTCCAGGAAGTATTCCTGCTTCTTCTGCAGGGCTTTCTTTTATTGGTGCTAATACATCTATTGTATTTTTTTCAGTATTTTTTACCATATATATACCTATACCAACATAATTTCCCATAATTTGCTGTGTATATTCTTCCATCTCTTTTGCTGGTATATATTCTGTATATTCATCTCCTGCTGATGACACATATCCAGATATTGCCCCATCTATAGCATCTTGTTCATTTATATCATTTAAGTAATATGTTTTCATTAATTGTTCAATGCTTTTTAATGATTTTGTTAAATTATCACTTTCAGATGAACCTGTTAATAATGATATTTTGTTAGTTCCTGTATTTAGTCCATATTTATTTGATATATACATTGTTGTAACTATAAATGTTATAAATACTGTTAGTATAACCAGCATTATCGTTTTGTAAATTCTTTGTCTTTTTAAATATTTTTCTTCCATAAAAATTTTTTTCCTCCTCAAGGGTTCAATTAGGTTTAAGTTGAAAAATAGTTAAATAACTATTCCTCAACTTAAATACTTGTTTTTATTATTTAATTATTATGTATTTTACATATAGTTTGAAGGATTTACTCTTGAATCCTGACCATATCCTCTTGCACTGTAATTATAGTTATATGGAGACTTTCTAACTTCAAAATGTAAATGTGGTCCAGATGAATGTCCTGTACTTCCACTTAACATTATTTTGTCTCCTTGTTTTACTGTTTGCCCTGGTTTTACAACTATTGAACCTGCTGTGCCATGTCCATAATATGTTTGTAAACCATTTGCATGTCTTATAACAACATATGTTCCATAACTGCTTGTTAAATTTGCTGTGTACATAACAACTCCACTAGCTGCTGCTTTAACAACTGTTCCTGTTGGTACTGCATAATCAATTGCTCCATGGAATTGTCCGCTTGAATAATATCCATTGCAACTTACTGTTCCTCCAGATATAGGTCTTATAAAATATCCTGAGCCAGCTGAACCTGAATCTGAACTATTGCTTCCTTGAAGTTCTTCTAATTGTTTTCTATATCTAGTTTCTGCTGCTTTAACCTCTTTTTCAATTTGTCTATTATCAGCTTCTAAATCTTCAATTTCTTTTTGTACTTGTTTTTCTTCTTGTGTTAATTTATCTGCATATGATTGTTTTTCATCTTTCAAGCTTTTTAATTCTTCATTTTTTTGTTCTGATTCTGCTAATGATGTATCAAGTTCTTTTTTGCTTGATTCAAGTTCTGACTTCTCTTGTTCAATTTTAGCTTTTTGATCTTTTGTATCTTGTATTAATTGTTTATCACATTCTACTAATTCAGATGCACAAGAATATTTTGATATCATATCCGTAAAACTTGTTGCTGTTAGAAGTATATCTAAATATGTTGTTTTTCCTGATTCAGACATTGCGATAAGCCTTTTATCTAATAATTTTTCTTGTTCATTATATTCTTGTTCTTTTTGTTGTATGTCACTTTCCTTTGATTTTATTTGTTCTTGCAAGTCTTGAATTTTTGATTCTAGTTCATCTATCTCTGATTCAGACTCTGATATCTTACTAATTAAACCTTCTACAGATTTCATTGTCTCAGATTTTTTATCTTCAAGATCATCTTGCTTCTTTTTATATTCATCTATTAATTTGTTATTTTCATCTTTTTGGTTCTGCAATTGCTCTTTCTCAGAAACAGCAAATACATATGTACTCTGCATAATTAGTATCATTGCTACTAATATTCCAAAAAATCTTAATAATATTTTTTTCATTCTAATCATCCTTTCTTAAGGCTAATTTTATCTCTTATATTTTATATTTTTCAATTAGCATTTGTGTCTGTTTCTGTTTGTTCTTCTTGTTTTTCTTGCTGTGCTGATGGTTGTTTATTAAGGTCTAGCAAATATTCTAATGGGTCTACAGTTTGTCCATTTATTCTTATTTCAAAATGTGCATGAGGTCCTGTTGAATAACCTGTTGAACCTACTTTTAATACCTGTATTCCTTTTGTTACCTGTTGCCCAACTTGTACAAGTATTTCGCTTCCATGTGCATATAATGTTTGAACACCACCACCATGGTCAATTACAACCATATTTCCATATGCTTTATTAAATGTTGCTTTTGTTACAACACCATCTGCTGCTGCCACGAAAGTTGCTCCCATTGGCGCACTGATGTCAACACCTGTATGCAATTTATATGCTTTTGTTATTGGGTGAACCCTCATTCCATATAATGATGTTAATGATGTATATCCTGGGACAGGCCATGTCATTGCTCCTCCCATATAATCTGGTCCTATGCTATTTAATGCCATCATTTTAATTTCTGCTTCTATTTCAGCAACCTGTGTATTATATTCATCAATCTGTGCTTGCAAGTCTTGTTCTTCTTTTGATAACTTACTTAAATAGTATTCTCTTGTTTTCTTAACATTTGATAGAACTTGTGATTTTTTTTGCTGTGTTTGCTTATCTTTTACAACTTGTTGTTTTTTTTCTGCTAATATTTTTTTAGTTGTTGCTATTTCTCTTCTTTGATTTTTGGCTGTTTCTAATAGTTCAGAATCATATTCTATTAAGTCTTTTAAATTATAGTAATTTCCTAGCATTTCTGTAAAACTTTCAGATGTCAACAATATCTCTAAATATTGCAATTTAGGTGTTTCATACATCGCTATAACTCTTGCATCAACTAGTGATTGCATTTTATCAACTTCACTTTGTACTTTGTCAAGCTTTTCTTCATTTTCTTGAATTTGTGTCATTAAAGTATCTACATCTTGATTTATTTTTGTTAATTCTTCTTGTGATTGTGCAATTTCTGTATCTAAATCTTGCAATTCTTGCATATTTGATGATATTTCATCTTGTACAACTTTTAATCTATTATTAGACTCACTCAACTGTCCTGTTAATTCATTTGATTGTTCTTGTAGTCCTGTAATATCTTCTGCATAAACGCAAATACATAGACTACTTAATATTAGACATATTGAAGCTATTATTATCCATTTGCGTTTATACATTTTGGTTTCAATCCTTTCTTAAAAATTCTAGTAGTTGAAAAAGAATTTCTATACATCAAGATATTTTCTCATAGAAATGCCACTTCCTACTGCTCCTATGCCAATTCCTAATCCTAAGTAAACCATTAATATTAGTTTAAACATATCACTAAATTTTAGTAATTGCCATTGAATCATTTTCATAAATGCTGTTCCTGCCATTTGATTAGCAATATATGTATATGCAACACCTATTAATCCAACAGATATTAATCCTGCCATAATTCCTATGATAATACCTTCTACTAAGAATGGCCATCTTATAAAACTATTTGTTGCTCCTACATATTTCATTATTGATATTTCTTTTCTTCTTGCATGTACTGTAAGTTTAATTGTATTTGCTATTATTGATGTAGAAATTACAATTAGCAATACTAATATAACTCCTGTTACAATTTTAACACCTTTTGCTAGTCTGATGACTTGTTCTATTACTTTATTACTAGATTCTATTTTTTTAACATTAGGTATTTCTAATATACTTTTTTGTACTTCATCATTTAGCTCTAAGTCTGTTAATGTTACATTATATGATGCAGAAAATATGTTTCTTTCTTCATAGCCTTCTACCATGTCATTTCCAAGCCATTCTTTCATTGAATCTAAGGCTTCATCTTTTGATACATATTCTGCATTTTTAACGCCATCAATATCTAATATTTCTTTTCCGACTTCTTCAATCTGTTGATCTGTTGCATCATTTTCTACTACAACTTTTATCTCTTGAGCTTCTGCCACATTTTCTACAAATGCATTAATATTTTCGCCAATAATAAAGAATAGTCCAAAAATTAACATTGTAGCACACATTATTGTTAATGACGATATTGTAGACTTTTTATTTTTGAAAGTATTTCTAAAACCCTCTCCAATTAAATAACTTATTACATTAAATCTCACAATCGTACCCACCTTTTTTATCATCTTTTACTATTACGCCTTTATCTATATGTATTACCCTTTTTCTCATTTGGTCAACTATTTCTTTGGCGTGTGTTGCAACAACTACTGTTGTTCCTCTCATATTTATTTCATTTAATAAATTCATTATATCCCATGCTGTATCAGGGTCTAGGTTTCCTGTAGGCTCATCTGCTATTATCATAGAAGGATTGTTTACTAAAGCTCTAGCTAATGCTACTCTTTGTTGTTCTCCACCAGATAGCTCATTTGGATACATTTTTGCTTTTCCACTTAGTCCAACTAGTGATAATACCATTGGCACTTGTCTACGTATATGTCTTGGAGTTGCTTTTACTATATACATTGCAAATGCTACATTTTCATATACTGTCTTATCTGGTAATAATCTGAAGTCTTGGAATACTATTCCCATACTTCTACGTAAATATGGCACTCTGCTTTGTTTTAAAAATGTTGTATCTTTACCATTTATTATTATATTTCCAGATGTTGGTTCTTCTTCTTTTAATATCAATTTTATTAATGTTGATTTACCACTTCCTGAACTTCCAACAAGAAATGCAAAATCTCCTTTTTCAATTCTAAAACTTGCATTTTTTACTGCTTCTGTGCCAGTATCATATCTTTTGTAAACATTCTTAAATTCTATCATTTTAATTTCCTTCCTCTTTAAAGAAACTTCTAATATCCATTTCATTATCTTACATTCATATCATATCAATAATGTGCTTTTTTTGCAATAGTCTTAGGCTAAAAAATTCAGTGAATTTTGTAACTTTTTTGTGTTTTAGTTTGTTTATCTTCTTTATTCTCCTTTTTTCTTTGAAATGCAAAAATATAAACTATAAATTTTTAAATTTATAGTTTATATTTTCTGTTAAGCTCTTGGGTGAGCTTTTTTATAGATATTTTTTAATGTTTCATCTTGAAATTGCATATATATTTGTGTTGATAATATATCTGAATGTCCTAACATTGTTTGTATTGATTTTAAATCAGCACCATTTTGTAGTAAATGTGTTGCAAATGAATGTCTTAACACATGTGGTGTTATATCTTTTTCTATATGAGCTTGATCTTTATAATATTTTATTATTTTCCAGAATCCTTGTCTTGTAAGCCTTTGACCATTTACATTTACAAATAATGCCTTTTCATTTTCGTCTCTTATCATGATATTTCTTGCATTTAGAACATAATCTTTTAATGCTTTTAATGACATATTGCCTAGCGGAACTGTTCTTTCTCTTTTTCCACCTTTGCATGTTGCATATCCTCTATCTAAATCTATATCATCTATATTTAGTGATATTATTTCTGTAACTCTCATACCTGTTGCATAAGCAAATTCTAACATTGCCTTATCTCTTGTTCCTTTTAAATCAACATTTTTAGGTTGGTCAAGCAGTAAAGCAACTTCTTTTGAAGTTAATACACTAGGTACTCTTTTTTCTATTTTTGGTGATTGTACCCCTTCTGTTGGATCATTTTTAGTTATTTTGCATTTTGTTTCATATTGATAAAATGACCTTATTGATGCTAGTCCTCTTGATATTGTTGATGTTTTTTTACCTATTTCTTGCATATATTTTATATATGTTTTTATTTCCTCGTCTGTAACTTCTTGGTAATTTTTCTCGTTTTCTTCTAAATATCTTTCAAACTGCTTTAAATCTCTTCTATAAGATTGAAGTGTGTTATTAGATACTTTTTTGTCATTCTCTAAGAATCCAAAAAATAAGTTTAATTGTTCTTCCATCTTCTCTTTTTCCCCCACCTACAATTAATATTGTCTTTTTTAGAAAAACTTCGTTTTTCTATTTTCTTTACATAACTGATTACTTATTATGTTATATCAAATTTTACCAAAAATGTAAATATGTTTTGCCTATTTTTTAAAAATATTTTATCAATCCGACCTATTAATCTATATGAAATTTCAATTTTTATAATAGATGATAAAATAAATACAATTAATGCAATTATAGAAATAATACAATGTCTTATAACTGATATTTTTATATTTTCTTTTCTTCTGTCTTTTATTATTGATTTATATAGTTTTATACTACTTACTCCCAACATTATTATTGCAGGAATAAATATTATGTTTTGTAAAAATACTGTTGTTAAAATAAATATTATTCCTTTTAATTTTCCTAATGTTATTACACAAGCAGAAATTGTATATCCTAGGCAAAATCCTCTATATAATATTATTCCAAAAACTATTGGAATTCCTATTATTGTAGTTCCTGCAAACCATAAGAAAAATGTTAACAGCACATTTTTTTCTATATCTTTTTCCAATTCACTTAAATAATCTCCATCTTGTAACATTTTTGTTTCATCTATATATGTATTTATATATTTTTCGATATCACTTTTAGAATCTGTATTATTTATAAATAGTACTCCTAAAAAAATTCCGACTAAAAATATTATTGTAATAATAATATAAGATCTTATGTTATTTGTTATTTCTTCTTTAATTATTGAAAAAATAGGTTGTTTTTTCTTTCGCATGGCTTTTTTCTCCTTATTAAATAGATTTCTTTATACATAATGTCTATTCAATAAAGATATTTTTAGAACAAAAGTAAACAAAAACTATGATGATGTTACTTTTCCGTAATTTCCTCCACCACCAGCTTCTACTTTTATTTTGCCTTCTCTTGCAGAAACAATATTTTTAGCTAGTTTCTCTCCAACAACAGCTTCTATATCATCTTCAGATAATTTATGTAATATATTCATTTCTGTTTCAAAAGCATCTAGTAATTTTTCAATTGTCTTTCCACCTATTCCTGGCATAAATGTTAGTGGTATTTGATATACATATGGTGGTCTGTTTTCAGGGCTTTTAGTTGTTTCTTTATCTTTAATTAGTTCTATTCTATCAAAAACTCCAAATGTTACTTTATCACTTCCACATTTCGGACAAACTTCAACTGGTTCTTTTGTATCAATTGTTGTATTACAATTATCACAATATGTTCTATGATATTTTCCAAGTTTAGGATCTAACCCATAATTAGCAACTATTTTACGTCCATCTTCATTTTTTAATGCTTTTACAACTTCTTTAAAGCTAATATCATTTACAAGCATTTTATTATATTCTCTTGCAATTTTAGGTAATGAATGTGCATCAGAGTTTGTTACAAAAGTTTTAGTTTCTAATTCTGATATTGTATCTGCTAAAAATGTATCAGAGCTCAATCCTAATTCTACTGCAAATATTTTATCATATTTCTCCTTAAATATATCTTTTAATCTGTCTGAACAATTACCATAATAACTTTTAAATGGTGTAAAAATATGTGCAGGTATAAGTATTCCATTATATTTTTCAACTATGTCTATCAATTCATAACCTGATACATCTGACCTTTGAGTACTTAGTGTTATATTTTTTATATGTGTACTCATTTCTTTTGAAAATCCTTTTATATCTTTTAAGTGTGGAAAAAAGCAAACATTATGTGCAGCTCCACATTTTCCGTTTCTGCTTTTTTCTGAAGTTTCAACTTCGCTTCCTAATAGAATACATACTTTGTCTTTGTAAATTATTCCGCCATCTTCTAGCTCATATGCATCACCTGTTTTTAAAAAGTTTTCTATATCTTCTATTACATATGGTGAAGCACAATCTATAATTCCTACAATGTTTATGCCTTTTCTTTCAGCACATTCTTTTGCAATATTTGCAAAATTCAAACTCCTTGCCGCTGTTATTTTTATAGGTTTTCCATTTTCACTTCTACCTATATGAACATGTAAGTCTGCAAATACTTCGTACATTTATTTCAACCCTTTCTAATTTGACTTAATATCTTTTCTTCTGTATCACTACTAAACATAGCTCTATTGCTTGTATTTTTCATTTCTATTTTTTCGACTATTTTTTCTAATTTTTCATCTACATTTGCTGAATAATCTATTGATATTTTTTTCACAAAACTTGGAATATCTTTTGAGTCCCTCATCAATTTTTGCAGCCTTGCAAATACAGTTGTATTAACATTTCCTTGAATCTCGATTTTTTCCATTGCTTCTACGAAATCTCTAAATGTGCCTAAATATCTATTATATTCCTGTTTTAAATTTCTATGTTCTAGCAATACTAGTGCTTCATCAGGCGCAAACCCTATTCTCTCAGGTCTATCTATTAGCATCCCTCCAAATTGGTCTGCCAACTCAAGAACATCACTTTCAGGCTCTCTTTCTTTAATTTTGCTATATCTATTTACGCCTTCACATATCTTACAAAATCTTTCATCAAATCCAAGTTTTTTTAAATGTTCTGCACCTTCTTTTGCATATGTTGTTAATTTACCCATTTTTTGTGCATTATCAATTTTTTTGCAGTTGCATAATAAACATGCTGTTAAAACTAAATTATTGTCTACATCTAGTCTTGTATATTTTAAAAACATCCTTGCAACTTCTGTTTTGAATATTATTGATTTATCAAAGTTTATTCCTACTTTAGGAGCTAAAAAATATATTTTTTCTATTTTTGATATTAAATCTGTTTCATTTAAAATGTATTCAGCAAAATCTTCCATTTTTTTCACGTTCCCTTCTTACTTTAATTGGGAAAAACTTGTGTCTTTCCCAATTATCTACTACTTATCCTACTTGAAATGTATCTCTAATTAAAGAATTTATTAAATTCTTCTTCATTTATTTTTTCTTTTGCCATTAATTCTTTTGCTATTGCATGTAATGTTTCAATATTTTGTTTTAATATTTCTTGAGCATTTTGATATGCAATATCAATTAATCTTTTTACTTCTTTTCCGATTGCATCTTGCATATCATCTCCAAACATTTGATACTCAAGTTGACCATCATTGTCTTTTAATGATATTGGACCAATAATATCACTCATACCATAAACTGTTATCATGTCTTTTGCAATTCTGGTAGCAACTTCTATATCATTGCTTGCCCCTGTTGAAATATCGTTTAATATTAATTTTTCGGCAGCTCTTCCACCTAAAAGTGCTATTAGTTTTTCTTCCATTTCTGTTTTAGAGATATAGTATTTATCTTCATCAGATTTATACATAGTATATCCACCTGCCATACCTCTTGGTATTATTGAAACTTCTTTAACTGCTGTTTGTGTTGGTAAGAATTGGCTTACTATTGCATGACCCGCTTCATGATATGCAGTTAATTTTTTATCTCTTTCTGATATCTTTCTGCTTGTTTTTTCTAAGCCAACTGTTACTTTCTTAACTGCTTCATCTAAATCTTCATTTGTTATAGCTTCATGTTCTTTCTTAGTTGCAATTATTGCTGCTTCATTTAAAATATTAGCTAATTCCGCTCCCGTAAATCCTGCTGTATCTTCTGCAATATTTTCTAAAGAAACATCATCTGCAAGTTTTTTGTCTCTTGAATGTATTTTTAATATTTCTTCTCTTCCTTTTAAGTCTGGTGCTGGTATAGTAATCTGTCTATCAAATCTGCCTGGTCTTAACAATGCTGAATCTAGCATTTCTGGTCTATTTGTAGCAGCTAAGATTATTACTGTTTCTTCTGATGAGAATCCATCCATTTCTACTAATAGCTGATTTAAAGTTTGGTTATTTTCTGTTTCTGCGCCACTATTGCTTGATCTTCTTGAACCAATTGCATCAATCTCGTCAATAAATACAATACATGGTGATAATTTTCTTGCTTTTTCAAATAGTTTTCTAACCCTTGATGCTCCAAGTCCTGCAAACATTTCTATAAATTCAGAACCACTCATTGAAATAAATGGTACATCTGCTTCTCCTGCAATTGCTTTTGCTATTAATGTTTTTCCTGTTCCTGGTTTACCATATAGTAAGACTCCTTTAGGGATTTTTGCTCCCATTTCTGTAAATTTCTTAGGTTTTTTTAGAAATTCTACAATTTCTTTTAATTCTTCTTTTTCTTCATCAAGTCCTGCAATATCATCAAAACTTATTTTTGTTCTTCTTTCTGTATCATCATATACTTGACCTTTTTCTCCTAATCCTTGCATTTTAAATATCATTATAAATAATGCTAACATTATTAGTGTTGGTAATAGTGAAAATATATATGATGGTATTTGTGATAATACACTTGGTGTTTTTGTTTCAAGTTTTATTTCAGTACCTTGTACTGCTTTTTCTTGCATCAATTCCATAAATACTTGTACACTTGGAACTATTGCTTTTTTTTCTTCATCACTATCTTTCATTTTTACTTTTAAATCAGTACTTCCAACTGTTAGTTCTATCTTTTCTACATTTCCTGCTTCAATTTCTTTTACTAAATCTGTATATGCTAATTTATTTTCATCAGCATTTTTCTTGTTTTGATCTTGATATATTAAAAATATTGTCAAAACCGCTAAAACAGCAATTATTATTGAAAAAATAATATTAACTAATTTCTTAGAAGTCTTATTGGGCTTTTTTTCATTATCATTTTTCATCTATTTCATTCCTTTCAAACTTATGCTTCTGAACCTTTTGGCTCCTGTCCTTCATCTTCTTTTTCTTCTTTTTTATCTTTATCTTTTCCACTTTTGTTTTCTTCTCTTTTCTCAGGTTCTTTATCTTGTTGTAGGATTTCTTCTCTGACTTTCTTTTGTTCTTGTTTTATTTTTTCAACTTCTTGTTGTTTTTTTATAAAATCATCTTTTAATATAAATATTGCAGCTGCTAAGTACACATATGCAATTGTTGTATATGCTACTTGGAAATAGCTTATTGTAAATTTTGTAAAATAATTTATTACTATATAAGCAATATTTAAAATCATTGGTAATGTTAATGAATACATTGCCATACTTAAAATTGCTTTTAGTTTTATTCTTATTCTTCCTACACTAGCTGTTATCCATCCTAACACTGCTAATTCAATTGTGCAAAATGCTGTAAACATTATATTTGCTAAGAATAAATACATTGTGATTGATACCCCATATTTGTAGTAAAATGATGTCATTTGTGCACTACGCATATATTCTATAACTTGTGCTTTGTTAAAATCTTTTATATTATCTTGTGTATAGCTTTTGATAAATTCTTCATATGTATATCCTTTTTCTTGTGCTTCAGTACCTTCCAATTTACTTTGTAATGTTATTTGATTCTTAAAAAAGAATATTGTAGTTCCATCTTCATTATTTTCTTGTTTCGTTTCTTGTTTTTGCTCATATGTTTCTGCATTTGTGTTTATAACAATTTTGTCTATTCCACTATATTGAATATCTGATATTATAATTGGTTCTTGTATATCCATTGTAATATTACCATCTGAATAAGAAAATTCTGGTATATTTTCTTCTATATATGTTGCAACATTTTCAACCATTTTTCCTATTTCTATCATAGAATTGATAACTGAGAAAACTGTTACAATTGCTGTTAATATAACTAAATATTTTATTGCAGCTTTTGCTCCTTCAACTGCCATATCAGGATATTTATCAAATTTTGTTACAGAATACCATATTTTCTTAAGCAAACTTATTTTATTTGTTTTTTGTTCTTCCATTTTTTAATCACATTCCTTTTCACTATTCGTATTTTCTAATAATTTCACTATTTACAAGTAATGGGTTTATGTCAAATATAGCTTCATCATTTATATTTATTTTTTTATCTGTCACATCAACTGTAACATGAAACATCCCGAGTCTGCCTAAAATTTTGCATCTCTCTCCATTTATTTTTACATATAGTGCTTGTTTTTTAAATAAACTACTTACATCATTTTTTATGTATCTTATTTTATCTGCATTTCTAAACATATCTTTATCAACTTTTACATTAAGTCCATCAGCATATCCACAAGGAATTATTGCAACTTTTGTTTCTTTTTTTGTCATATATGTGTTTGAATAGCCAATATTATATCCTTTTGGAAGTGTCTTTATTTCTGCAACATTTGATTTTAAATATCCAATTTTTTTAAATCCCCATACATTTGGCATCGACAATCTGCCTAAAAATGCCGACCCAATTCTTACTGCATTTAAATACATATCTTTAAATCTTAAAAATCCTGAAGAATTACATATGTGTAAGATACCTGTATCAATATTATTCATTTTCAATGTTTCTACACATTGCATAAATCTCTCAAACTGTTTTTTTGATTCTGTTCCATTCCCATAAAATGCTATTGAAAAATGTGAAAATGTTCCTTCAATTTTTATGTTCTTCCAACTTTTTATTTCTGCAACAATTTTTTCTCTATTTGTATAAATAAATCCATATCTACCAAAGCCTGTATCAATTTTTAAATGTGCTCTGACTTTTTTATCTAATTTACCCGCAACTTCTTCAACAGCTTGTCCCGCTTCTTTTGAGCCAATTGTTAATATTATATTATTTTTAATTAATAGCTCAATATCTTCTTTTATAGCTGTTGATGACAACATCAAAATATCTTTTTTTATTCCACCTTCACGTAATTTTATTGCTTCTTCAACTGTTGCGACAGCGAAAAAATCAATTCCATTATCAATAAGAAAGTTTGTATATTCTATTAAACCTAGTCCATACCCATTTCCTTTGACTACTGCAATTATTTTGACTTTTTCGCCATTGTCATTTTCATCTTGCTGATCTATTATATCTTTTATAATTTTTATATTATTTTTTAGACTACTTTTATTTACTATTAGTGACTTCATTTATTCTCCTCGTCATTTTATTTTTTGAATTTTGTTTTTAATCCTCTTAAATTTCTAAAAGTTTTTTCTGAAAATTTATATAAAGAATAAGTGAATGGTTTAAAGGGTATATAAATTTCTCCAATGAATTCTGTAAATGTAGCACCAAAGCCTTTCTTAAATCTATATAGTCCATATTGAGGGTGACTTTCATCTACAACGCCTGACACTCCTCTAAAATCATAGATGTCATCTTTTCTTGCTAATGCCATTTTTATCATTTCCCATTGTAACAAATAATTAGGCATTAGATTTCTATGGCTATTACTACTTGCTCCATATAAATACCATGTTTTATTTCCATACATTATAGGAATTACACCAGATATAGGTTTATCTTCATAATATGCCATTAATACTTTCATATGTTCTGGTGCAAGCTCATCATACATTTTTTCAAAATATGATAATGGTCTTATAATAAAACCATCTCTAGCACCTGTTTCTACCATGATTTTGTGGAAATCTTTTAAATCTTCTCTAGTTCCTTCTTTTACTGTTACACCTTTTTTTGTTGCAAGTCTAATATTATATCTTGTTTTTGAATGAAACCCTGCAAATATCTCATCTTCTGTTTTGTCTTTTATATCTAGTCTAAATACATATCTTGGTTGAATTTCTTCTCTAAAGTTTTTTGCATCATCTTTTATCATATAACCTAAATTAGTTACTATTTTTCTAAATTCCTCATCATTGCTTTCAATGTCTGGCTCTGCTTTATAAACTATAGCTTTATATTTTTTTGCCAATTCTTTAACTCCATCTGTTAATTGCTTCATTACTTTTATATCATGAATATCACAAATTGGTCCTCTTGAAGAATACATTATATTTCCAAATATAGGTATTTTTCTTATTAATATACTTACAGCTCCTATTACTTTTCCATTATCATCTTCTGCAAGTACAATCTCATTTATCCAGTTTGACTTTACTCTAGCCCATTCTGGTGATTGTTGAAAGTTACACCTCTCATGATTTTCTAAAAATTCTTTATATATTTTTCTATCTTTTTCATCAGTTACAATCCTCATGTAATTTCCTCCTAGCTATTATTTGCTTTTTGTCATTATTTTACACTAAATATCTTAATTTTACAATAGTTTTTTGATTTTATTTTCTTATATTATCGTCAAATATCGGTTACTTGTTCATTCCTTCTACAATTTGTACAATATCATAAATATACTTACCTATGACTGGTATATTTAATCTAACTAATCTCTGCAAAAAATAAACAATTATTGCAGTTATAATTGTAACACCAATTCCTATGCCCACACCCCTGAAAATTCCCGCTAAAAAGTTTCTTTTAGCAATTTCTTTTTTACTGCCAATTACATATATTAATTCTTCTATGTCTTTACTCTCGAATTTTTCTAATAATTTTTCTATATTTTCATTTAATTGTTTTCTCATTTTAAACATAAAAATCCATCCTAACTTTTATTGTTAGAATGGACATTTTTTGTAATAATTATTCTTTAATTTTAGTTATTTGTATTTTGTTCACTAGCCTGTTTATCGGCTTTGTTTGAATCATTTTCATCTGTCATTTTTTCTAAAGTAGTTATTAATTCTTGCAATTCTTTTAAATCTGTTCCCATCATCTCCCAATCATTTCTATCATTTGATTCTGTAAGATTATTATTTGCATTTATTATAGCTTTTATCAAACTTTGTACATCTTCTGTTGTATCAATCTGAATATCAACAGCTGATTGAGATAGTAGGTTAGTAATTGCTTTTGTTAGTGTGTCTCCAATTGCTACTTTAGTTCCAGAAGCAACTATTACTTTTTTCAAAGTTGTTGGTTGGTTTGGCTCATTTGCCATTGTTTGGTAGATATTTTCTACATACAATATCGAATTATTAATAGGTATTATCTTCATTTCTTTTGAAATTCGACTTCCTGTAACATTTAATGATTGTAATTCTTTTGATATAGTTTCATCTTGTTCAAGTTGATTATCTAGCTGAGTTGGCCCTAAAATATTACTATCTGTAGGATATTTATAAATCTTTAATTTTGTTTCTGTTCCATTGCATGTTCCAACAAGACATGATATTATATTTGATTTACCATTTGGTGTATAAACTTGAACTAGTCCAAATTGAGAAGATTCATTATCTGGAGATTTTATTTTAGCATAATATGGTTGTAATGTTGAAATCTTAGTTTTACTTGTTGTAGTACCATATTTTGTAAATGACCAAATATCATTATTTCTATATAATACATCTTCTTTTACATTATGATATACTAATAACATTTCTGATTGTATATTATATAAAAATTCTGGATACATTAATTGTTCTTTTATATCTTCTGGCATTTCTTTTTTCTCATAATCTGCAAATATTTTTGGATATAATTTCAAATATGCCATTATTATTGGATCTGTTCTATCTGTTATATAAAATGTCATTTCTCCACTATATGCATTAATTATTACTTTTACTGAATTTCTTATATAATTTATTTTCCATTTAGAATTGTCTTTTACAAGTTCTGTATATGTTGAATATGGATATTTATCAGATGTTGTATATGCATCTAATACCCAATATATATTTCCCTCACTTACAACAGTATATGGATTTTCATCATATAATAAATATGGTAATGCTGTTTTTGCTCTTTCTATTATATTTCTATTTGTTAGTATTTTGCTTTCACTTGTAACTGAGTTTGATAATGCTAATTTTATATCTTTATTTTTTATAGCTAATATTAGTCTATCTATGAACCCTACTTGAATTCCAGAATCTCCCTTATAATTATATACATGCTCTATTCCATTATTATCTGTATAGTCATATTCTGTTTTGTTTTTTGTATTTGTAACAACTGTGCTATTTGTTTCCATTCCATAGTAAATTCTTGGTTCATCAACTTGATATATATCATCTTTGCCTTCAATATCTTTTTGTATATATTGAATATTACCATCTTCAGTTGTTTGTGTTGCTGATGTCACTATTTGCCCCATACCATGTGTATATTCATATGTTTTATTATTATATGATATTGATGAATTTTCTATCTCTCTTGGTGCAACATATACTAATTGTTCTTCATTATCAATTTTATATTTTGCTAATGCTATATTTCTAAATGTATAATGTCCTGTTTCTGTTTGAGTATCCTCAAGATTTTTCATAACTAAATCTTTACTTACTAGTGTGATATTATTTATTACATCACTATTTTCATTTATATCTGTTTCAGTTACTGTTCCTGAATAATCAATATTAACCTCTTCTGCATTTATGTTATAAGCATTTTTAGTAAATTCTATATTTTTGCTTATATAATCCTTTTCTTTATCAAATTCATTTTGTTTTACAAATATAAGATCATATCCCACCATTACTACAAACAATACTATCAAATATGCTGGTATTGATAACATTGTAATTAATATCTTTTTATATTGGGCCTTTCTGAAAAATTTTAATGAAAGTCCAACTGCTATTACTATTACAAATGCTAATATTATATAACCCCATAATTGAATTGTAGATTCAATAAATCCTGCACCTGTTAATTCTGTTCCATTACTTAATGTTAAGAAATTTCCTAATACGATATCTTGAACATTTAATATTGTTAATGCTGCAACTCCTAATGCTAATATAAAAGCATTTTTCTGTAATCTTTTTGACAATCTGCTTTTTAATAGCATTTCTTTATCTACTGCATCAAAATAAAAATTAAATACAAGTACATAATATCCTGTTATATATATACTTATTCCTATAACAAGCTTTACAAATACCATTATAAGTTCTTCTATTAATGGTTTTATAAACATAAAATATGAGATATCCATATTAAATAATATATCTGTTTTTTCAAATGAAACATTGCTTGTACATACTAATATTTTGTCAAGTAATGTATTTGATAATATAACACTCACTATCGCGGCAATTATCAATGTTATTGACTTATTTGGAATTTTCGGCATTGTTTTCTTTTCCGCTTCAAAAAAAGGTTTAAGTCCTTTTTTTATACCGATATTAGTTAAATATACTATTACTCCGACTACCACAAAACTCACTGCCATTATTAAGTATTTACATTTCATATTTGTGAAAAATGTTTCCAAGTATTGACTTCCCAGCTCTGAGCATTCTAAATATTGGCCTCTAAGTGAAATATATGTAAAAAGTGCATATATTACTATAAATGCTATTACAAATATAGCTCTCATTTTTTTACTAAATTTTAATTTATTTTCCATCATATTCTCCTACTTTATATTATTGCTTTTGCAAAATCTTTTGAATCAAAGATTTCCATATCATCTATTTGTTCTCCGACTCCTATAAATTTTACTGGTATTTGATTTTCTTCTACTATTCCTATTATAGCCCCACCTTTTGCTGTTCCATCTAGCTTTGTAAGAACTATACCAGTGATATCTGTTTCTTGTTTAAAAGCTTTTACTTGAGATATTGCATTTTGACCTGTTCCTGCATCTATTACAAGTAAAACTTCTTTTGAAGCATCTGGCATTTCTTTATTTATAACTTTTTGGATTTTATTTAATTCATCCATTAGATATTTTTTATTGTGTAATCTACCAGCTGTATCACAAATTAACACATCAGCACCCATTTGCTTTGTTTTAGCAATAGCATCATATACTACAGATGCTGGGTCAATCCCTTCTTCTCTTTTTACTATCTCTGCACCAGCTCTTTGAGCCCAAATTTCTAATTGTTCAACTGCTGCTGCTCTAAATGTATCTGCTGCTGCCACAACAACTTTTTTTCCATCTCTTGCTAGTCTTGCAGCCATTTTGCCTATTGATGTTGTTTTTCCAACCCCATTTACTCCTACTACAAGTATTACAGATGGCTTTGTTTCTAATTTTAAAGAATTGTCTGATATTTCTAGTATTTTTTCAATTTCTTCTCTTAATACTTTTTTTACATCTTCTTCATCTTCTATTTTTTCTTTTTTCATTCTATTTCTTAGACTGTTTATTATTTTTGTTGATGTATCTACACCAATATCTGACATTATTAATGCTTCTTCAAGTTCTTCTAGAAATTCCTCATCAACTTTTCTAAAATTGCTAAATACATCATTTATTTTTTCATCTATTGATTCCTTTGTTTTTGTTAATCCTTGTTTTAATTTATCAAAAAACCCCATTTTTATCCCTCTTTCTTCTATTGTTTACGCCATTAATTGTAACATCTTTATAAAAAAAAATCAAGAACAATTGGCGACTTGCGCCATTTGTTCTTATTTACATTTATCTTCAATTAATTTTGCCAATTTCTCTGCTTTTTCTTTTATTAGTTTTTCATCTTTTCCTTCAATCATAACTCTTACAAGAGGTTCTGTTCCAGAAGGTCTTATAAGAACTCTACCATTTCCAGAAAATTCTTTTTCTAATTCTTCTATTGTAGTTTTTATTTCTTCATTTTTTTCATAATCATGTTTTTTCTCTGATGCAACTTTTGCATTTACAAGAACCTGTGGATATTTTTTAACTATATTACTTAATTCTGATGCTTTTTTTCCACTTTCTAATATCGATTGTATAAGCATTAATGATGTTAATATTCCATCACCTGTAGGGTTGTAATCTAATAAAATAACATGACCTGATTGTTCTCCACCAAGATTATATCCATTTTTCAACATTTCTTCTAATACATATCTATCTCCAACTTTAGTTTGTATTAAATTCATATTGTTCTGTTCTACATATTTGTTTAAGCCTAAATTACTCATAACTGTTGCAACAATTGTATCTTTTTCTAATTTACCTTTTTGTTTTAGATAATTTCCTATTATTGCAAGTAATTTATCTCCATCAATTTCTTCACCATTTTCATCAATTGCAAGACATCTATCGCCATCACCATCATATGCTATTCCTAGACTCATATGGTTTTCAACAACATATTTTTTTAGCATTTCTAAATGAGTAGAACCACAATTATGGTTTATATTTATTCCATCTGGTTCATTATTTAATATAATATGATTTATTCCTAATGTTTTAAATACCTTGTCTGCTACTTTATATGTTGCACCATTTGCTGTATCTATAGCCACTTTAAATTCTGGATTATTATATTTTTCTATATTATCATCAAATGTTTTTCTGAAGAAATATACATATTCATCTAATAAATCTGTTCTTATTTCAGATACACCGATTTTCTCTTTAACTGCTGATAACTCATCTAATTTTCCTGAATCCATTACTTCTTCGATTTCTTCTTCAATTTCATCTGAAATTTTCATACCTTTGTTACTAAAATATTTTATTCCATTAAATTCATATGTATTGTGAGATGCTGAAATTACTACACCTGCATCTGCTTGTAGCTTTCTTGTTAAATATGCTACAGCAGGTGTTGGCATTACTTCTAATAATTTTACATTTGCTCCATAACTTAAGAAACCTGCAACCATTGCGCTTTCTATTAATGTTCCAGATAAACGAGTATCTCTTCCTATCAATATTGTTGGGGCTTTGTCTAAATGTTTTGATAAAACATATGCTCCCGCTTTTGCAACTCTATAAACTAATTCTGGTGACAATTCTGTATTTGCTATTCTACGAATTCCATCTGTTCCGAAATATCTTCTCATAAATATCATTCCTTTCTCTTTAGGTATATACTTAGCTGCTTCCATTTATTATTTCTGGGTTAAATATTATCCTAAAAGATCATTAACTAAATTATAATATTCTGTCATTTTATTTATGTTATTAAATTGTATTTTATCATCTTTTATTTCCCAAAAATTCTTATTTTCTTCTAAATATTTTGCTATCTTTTCTATTTTATCAAGTTTATTATTTATTTGTTCTTCTTTTTTGTTAATTGCTTCTTCTATATTTTCACATTGTTTTTTCATAGAATCACTTAACATAACTGTTTTGTATAAATCCTTATAATATTCTTTTCTTAGTGTAATATCTTTACTTTCTATATAACTATTTATTTTTTCTTCACTAATTAATTCTTTATAATCAGTTGCAATCTTTTTGCTCTTTTCTTTATACTCATTTATTATGTCTTTAGCTTTTTCCATATTTGTGCCTTCCAAATTCTGAGCTGAGAATATATCATTAGGATTTAACTCTGAATACATATTATTTATTTCTGTATATTTGTTCTTAAGTTCCCCAATATATTCCTTAATTGATTTTTCTACTATTGCAAAATTTCTATCTGTTTTTATTTCAGAATTAATTTCATCTGTTAAAATATTAGATTGTAAGATTGAGTTTGTTTCATCTTTTAAAATATTTAATTGTTTATTACTAAAATCATAATATAAATATGATGCAGCAATTAAAGCTATAATTAAAATTACTACTATTATTATTCCTATTATTGTTTTCTTATTTTCCATTTTTCCTTCCTTTCTCAAGGCTTACGCCACTTTTTCTTTAGAATTCAATTTTCTCGGCAATCCAATTTTCTAGTTCATTTATATTAATTCTAACTTGTTCCATTGTGTCTCTATCTCTTATTGTTACACAATTGTCTTCTAATGTATCAAAATCAATTGTTACACAATATGGTGTTCCTATTTCATCTTGCCTTCTATATCTCTTTCCTATTGAACCTGCTTCATCATAATCACACATAAATTTCTTTGATAATTGTGTATATACCTCATCTGCTTTTTCAGATAATTTCTTTGACAAAGGTAATATTGCAACTTTAAATGGAGCTAATGCTGGGTGTAAATGTAAAACAACTCTTGTGTCTCCTTCTGCAATTTCTTCTTCATCATAACTATTACATAAAAATGCTAATGCAACTCTGTCTGCTCCTAATGATGGTTCAATACAATATGGTATATATTTTTCGTTTGTTTCTGGGTCTGTATATGTAAAGTCTTCTTTTGATTCTTTCATATGGCATTTTAGGTCAAAGTCAGTTCTATCCGCAATTCCCCATAATTCTCCCCATCCAAATGGGAATGCAAATTCTATATCTGTTGTTGCATTACTATAATGTGATAATTCTTCTTTTGAGTGGTCTCTTAATCTTATATTTTCTTTTTTCATTCCCAAACCTAATAGCCAATTTTCACAATACTTTTTCCAGTATTCATGCCATTCAAGATCTGTTCCAGGTTTGCAGAAAAATTCTAGTTCCATTTGTTCAAACTCTCTTGTTCTAAATGTGAAGTTTCCTGGTGTTATTTCATTTCTAAATGCTTTTCCTATTTGTGCAATTCCCATAGGTAATTTTTTTCTTGTTGTTCTCATAACATTTTTGAAATTTACAAATATTCCTTGTGCTGTTTCTGGTCTTAAATATATTTCTGCTTTTGCATCCTCTGTAACTCCTTGGAATGTTTTAAACATTAAATTAAATTTACGAATTGATGTAAAATTATGTTTTCCACAATCAGGACAACAAATATTATTATCATCTAGGAATTTTATCATTTCTTCATCTGTCATTCCATCTGCAATCATGTCTTTTCCTTGTTCATGAGCCCATTCTTCTATTAATTTATCTGCTCTATGTCTTGTTTTACATTCTTTACAGTCTATTAACGGATCTGAAAATCCTCCAACATGTCCTGATGCTACCCATGTTTGTGGGTTCATTAATATTGCTGCATCTAGTCCAACATTATGTTTATTTTCTTGTATGAATTTTTTTCTCCATAATGCTTTTACATTATTTTTTAGTTCGACTCCAAGTGGTCCATAATCCCATGTATTTGCTAATCCTCCATATATTTCTGAGCCTGGATATATATATCCTCTTGCTTTACACAAATTTACTATTGTGTCCATTGATTTTAACATTTTTATTCCTCCCTTTACTACTGTTGCGAAATAATTACAATTTGGGGCTATGTCAACTTTCATTTAAAATGCAGTCGTGTACACCTCGTACACTCCTTGTTTTTTAAATAAAAGTTTCCTTGCCAAAATTTAATTCTTTTACAACATACTATTTGATTTTTATTTGCTAAAGTTATGCCAATATATTCAAAAAAACTTCCATCTCTAGCAAATATTAAAAATACTGCTAGGGACGAAAGTTATTATTCCGCGTTTCCACCCTAATTCATAAAGCTTTGCTTTATGCACCTTAATTCTATAATGTGTTACTCCAAAGCTCCCCTTATACTTCATATTGCTAGCTTTCCACCATTGGCCAGCTCTCTATAAATACTACATATAATTTTTCTTTTTCTTCGTAACTATTAAACTTCTTGTATTATAGCCCTTATTATTTTTTTTGTCAATATTTTTTTCAAAATATCTTGTCAAACCATTTTTTTTGTGTTAATATATTATTGTTATTTATTTAGGGGTATAGTGTCAATGGTAGCACATCGGTCTCCAAAACCGCCTGTGAGGGTTCGAATCCTTCTACCCCTGCCATATTTATATCTATATCTAACAATTTACTAATCAGAATTTTATTAGATTTCTTAATTACAAAAATCCATATTTAAAATTATTAACACTTTAATATGATTTTTAATTTACCTTTAAATTGGAGGTGATATTTATTCAAAAAGCAATTATTAAACTCATTATTTTTTCAATATTAATTTGTATCTTTTTTATTCCAACAATTACTTTTGGTACTACCCCACCCAATGCAGAAATTGATAGTTCACAATTATTTTTTTATGGTAATCAAAATTTTGCATGGCCTATACCTGGATATACTCGTATTTCTTCACCATTTGGCAAAAGAAATGCCCCCACAAGTGGTGCTTCAACCTATCACAAAGGTGTTGATATTCCTGCACCAGAAGGTACAAACTTAATAGCAACAACAAATGGTCAAATAACTTTTACAGGATTTCTTGGCGGTGGTGGCTATACCATAACACTCACAACACAAGACAACCTAAAAATTTCATATTGTCATGTATCTCCATATTATATTGTTTCAGAAGGTGATATAATTACACAAGGTCAACTTATTGGAAATGTTGGTCCAAAATATGTTGATGGTGTCGCTGGAAACAAATACACTGATTCAACTGGACGTCATACAAATGGTGCAACAACTGGATGCCATTTGCATATTGGATTCAGGCTTAATAATAATTATGTCAATCCTTTAGATTATTTACAATAATAAGGTTTTGTGTTATTATATACAATGAAATTTTTTGACAGGAGTGATTATAATGGCTTTTGATGGAATCGTTACAAAATCAATAATCAATGAACTTGATGATATCATTGGTGGAAAAATAGATAAAATATATGAACCTGATAAAAACACAATCGTTTTAGGCATATACTCAAAAGGAATACATTATATGTTAAACATTTGTATTGATGCACGTAATTGTAGAATAAACTTATCAACACATTCTAAAGTAAATCCTTTAGTCGCACCCAACTTTTGTATGCTACTAAGGAAATATCTCATGAATGCAAGACTTTCAAATATTTCTATGATTGGCTTAGAAAGAATTGTTAATTTAGAGTTTGAAACTATAAATGAATTTAATGAAATTGAAATCAAAACTCTTGTTGTTGAAATAATGGGAAAACACAGTAATATTATACTAGTAAATCAAAATAATATTATTATTGATGCAATGAGACATACTGATTCAACCAAAAACTCTTACAGAGATGTTTTGCCATCACATTTATATACATTGCCAAAATCGAACAAGTTTGATTTTACAGTGTTAAAAAACTTTGATGATTTTTATGATAAAATCTACAATGCAAATATGTCACTTTGCAAGTCAATTGTTGACAACTTCACAGGATTTAGCACACCTTTTGTAAATTCTGCAATAACAAAATGTGGTAACTTAACTATGAATTCTCCAAAAGAAGAATTGAATAAGCTTTACACATATTTTTGTAATATCATAAACTCTGAAAGCCTTGCTTTTGACATTATTTATAAAAATGAAATACCATCAGATTATGTTTTAACTACAGGAAATAACACTGAAAAATATAGTTTAAATTTTTTTATTGACGATTTTTATTTTGATAGAGAAACAAAAGAAACTTTTGTTAATTACAGGAATAGTATTTTAAGATTAATATTAGATATTTTAAAAAAATATAATACACGTTTATTGAACATTAATTCTAAGCTTACAGAATGTGATGATATGGATACTTATAAGTTATATGGTGAACTTATAACAGCCAATTTATATCGTTTAAATAATATTCATGCTGAATCTGTAGAATTAGAAAATTATTATGATCATAATAATTTAATTTCTATTCCATTAGATATTAAATATACAGCTAATATTAATGCAAAAAACTATTTTAAAAAATATAATAAACTAAAAAATGCCTTAGCAATTGTTTCTAAACAGAAATTAGAAACTGAAGCAGAACTTGATTATATAGAAAGTATTGTTTATGAATTAAATAATTGTTCTTCTTTAGAAGATGTTCAGGCGATTTTTGAGGAAATACATGAAAGTGTAATTTTTAAAGATAAACTTTCTAAAAATAAAAAGAAGAAAAAAAGCACTCGTAAAAAATCAGCACCTGCATTTTCTCCGATTGAATATAATATTGATGGCTTTAAAATATATGCTGGAAGAAATAATAAAGAAAATGATAAACTTACTTTGTCTTTTGCAAACAAAAATGACATCTGGTTTCATGCTAAAGATATTCATGGAAGTCATGTAATCTTAAAAGCTGATAAACCTATTACAGATGAAATCCTAGTAAAATGTGCTCAAATTGCCGCAAAGCACAGCAAAGCTGCAATCTCTTCTAATGTTCCAGTTGATTATTGCCTTGTTCAATATGTCAAAAAGCCTAATGGAGCAAAACCAGGTATGGTAATTTTTACAAATAATAAAACTTTAAATGTAAATCCACAAGATATTTAACTTCAAACTAACAAAACCAGCTCATTATAGTTAGCTGGTTTTGTTTATCATTTTATCTACATATTCTACCATAAATAATGGTATGTTAATTAAATTGCCATCTTTTGTTAAATTGTTCATAGAAAATCTAATTCTAGTTTTGGGTTTATATATCTCATTATAAACATTTAAGCTTGTATTATTAGTGCTTTCTCCAGATTTAACTTCTATAGGAATTATCTCATTTCTATACTGAACTATAAAGTCAATCTCATATCTATTATCAAAAGCAAAGTAATATGGATGTAATCCATGTGCTATCAGACTTTGTAATACATAATTCTCTGTTAATGCTCCTTTAAATTCTTGAAATAGTTTGTTGCCTTCTATAATAATCTTACTATCTAAATCTGTTTTTCTTCTTAGTAGTCCTACATCTATTAAATACATTTTAAATGCAGATAAGTCATTATAACTGATAAGTGGCATATTAGGTTTTGTCACATTATATACTTTGTTTACTACATTTGCGTCTTTTAGCCAATTTACTGCTCCCTCATATTCTCTAGCTCTGGCTCCATCTTTTGCAGCTTGAAATAAAAACTTTTTATTTTCCCTTGAAATCTGAGATGGTATACTATTCCAAATTATAGAAATTCTATTTGCTTCTATATTACTTGTATGTTTTGAAAAATCACTTTCATATGATTGTAATATATTATCTTGTATCTTATTTACTTTCTCCATATCCTTATATTTTACCCATGAAGCCACAACCTCTGGCATACCACCAATTATAAAATATGCCTTTAATTTTTCATTTAGTCTATCAAAAAATATGTCTGGTATGTTTTCTATTGATTTAATTGAATCCATATACTCAACTAAATTTTTACAATTATCTGCTTCTAAAAATTCTGTAAAAGTCATTGGGTACATATCTAAAAAGTCCACTTTACCTACTGGAAAAGATGTATGTGATAAACGTATTCCAAGTAAAGAACCAGCACTTACTATATGATATTCTTTAGCTTCTTCTTCAAAATATTTTAAAGAATTTAATGCATTTGGGCACTCCTGTATTTCATCAAATACAATTAATGTTTTTCCTGGTACAATAGCTTTTCCATATACAAAAGCTAATTGTTCCAAGATTCTTTTTGGATCTTTTGTGTTATCAAACATATTGTATAATTGTGTATCATGGTCAAAATTAAAATATGCAACTCCTTCATAGTTCTCTTCACCAAACTGTTTTATTATGTATGTTTTTCCAACTTGCCTTGCTCCTCGTAATATTAAGGGTTTTCTGTTTTCATCATTTTTCCAATCTATTAATTTTTCAATTATTTTTCTATACATTCACATCATCTCCTATAAATATATTATAGCACATATATGATAAAAATACACATAATTTCAAATATTTTTATTCAATTTTACACGTTTTTTACAGGAAATCAGCTGTTTTTTACACGTTTTTTACAATAAATTAACAGCTTTTTACACATTTTTAGCAAATATATCTTACGAATACCCCCATATTTCTAGCACATTTTCATATTACTTTCGATATTTGTTGAATATTTTTTGAGTGTTTTGTTGTGCAGATTTTGAGTGATTTATTGTGCATTTTTTTACATTAAATTTTTATATCTAAATTCTTTTTGAAATTATACTTTCTATATTTCCAATACTATATAAAGGAATATTTATAATCCAATCATTTATTTTATAATCAGTCATTGAAGTTCTTACATTATTTTTTGTATTGTATTTTTCTACCAATACTTTTAAGCTTTTTGATTGTAAGTTTTCTTCTGCTTTAACTTCAATAGGTACTATTTCGTCTTTACACTGTATAATAAAATCAACTTCTGACTGTCCCTCATTATTTGACCAATAATTTATTGGAATATCGTAATTTGATTTAATTTCTCCTAATACATATTGTTCAGTTAGAGAACCTTTATATTCTACAAAAACTCTGTTGCCTTCTAATATTGTTTGAATATTTAAATTGTTTTTCGCAGCAAGCAGTCCTACGTCAAGAAAATATAATTTAAAAGCATTGTAATCAATGTAACCATCTAATGGAATTTTGCAAGTAGTTACTCTATTAATTTTGTACATTAAACCACTGTCTACTAACCAGTTTATAGCATTTTCATATTCTGATGCTCTTGCACTTGGTTTTAAAGCTCCATATATGAATTTCTTGTTCTCACGTGCTAGCTGTGTATTAAAATTATTCCATATCTGTATTACTTTTGGTAAATCCTTTTCAGGTACATGCTTTGAAAAATCTTTTTCATAAGCTAAAAGTATTTCATTTTGAATTTTCCTAACTCTATTATAATCTTTATACTCTACATATGTTGAAACAACTTCAGGCATACCTCCAATGTAATAATATTCTTTTAGCAAACCTTTATATTTATCGGAAAATACTTTTATCATGTCCATATCATTTTTTTCTATCAATTCTACTAAACTTTCTTTTCCAATAGCAAGCAAAAACTCTTCAAAATTTAATGGATATAGATTTAAGAAATTGACTTTACCGACTGGAAATGAAACTCCCTTATGTGTAGAAACTCCTAAAATAGAACCTGCTACAGCAATGTGATATTGTCTTGCATTTTCACAAAAATATTTCAATGATGTTATTGCTTCTGGAACTTCTTGAATTTCATCTAAAATAATTAATGTGTTTTCAGGTTCAATGTCTACTCCAGTTTCTGCTTTAAAACCTTGAATTAATCTCTCTGTATCAAAGTCATAAAATAGTTTACTCATTCTAGGATTTCTATCCATATTAATATATGCAGTTTTGCTATAATACTTATTTCCGAATTCCTTCAATAACCAAGTTTTTCCAACTTGTCTGGCTCCATTTAAGATTAGTGGTTTTCTATCTATATCTTCTTTCCATTCAATTAATTTTTCAATTGCTTTTCTATACATATTCAAACACCTCTTTTATACTATATTATAATACATTTTAGCATATTCATGCATTTAATTCAATCACTTTTTATGGGTTTTTTACATTTTTTCGAATGACTTTTCTATCTTTTTCTACATTTATCTTAATCACTTTTTATAATACTGTACTATGTCAAGATAGTAGACACGAAAAAACAAGAAAGATTTTTAGTCTTTCTTGCTTTTTATTTTTATTTTTTATCTTTTCTTTCTGATGCGTAGTGTTGCAAATGCTCCTAATGCTAATGCTCCAATTGCTACAAATGCTATTGTGCCTTTTCCTCCTGTTGCAGGTAATGTTGGTTTTAATTTATCAGATATTGTTAATGCTTGTTCTACATTTGCTGCTGATATCTCAATTTCTACTGGTTCTTTTAGTATATGGTATCCATCTGGTGCTTTTGTTTCTGTTATTCTGTATTTACCATACTCTAAGTTTGTAAATGTTGTTTCTCCTAGAAGGGCTGTTTCTGCTGATGT
>CAKPSX010000007.1 GCA_934184665.1 uncultured Clostridia bacterium | reverse complement strand
CTTGTACTATTATTTACTTTTGTTATATCTGCTGTTCCATCTCCATCAATATCAATTGATGCTGAATAGAAAGTTCCTCCAATTAGTAAACTTCCATCAGATGTCTCAACAGCAGAAGTAATCATATCATCTTGAGTTCCACCAAATGTACGTTCTGAGATTGCAGTACCATCATCTGGATTTAACTCAAGTAAGAATACGTCATAGCCACCTTTTGGTGTTGGTAATGAAACACTATCAACTGTCATCGCAGTAGTATAACTACCATAAACTAAAACATTACCATTAGATAAAGTTGTAACTCCCGCAATCTCCTCATTACCAGAAGTAGAAAGCACCTTATGCCATTTATAACCTCCACCAGAACTTGCTCCAATTATAATTCCATCTTGTGAAGTTCCATTCGCATTAATTGTGTTAGCTGCTCCAATCTTTGACTTGTATAATTTTATACTATCAGTAAAACTTGACGTTATAATAATATTATTACTCGTTTGAGTTGCCCCAAACTTTTCTGTTGTTGTTCCTCTAATGCCTATTGGTAGCTGACCTTCACTAAATGATTTTGTACTTGAATTATATGAATATATATATAAGCGACCGGTATTCCCAATAAGTATGAAAGAATCCATATCTCTATATGTTGTATACACTATTTGGGGAAATGTATTTATTGTCTCTTTTATTGGATAACTAGAGTTTATGATGCGTCCTTCTCCATTTTCATCTATAAAATATTCAGCAATTTCTAAATATTCATTTGTCGTAACATATGCAGCCATATAATTATTATCATTCACTTGTACTATATCTGTAAATTCATCATCATCTGTGCCACCATAGTTCTTAAACCATTCAATTTTTCCCTTTGAATCATATTTTATAATAAGTGCGTCTTTATTTCCATTTGTTGTTATTGTTGGGTTTGTTGATTCTTGGTATATCCATCCAACTGCTACTGCGCCACCATCTGATGTTGCTATTATTTTATTTATCTTATTCCAGTATTCTCCTTTTATTTGGCTTTTCCAAGAAACGTTTGCTGTTCCTTTTGATTCTGATGAAAGTAGAGCTATTCCTTCATCTTCATTCGCAGTTGCGTCATCGTTTATTGCATTATCAGCAGTATTTTCTTCTTCATTTTGCTCATTTATTTCTTGGTTTTCTTCATCTGGTTGTATTCCATCTTCTTCTGTTGTTTTTTCTTCTTTTGGAGTTTCTGAATCTGGGTTTTGTTTGTTATTAGAAATATAATCGTCTAAGCTTTCAAGCTGATTTTGGTCAAGTGTTATTGGTTTTTCGCCATTATTTGTGTCACTTGATGTGTTACCTTGTGATGTATCACTTTCAGCTGTGCTATTTGCATTTGCTCTTATCAGGTTTGGTGCTGCTTGCATTTTCTCATACTCACCTGCGCAGAATGCTAGTATTGTTAAAATTGCTATTAGAATTAAAATTGTTTTACTTGCTATTTTAGAAATTCTTTTGTTTTTTATTTTAACTTTTCCCCTCATTTTTTTAGCTCCTTTGTATATATTACTTAAATTTTATCATTTACTTTGTTATAAATCACCTTTATTTTAGCATAGTGATTTTTAAAAGTCAATGACAAATTACACCAATTTTAAATTTTTTTTTACGTTTTTTGCGGTTTGTATTTAGGTGCAAAAAAACAGCACCGCAATGGTGCTATTTTAAGCCTTTTTATCCTTATATTCTTTTAAAATTCTTTTTTATTTTTGTTAAAAAATTTTTATTATTTTTTAATTTTTTTGTCATTTTTTATTTTTCAATTTTGTTTTGTTATTTATTTTGTTTTTAATTTTTTTCAGAATCTGTTATTGGAACATATAAATTGCATTTGCATATTTTTTCATTTATAAATTGGTCACATGGGCATAGTGTTGTTTCATTCATTTCTAATCTACATGGGCAGTGTCCATTTTTCTTGTATATTCCATTTAAGATTTTGTCTGTATATTCTCTATCTGGGTTATATATAAAACCTTTCATAAAAGCCTCCTTAATTAATCCATGTATTTTGATACTTCTTCTACAATCTCACTTTCACTTTTAAAGCCTTCGAATTTATTCATAACTTTACCATTTTTGAATATTACCATTGTTGGCACAACTTCTACACCATATTCTACTGCTAAATCTGGTAATTGGTCTATATCTATTTTTGCTATATCAAAATTTGCTCTAGAGTTTGAGATTTTTTCTAATACTGGTGCTAACATTTGGCATGGACCGCACCATGTTGCAAAAAAGTCTACAAGTGTTACTTTTTCTGATTCTAATACTTCTGTTTTAAAATTATCTTCATTTATATGTTTTAACATTTTCTCACATTCCTTCTATATAATCAGTATTTTTTGTTTTATTTTATACTGTTACTTTTTCTTTTTTTGTTTGTTGTTCCATTCCTTTAGAAAGCCAATCTTTTCCATCTACTGTTCTTGCTACCATCATTGATGATGCTGTATCTCCAACTACATTTAATACTGTTGCTGGTGCATCTATTATTGTAGCTATTATTGTTAATATTGGTAATGCTGCTACTGGGTAGCCCATCATTGTGATTATTAACATTTCTGATATTGTTCCACCACCTATTGGTACTGCTGTTACTAATAGGTTTGCTATTAATGCAACTCCAAGTATTTGTAATATTGTACCTGGTGCTGATAAACTTGTTCCAAATAAGCATACTAGGAACATTATTTTAAATACTGAACCTATTATTGTACCATCTTTGTGGAAGCTTGTTCCTAATGGTATTGTTGTTTCTGCAATATCTTCTGGTACTCCCATTTTTTTGCTACATTCTATATTTACTGGGATTGATGCTGCACTTGAGCATGTGCCTAGTGCTGTTAGTGTTGATGGTAATACATTTTTCCAAAATATTTTTACACCTTCTTTTTTGCCAGCTATATATGCATATAATGTATATATTATAAAATAAAATGCTATTGAAACTATTGTGTATATTACAAAGGTTTTTAAGTAACCTACTACTATTGTTTCTCCAAAGCTACCTATTAGTGCTGCCATATAGCAACCTAGACCTATTGGTGCATAATACATTATTATTTTTACTACATTATTTACAATTTCTGTTGCTGATACTAAGAAGTCTGTTACTGGTTTTGCTTTTTCTCCTGTCATGTTCATTGCTAAACCAAACATTACAGAAAATACTAATAGTGCCATTATATTATCTCTTGATAATAGTTTGCTAAAGTCGTTTACTGTTAATAAACTTACTGTTCTGTCTGCTATTGTTGGTTCTTCTTCTTCCTCATCACTTGTTTCTTCAGTTACTGTTTCTTCAAGTGATGCTCTTATTTTTTCTCCATCTTCTGGTTTAACTAGTTTTATTGGGTATGTAGTTAATAACCCTACTAGTACTGCAACTATTGATGTTGCAACAAATACACCTACTATTGTTACCATTATTTTGCCAAGTCTTTTTGGTGTTTTCATTTTAGCAATTGATGTTGTGATTGTTAAAAATATTAATGGAACTATGATGACTAATAAAAGATTTAAGAATATATCTCCTAAAGGACTAAGGACAGTTGCTTTTTCTTTAAAGATGATTCCTACGATTGCTCCAACGATTATCGCAACTAATAATATAACCGTTGATTTGTAATTTTTTAAAAAGTTTTTCATAATACTACCTCATTTCATTAAAGGCAACTGAAAATATAATTATATTCTCAGGATTTTGTGGCTATTATATAATATTATATTTTATTTTGCAAGCTTTTATTACTATTTTAAAAAATTCTTTATTAAAAAATTCTTTTAAAACTTAGTTTCATTACGAATTTTTTCCGTTTACGGCGATTTTTCGTAATGGATTTTTTCAATTCCATTGTTTGCATTTATTTCTAATATATGGTATAATACAAAGTGTGTTAACAAATATCTTTTAAAGAGGTGTATTATATATGACATTATTAGCAATAGTATATATATTAGTTTTTATTATTTTCGCACTTTGTGCGTATGCAGTAATGCAAATAAAATTAGCTGGAATACAAGTTAAAGATTTCTGGTCTTTTATTGAGGCTAACCAGATTTTAGATAAATTATATGAGTTTTCTAAAAAGTATGAAACTCTTACACCACAACAGCAAATTGTTTATTTATTAGAGGCTGAAAAAGTTTTTAATGCTTTTGATAAAATTCCTAATATTATTTGGGAAGATGAGTTTAAAAAATATGATGAAGTTTTAAAGAAATATCAAAAAATTAAAATAGATAGATGGGTATCAAATTCTTAATACCCATCTATTATTATTTTTTCTCCTTTTGCTATTATTTCTACTTTTTTGTTTTGGGTTATTGTTCCATCAAGTATTTCTTCTGATATTCTGTTTTCAATGTTGTTTTGTATTGCTCTACGTAGTGGTCTTGCACCAAGGGTTTTATCTGCTCCGTTTTTTACTATTAAATCTATTACACTTTCGTCTATTTCTATATAATATTTCTTTTCTTTTAACCTTTTTTCTATTTGTTTTAACATTATTTTTGTTATTTGTTTTAGGTCTTCTGTGTTTAGTTTGTGGAATACTATTATTTCATCTATTCTGTTTATAAATTCTGGTCTTAACTCTTTTTTTAGTTCTTGTATTACCTCTTTTTTTATTTCTTCATATTCTTTTTGTTCATTGTTGTTTTGGTTTTCTCCAAAACCTAATGTTTTCTTTTCTATTATATGTCTTGCTCCTATATTTGATGTCATTATTATTACTGTGTTTTTGAAGTCTACTTTTCTACCTTGTGAGTCTGTTAATTGGCCATCTTCTAGTATTTGTAATAATATGTTCATTACATCTGGATGTGCTTTTTCTATTTCATCAAATAATATTACTGAATATGGTTTTCTTCTTATTTTTTCTGTTAGTTGTCCTCCATTATCAAAGCCTACATATCCAGGTGGTGAACCTATTAGTTTAGAAACTGAGTGTTGTTCCATGTATTCTGACATGTCAAGTCTTATTATTGCATTTTCGTCTTCAAATAATATTTGTGTTAATGCTTTTGATAGTTCTGTTTTTCCAACTCCTGTTGGTCCAAGAAATAAAAATGAGCCTATTGGTCTTTTGGGGTCTTTTAAGCCTACTCGTCCTCTTCTTATTGCTTTTGCTACAGATGTTACTGCTTCATCTTGCCCTATTATTCTTTCATGTAATTTTTCTTCCAGATGTTTTAATTTTTCATTATCATCTTGTGTTAGTTTTTGTGCTGGTATTCCTGTCCATTTTGATATTATTTCTGCAATGTTTTCTTCTGTTATTTCTATTATGTCTGTTGTTTTCTTTTTTCTCCATTTATTTACACTGTTTTCTAATTGTTCTTTTAGTTCATTTTCTTTATCTCTTATTTGTGCTGCTTTTTCGAATTCTTGATTATATACCGCTTCTTCTTTTTCTTTTGATATTATATCTATTTTTTCTTGTAATAATTTTATTTCATCTGGCTCATTATAAATTTTCATCCTTACTTGTGATGATGCTTCATCTATTAAGTCTATTGCTTTATCTGGCAAAAATCTGTCTGTTATATATCTTGATGATAATGCAACTGCTGAATTTATTGCTTCATCTGTTATTTTTACATTATGATGTGCCTCATATTTATCTCTTATTCCTTTTAATATTTCTATTGTTTGTTTTTGTGTTGGTTCTTCTATATCAACTATGCTAAATCTTCTTTCAAGTGCTGTGTCTTTTTCTATATATTTTCTGTATTCATCAATTGTTGTTGCTCCAATTAATTGGATATCTCCTCTTGCTAATAATGGTTTTAATATATTTGATGCATCTATTGCCCCTTCTGCTGCTCCTGCTCCAACTATTGTATGTACTTCATCTATAAATAAAATTATATTTCCTACTTTTTTTACTTCTGCTAGTGCTTTTTTTATTCTTTCTTCAAAGTCTCCTCTATATTTTGCACCTGCAACCATTCCTGATATATCCATACTAAATATTCTTTTTTCTTTTAGTGTTTCTGGTACATCTCCACTTGCAATTTTTTCTGCCAATCCTTCTACTACTGCTGTTTTTCCCACTCCTGGTTCTCCTATTAAACATGGATTATTCTTTGTCCTTCTTGATAATATTTGTATTATTCTTTCTATTTCTTTTTCTCTTTCTACTACATTATCAAATTTCCCTTCTTCTGCTTTTGTTGTTATATCTTCTCCGAATTGATTTAATGTTGGTGTTGAATTATTGATTCCTGTTTTTGTTTTTTCTTTGTATGTTATTTTTTCATCATCTTCGTTTATAACATTTGCGATTTCATTATATATTTTGGATATTTCTACATTTAATTCTGTTATTATTCTTGTTGCAATACAGTCTTTTTCCTTTAGTATTGCTAATAGCAGATGTTCTGTTCCTATAAAGTTATATCCTATTTTTCTTGCTTCTAAAAATGCATTTTCTAATACTCTTTTGGCTCTTGGTGTGAAGCCTAATGATTGTTTTATTTCTTTGCCTTTTCCTAACATTTCTTCTATTTTTTTCTCTACTTTTTCTTCTGTTATTCCTTTATTTGTTAATACTTTTGAGGCGATTCCTTCTCCTTCTTTTATTAGTCCATATAGCATGTGTTCTGTTCCTATATAATTATGACCTAATTCTAATGATATATCATCTGCTATTTCTATTGACTTTTTTGCTCTGTTTGTGAATTTATATATCATCTTTTTTTCGTCCTCCTTTTTTGGTCATTTCGTTCATTTCTTTCGCTTTTTCTTTTTGGCTTTGCGGTGGTAGCCATGCAAAATATGAGCATACGAATTCTCCATATTTTGTTGTGTCTTCTCCGATTTCTAGGTCATCGTCATCTGTTTTTATTTTTTTATCCATAAAAATAGCACTCCTTTCTTTCTTTTTAGGTATGTGCTATTTTTTTATATTTTATTCATTTGTTGCGAAACAATTACAATTTTGGACTGTGTCAAACTTCGTTAGAAATTTAATCAACGTACAATTAGTACGCCTCATAAATTTCTAACTTGTTTTCCTTGCCAAAATTTAATTCTTTCACAACTAGGATTTCTATTTAAATTATTCTTTTTCAAAATTGTAATTATTTTTCAACTCTTTATGCCAAACAATAACTTCACTATTCCCCTCAAACACTTAGGAACTTTCTTAACAACAATAGTCATATGTAACCCTCCTTCTTCAACAGAGTAACCATAAGATTCCTACTAATATTACTACTATTCCTATAAGAAATAACCAGCCTGCTATTGGAAGGAACAATACTAGTAATATTCCAATACCTAATCCTACTAAACATACTCCAAATGTTTTTTTCAAGATTTTCATTATGATTTCCTCCAAATCTTTTATTATATTATATTCGTCTTTTGTTTTTATGTGAATTACGGCTTTATTTTTTGTTTCGTGTTCATGAGCTTGTAGCTTAGTTTCCATATAACTTTAAGGCTTTTAAAAAGACTCTTTGATTTAGAGTCTTTTGTTACATTTTATTTAATTTTTCTAATACTATTATAAACATTGCATGTGACCAACCTAACCCTAATACCCAGTTTGGTTTTAATGTTTGGTTATCTACTTGTTCTCCAAGTAAACTGTGTTTGCCTGCTGTTTTTAGCACAAAGTCAAATGTGTCTTTTGCTTTTTTCTTTTCTCCTATTTCTAAGTAATATAGTGTCATCCATAAATTTGCGATTGGCCATGGTGCTCCATTTCTGTAATGGTCATTTTCGAATCTTTTGTATCCACCTGTATATGTTCTTATTGTTAAATTTATGTTTTCTACTGTGTTTTGGATTTTCTTTTCTTTTGGTGAAAATACTTTAAATGGTATTACTGCACCTAATAAGCTTATATCTATTCTTTTGTCGTCTGTATTTCTTACATATGATTTGCGTGTTTCATCATATAAGTTTCTTTCAATAAATTCTTTTATTTGTATTTGTAATGCTGATATTTCTTGAATATTTTTGTTTATTTTTTCTCCTTTTAGTCTATTGTTTTCAAACTCTGAAACATTTTTGCCAAGTACTTTATATATTTTCTTTATTGATTCAAATGCTGAATATATGCTTGCTAGTGAGTATAAATGTGTTCCTTCATACATTTCCCACAAGTCATAACTCACATGGTATTTGCCTGTTTCATCAAATAAATCTCTTACATATTTTTTTAGGAAGTCTACTGCTTTTTCACACATTTGTAAATTGTTTTTTAAGAATTCCTCATTTTTTGTATATTCATAATGTGAATATACTCCATGTACTACACTTGCGGTTTCATCTATTTGATAGCCCCAGCATGGTGCTAGTTTGCCATCTGTGTAAAATCTTTGTTCCCACATTCCGTTTTTGCTTTGTGTCATTTTACAAAATACATTGTAAAATTTTTCTGTTTCTTTTGTCATTTTTAAGATATCTAATGCTTTTGCTATAAATACTGCATCTCTTGGCCAACAATATGCATATCTTCCACATTGTGTTAGGTCTTCATCTACTTCTACTCCTGCTATTATTCCTCCTGTTGTTTGGTTTGTTAATAATGGGAATAATAATATGCTTCTTCTGTAGATATCTTGTATTTTTTCTTCATAACTACTTTCTGGTTCTTTCAAGTCTAGTCCATTGTGTTCTTTTACATATTTTCTCCAATATGATTTTGTTTTTGTGTATTCTTTTTTTAAGTCTACTTTTTTTATTCTTTCTACTTCATTTTCTACTGTTTGTATTGTTTTTTTGTTTTCATCTATATATATGCAGATTTCTAGTTCTTTCTTTTCTCCTGGTTTTATTTTTCCTATATCATAGCTTATGCTTGAGTCTTTTGACATGCCTATATAGTCTTTTCCATATATTTTGCCTGTGTTTATTGTTTTGGCTGAATCGTTTATTTGATAACTTAATAGTTCTTTTTCTTTTGCAAATGTAGCAACTGAAAAGTCATGTGCATATTGAATCATTCCTGTGTCTATTTTCATTGCTCCAACAAAATTGTTTTGATCTGATAGTAATTCTGAGTGGATTAAAAAATTGACATCTAGTTCTATGCTTCCAATATTCATAAATGTGTACTTTTTAACTAATATATCGTCTTTTATTGTTACAAAGTCTGTTTGTAATGTTTTTAAATTGAAATATGTATTTGTTATTTCTGTGTTTAATATGTTTGTGTCTGTATCATAATATTGTATATATGTATTGTTTATATCATCATGTAAATATATTAGGTTTGAATCATTTATTTTGACTCCTGTGTGGAAATAGTTTATATATTGTTTATTTTCTCTTGTTGGATATAGCAATCTTAGCATTTCTCCTTTTGCTGAAAATGTTGCCAATATATTTTTATTTCCTATTATTGCTTCATTTAGGTACTTTTCCATTATAAATTCCATTCCCTTCTAATTTTCTTTTGAATCTTTTGTGTTTTGGATTTATGTTTTGCTATTTGCTTTTGGTACTTCTACTGTGGAGGTTTGCACCCCCACAGGTTAGCCTTCTATTATTTTTAATATTTGTTTTTCTAAGTCTTTTATTTTTTCGTTTATTCTGAACATATCTGCATCTCTTAATTGTTTATCACCAACATCTTGTTTAACATATTCTTGCATATCTTGCATTTCGTTTTGTAGTTTGTTTAGTCTTGTTAGGATTTCTTGTCTTATTGTGTTTGATTTTTCGACTTTTATTTTGTTTACTATTCTTAGTTCATCTGATAATTCGTATGTTTCACCATATTCTGGTATTGCTACATTTATGCCTGTTTCTTCTAATATTTTATTTCTTAATACTATTTGTGATTCTTCTTCTCCATGTACTAAAAATATATGTTTTGGTTTTGTTATAAATGAATATACAAAGTTCATTAACCATTCTTGGTCTGCGTGGCCTGAATAGCCTTCTATGTATTCTATTCTAGCATTTACTGCAAACTCTTCTCCAAATATTGTTACTTTTTTGGCTCCATTTACAATTGAGTATCCCAATGTTCCTGGTGCTTGGTAACCTACAAATAGTATTGTGCTTTTTGGATTCCATATATTATGTTTTAGATGATGTTTTATTCTACCTACATCACACATTCCGCTTGCTGAGATTATTATTGATGGTTCTGTTCTTTCATTTAATGCTTTTGATTCATCTGCTGTTTGTGTAAATTGTAGTCCTGGGAAGTCTAGTGGATTATCTCCTTTTTCCATTTCTTCTTTTATTTCATCATCAAATAGTTCTGTGTTTTGTTTAAATATTTCTGTTGCTGATATTGCAAGTGGGCTGTCTACATATACTGGTACTTTCATTAATGTTTTGTATTTTCTTTTAAATTCTTCATCATCTGTGTTTTCTTCTTTTATTTTATTTAGTTCATATAATATTTCTTGTGTTCTTCCTACTGCAAATGATGGTATTACAACTGTTCCTCCATTATCGATTGTTTCTGATACTATGTCTAGGAACATTTTAGCTTTTTCGTTATTTCTTATGTGTAGTCTGCTTCCATAAGTTGATTCCATTACTAGAAAGTCTGCATTTTCTATCATTGTTGGTGCTGATAGTAATGGTAAGTCATTGTTTCCTAAATCTCCTGTGAATACTGTTTTTGTTTCTTTTCCATCTTCTGTTGCCCAGATTTCTATTATGCTTGAGCCTAACATATGTCCTGCATCATTAAATCTTATATATATGTTTTCTGCTACTTCTATTATTTCATCATAACTTTCTGGTTGAAATATTTCTAAACAGTTTATTGCATCTTCTGCTGTATATAGTGGTGGGTATGTTTGCTCACCTTTTCTCATTCTTTTTTTATTTTTCCATTCTGCTTCCATTTCTTGTATGTGCCCACTGTCTGGTAGCATTATTCCACATAAGTCACATGTTGCTTTTGTTGCATATATTGGTCCTTTGAAGCCTTCATTATATAGTTTTGGTATTCTTCCTGAGTGGTCTATGTGCGCATGTGTTAATAGCATGAAGTCTATTTCTGCTGGATTGAATGCAAATGGTTCGTAATTTTTTAATTCGTATTCTTTTTTGCCTTGGTACATTCCACAGTCTACTAGGAATTTTTTGCCTGCGGCTTCTACTAGGAAGTCTGAGCCTGTTACTGTTTTGGTGGCTCCCAAAAATGTTATCCTCAATTCTATTCCTCCTTACGTTAGTTAAAAATTTTGATTTTTTTGTTAAGTTTTATTTTGCTTTCTGCTGGCTCGATTTTAAATTTTTCTTCGCTTATGTTTTCGTCAAATATTTGTACATAATATTCTTCTTCTTCTTTTGTGATTTTGAAGTATAGTTCTTCTAGGTTTACTATTCTTGTTTTTAGTAAGTTGTCTGTTATTTCACTTGGTATTCTTGTTATTACTTTGCTTGTTATTGCTTTGCTTATTAGTTGTTGTTCTATGTGTTGTGTTGGTTTTTTTAGTTTTGCTATATCTTTTACATTTTGATTGTTGTTGAATGGTATTAGCATAAAGTATCTGAATTGATATATTAGTTGTATTAATTTTTCTTCATCACTGTTTTCTATCTCTTTTTCAAAACAGTTTAAAAATATTGTTTCTAATTGTACTACTAATTGGTGTTTTTTGATTTTTGTGTAATCATATACTTCTAATAGTTCTTTTTGTTTGTATATTTCTTCTTTTTCTCTTATATAGTTCTCTGGGTTTAGGTAGTAATTGCTTTCTTCTATTTCTGCTAATAACATATTTTTCTTGTCTATTAATTGTTGTTTTAATACTCTTACACTGAAGATTTTTTTGTCTATTGCGACTCCTTCATTTCTTTTGTCATATTCTTGTTTTAGTTTTGATTCTTGACTTAGTATTTTTTCTATTTCTACTATTTCTTTTGTTGCTTGTTTTTTCATTTCTGTATATTTATTTATATAGCTTTTTTTGTCTTCATATTCTTGGATTTTTTGTTCTATTTTTTCTAGTTCTGTTTTCAAGTATTCTTTATTTGCTTTGCTTTCTTCTGCATAATTTATTATTGATATTTGGTTTAATAGCTGTATTATTTCTGCTGCTGTTTGTTCATCATATTTTTGTGTTAATTCTTTCTTCATGATTGCCACATAATCTATGATTCCATCAGTATCTGCGCTCCATGAATTCATAAATTCTTTGCCTAGCAATATTTGTAGTGTTTGATATATTAGGTTTGCTGTTATATTTTCCATTTCGCTTTTTATTGTTGTCCATGACCAGCCATTAAAATCTTTTAATACTTCTATTCTGTCTATGCATTTTCCTGTGTTTATCATTTCTGATAGTGTTATTGATGTTATTCCATATTTTTGATTTACAATTTTTTTGTTGTTTGATATTTTTTCTATTGCATATAATAGTTTTGTTTCTATTGGATATACATATATTTCATCATTGTTAATATAGTATTGTTTTTTCTTTAAACCTGCTTGTACTTTTTTATCTCCTATTGTTTCACTTGGTTTTATTACATTTATTTTGTTACAGTTTCTTTGTATATCTCTTAATAGTTCTTCTATATATTCTCTTTCTGTTGTTTTTATTGCTTTTGCTTTTTTGTAATCTTTATATGATACTTCAATTTTATATAATATTCCTTGGAGAAGATTTTTTGCGTGTTCTTCTATTTTCTTTTCTTCTAGGATTTTCTCTAGTTCCTCATTTTTGTCTTTTTTTATGAATTTTTCTAGCATTTTATCCTCTCCTTTCATTTTTTATGCTTCTTCTTCTGGTGTTCCCATTTTTAATTCTTGTAATCTTTCTAATGTCATTAATACTTGTCTTGGTTTGCTTCCTTGATATCCTGAGATGACTCCTCTTTCTTCCATTTGATCTATTATTCTACCTGCTCTTGCATATCCAACTTTGAATCTTCTTTGTATGAATGATGTTGATGCTTGTCCTGTTTCTACAACTACATCTATTGCATCCATTAACAATGGATCTGTGTCATCATCGCATTGTGCTTCATCTGCAAGTTCTTTGTCTGTTTTGTTGCTTTTTTCTATTGTTTCTAATATGTCTTCACTATATGTTGCTTCTCCATTTGATTTTACGAAGTCTACTATTTTTTCTACTTCTGAGTCATCTATAAATGCACCTTGTATTCTCACTGGTTTTGGTGCTCCTGCTGGATAAAATAACATATCTCCTTTGCCTAATAGTTTTTCTGCTCCTACTTGGTCTAGGATTGTTCTTGAGTCTACTTGTGATGATACTGCAAATGCCATTCTTGATGGTATATTTGCTTTTATTATTCCTGTGATTACATCTACTGATGGTCTTTGTGTTGCTATTATTAAGTGCATTCCTGCTGCTCTGGCTTTTTGTGCTAGTCTACAGATTGAGTCTTCTACATCTTTTGCTGCTACCATCATTAAATCTGCCAACTCGTCTATTATTATTACTATTTGTGGTAACTGACCTGTTCCTTCTTCTTTTTCTACTAGTGCATTATATCCTTTTAAGTCTCTTACTCCTTTTTGTGCAAATACATTATATCTGTTGTCCATTTCTTGTACTGCCCATGCTAGTGCTCCTGCTGCTTTTTTAGGGTCTGTTACTACTGGTATTAGTAGATGTGGTATTCCATTATATACTGATAGTTCTACTACTTTTGGGTCTATCATTACAAGTTTTACTTCACTTGGCTTTGCTTTATATATTATGCTTGCAATTATTGTATTTATACATACACTTTTTCCTGAACCTGTTGCTCCTGCTATTAATGCGTGTGGCATTTTTGCTATATCTGCGATTGCCATATTTCCTGCAACGTCTTTTCCAAGTGCTACACTTAGTTTTGATTTATTGTCTTGGAAGTCATCACTTTCTACTACATCTCTGAAGTGTACTGTTTCTTTTTCTGAGTTTGGCACTTCTATTCCCACTGCTTGTTTTCCTGGTATTGGTGCTTCTATTCTTATTGTTTCTGCTGCCAGGTTTAGTGCGATGTCATCTGCAAGGTTTGCTATTTTGCTTACTCTTACTCCTTCTGCTGGTTTTAGTTCATATCTTGTTATTGCTGGTCCTACTGATACATTTTCTACTTTTGCTTGTACTCCGAAACTGTATAATGTTTTTTGTAGTTTTGTTGCTATATCTGTTAATGCTTTTGCTCCACCTTTTAGTGTTTTCTTTTCTCCTTTGCTTAATAGCTCTATTGGTGGATATTCATAGTGTTCATCTTCTACTGCTATTGCATGTTCTAATTGTAGTACTTCTCTGACTTTTTCTTCTTTCTTTTCTTCTTCTTTTTTGAATAAGTTGCCTTCTATGTAATCTGGCTCAATATCTTGTTTATGGTGTCTTTCTTGTTCCATAACCATTACATTGTTTCTGTCTTTTTTGCGTTTTCTTTTTTCTTTTGGATTTTCTTCTATTACTCTGCCATTTAAGTTTATTTTTATTTGTTCTTCTTGTGGTTCTTCTTCTATTTCTAAATATGCTTTCCTGTTTTCTCTTCTATTTTCTCTTTGAGTTTCTTTTATTGTTTTTCTTTTTTCTCTTTCTTGTTCATATTCTTCTCTTGCCATCATTTTTTGTTCATATTTTTCTTTACGTTTTTCTACTCCTGATTGTATCCATTCACTTACTATTTCTGAGATGTCTATTCCAAATATTACTGCAAACAATATTAATGATGCTCCCGCACTTAATATTATCGTTCCTATTTTTCCGAATAGCTTAAATAGTGGCACCGCTGCTATTGTTCCAAGTGCTCCTCCTCCAAGGTTGTTTTCTCCTAATTGATATGCATCTTTTATTATTTCTGAAATGTTTTGGTCTATGTTTATGCTTCCATTATATATTTGATATACACTTAGTATTACTGCTACAAATATTAAAAATAATGTGTATTGAAAGATTTTTGATGATAAGTATCCATCATCATCTTTACATGCCATTTTTACTGCTACTGCAAATGAGCCTATTGGCAATACATATTTTATCATTCCAAACATTCCACCTAAGAAGTCACTTAGTACCATTCCTATATAGCCTGATTCTGCATATATTAGTACTGTTAGTAGGATACTGAATATTATCGTTGTTATTACGCCAAAATTGAGTGTTTCTTGTTTTATGTTTTTTTTCTTTTTCTTCTTTTTTGCCATTTTTACGTCCTTTCTGTTGGCAAATAATTATAATTCTTTACCAACTATTTGTCATTGTAATTGTTTTTCAACCCAGATTAAAAATAAGAGCACTCACAAATGCGTGCCCTTACTCTCTTATTGGAGTTCCTTCTTACTATTCTGAATAGTCTTAATAGTATCTTGTAATGAGATTTCCATTAAGTTTACAGCTTCTCCTAAATTCTTTTCTAATTTTGATAATGTGTCTGTTAGCACTGTTTCTGTTGATGATAATAAATTGTTTGCATATTCTTTTGTTCCTTGTGATATTTCTCTTGACATTTCATTTGCTGTTTCTATTATTTCTGCTTTTTGTTCATATGCTTTTCTTGTTATTTCATGTTCATCAATCATAGCTATTATTCTATTTTCTGCTTCTTTTACTATTCCATCAGCTTCTTTTTGAGCTTCTATTAATATTCTTTGTCTTTCTTCTTTTACCCATTTAGCTTGTTTTAGTTCGTCTGGTAGTTTTATTCTGATTTCTTTTATTATTTCAAGCATCTCTTCTTTGTCTACCATTCCTTTGTTTGTAAATGGTAAGTTTTTGCTATTTTCTAATATATCCTCCAAAGTTTCTAATAATGTAAAGATTTCCATCGTTTACCCCTTTCTGTTTCATGTCTTTTTATTTAAAAATATTATATTTGCTCTTCCATATTTTCTTTTATCTATAATTGTGACATTTACTTCTTCTATTTCTTTTAAAATTCTTGGTTCATCATCTGTTTCTAAAATGATGATTCCATTTTCTTTAATTATGTTTTTTTCTATTATTAGTTTCAGCGATTGTAGTATAAATTCTGTTTCATATGGTGGGTCTATATATATTATATCAAACTTTTCTTTTTCTAATTTTTTTATGCAGTCTTTAAAGTCTGTGTTATATAATTCTACCTTTTGTTCCATATGTGTTTTTTCAATATTCTTTTTTATTATTTTTATTGCGTCTTTTGATTTATCACATAATACTGCTTTTTTTGCTCCTCTGCTTAGCATTTCTAATCCAATTGCTCCACTTCCTGCAAATAGGTCTAGTATTGTTGAATCTTCAATTTCTGTTTGAATTATATTAAATATTGATTCTTTTACTCTATCTAATGTTGGCCTTGTATTATCACCTTCTAATGTGTATAATTTTGTGCCTTTTGCTTTTCCACTAATTATTCTCATTTTTTGCCTTTCTAAATATATATTACTATTTTATTCTTTTTTTGGCTATTGTCAATATAATTAACAAAAATGTAATATACATTTAATATTTTTGTAATATTTGTAATGCAATTTAATATTTTTACTTTGTTTTCTTGTATAAGGGTAAAACCATCTATGGTTTACACAGATGGTTTTAGTTTATTCATAATCTTTGTTTATTTCCTTTATTAATTCTAATTGAGATATTAATAATGATTCCATTTTTGCTTTGTATATGTCAAATTGCTTTTTTAAATCGTCTAATTCTTTTTCTTTAGAATTTATTTGGTCATCTAAATCATTTACTGCTTTTTTTGAACTTTCTTTAGATAATCTTATTAGTTCTTCTGAATGTTGTTGTGCTTCATTTATGATTTGTTCTGATTTTTGTTTTGCAACATTTTTTACTTCTTCTGCTGTTTTTTGTGCCATTACTAGTGTGTTTTGTAGTGTTGTTTCTATGTTTTTGTAATGTTCTAGGCTTGTTGTTAATTCATCTATTTTTGATTTTGCTGTTGCTAATTCTCTATAATTTTTCTCATAGTCTTCTTGTATTTCGTCTAAAAAATCATCAACTTCATCCACATTATATCCATTCATCATTTGTTTATTAAATTTTTTATTTTCTATATCTAATGGTGTAATCATATTAGATTGCCTCCGTTCTTTTTGAAACGTTTAGTTTATATTGTTATTTTTAAGCCATGAAACAGATAGTTTGCTTTTTATTTCTTCTCTTGCCATTTCGTTTGTTATTTCATAATTCATTGGTGCAATTAGAAATATTGAGTTTGATATTTTTTGAATGTGTCCATCTAATGCATATACTCCACCACTAATAAAATCAACTATTCTTCTTGCAACATCTTTGTTTACATATTCTAGGTTGACTATTACTGATTTTTTTTCTTTTAGCAAGCTACATATTTCTTCTGATTGTTCAAATGTAGTTGGTTGTGATATTACCATTTTTATTGGTTGACCTTGACCAGTGATTGGAACTATTTTTCCTTTGCCTTTTCCAAATAATTTTCTTCCATCATCTTCGTCTTCATAATCTTCTGGTTCCTCATACCCATATCTTTCTTCTATCTCTTCATTTCCCTCTGTTTCTGCTGGGTCCATTCCAAACAACCCCCACACTTTGTCCATTATAGCTCCTGCCATTTTTTTCCCTCCTAATATTTTACACTTTTGTATTCTGTATTCGCATATAGTATCTAACTTTTTTTTATTTTTGTCAAGCGTTTTTACAATTGTAATAAAAACTTAATCTTTTTGTAATATTTCTGTAATATTAGCATTACCTAGTTGGAAAAGAATTAAATTTTGGCAAGGAAGATTTCATTTAAAAGGCAAGGGCGCATACGTGGTGTATGTAACCGCGTTTTAAATGGAATCTGACACCGTCCAAAATTGTAATTATTTTTCAACCTTTGTATTCTGTAATATAATTTCGTCATAATTATTAATTTTCTTATAATTTTTGATTTCCTTCTGGTCATACCCAATTTCTTGTAATTCCTTTGCTGAATATGTTGATATTATTGCAAACTTGTCTGTTTCATAGTCTACTCTTACTAATACTTTTGTTTGTACTCCTGCTTTATTTTTTATTACATAGTTTAATCCATTTTCATTTATTATTGCCTGTTTTGGCACTTTTAGTCCAGATTCATTCCACCATATTACATCTACTACGATTTTTCTGTGGTTTATCAAGTCTTCTGTTAGTTTGTTTAATTGAAATATTATTGTTCTTTTGCTTCCTTCTTCATTTATGTGAACAATTTTTGCATCTATTTCTTTTTTGTCTGTTGTTCTTATTTTTACTGCATCTCCAACTTTTGCATTCATTGCTTCTTGAGAGTTCATTGTTGTTGCTATATAGCATTTGAAGTTGTCTATTACTTTGCCACATTCACTGCTTGTTGCAACTATTTGACCTGTTTTCAAGTCTGTTTTTTCTAAGTAATCTTCTGTTATATTGCTAAAGTTTGCTTCTGATAGTTTTTCTTCAAGTCCATCTACTCTATATGAAACTATTCCGCTTGCTGGTGATATTTGATATTTTGTTCCATTTTTTAGGCTTTCCTCATAATCTGTTTTTTCTTTTACTAATTTTTTTATCTCTGTATTTTCTGTTAGGTCACCTATAAATTTTATTTTTTTACTAAACAAACTGTCTATGCTGTTTTTGTATTCTACAATTTCTTGATAATTGTTAAGGTCTTTTATATCTTCAATTTTTTCTTCTATCTGATTTTCTATAGCCTTTATATCTGCTGATGTTATGGTTTTTTCATTTTCTAGTAAATCTTGAATTTGATAATTTAACTCACTTATTTTTACATTTGTTTCTTTTTCACTATTACTATAATATCTGAAAACAGGGTCTGATTTTGCGACTTTTTGACCTTCTACTGCTATTGTGTATATTCCGTTTTGATAGTCTTCACCTTTTATTACTGTTTCATCTCTAATTATATAGCCTGTGACTGTGTCTTCTTGTGTTAATGTTCCTTCTTTTATTATATATGAGTCTGTTGGATCTACTATAAGTAAATATACTGCATAACTTGTGTATGTTACTATTATTAATGCTAATATAACAGCTATAACTTTTTTACTTGTTTTCAATCTGGATTCTCCTTTTATATTAAAACTTGTAATATTCTTTTAGTATTATTTCAACATTTTCTTTTCCCTTTGTTGCATCTAACCATATTGTTTGCTTGTTTTTTCTAAACCATGTTAATTGTCTTTTTGCATATCTTCTTGTTTCCATTTTTATTTTTTCTATCATTTCTTGTTCTGATATTTTTCCTTGTAAATATTCAACTACTTCTTTATACCCTAAGCCTTGCATTGCTGTTGGAAATTCTGTATATTTGCTGCATAAATTTTCTACTTCTTGTATTAATCCTTGTTCTATCATTATGTCTACTCTTTTATTTATTCTTTCATATAGTTTTTCTCTTTCCATGTTTAATGCAAATACTTTGTAATCGTATTTTACTTCATTTTTCCTTGATTCTATTTCTTGTTGTGTTTTTGTTTTGCCTGTTGAATGATATATTTCTAATATTCTTAATATTCTTTTTTTGTCATTTGCACTGATTTTTTCCATTGCTTGTGGGTCGATTTTTTGGGCTTGTTCATATAATGTTTCTAGTCCTTCTTTTTGTGCTTTTTCTTCTAGCTCTTCTCTGTATTTTTTGTCTAGTTCTATTTCTTGATATTCTATTCCATATATTAGACTATCAACATATAAGCCTGTTCCACCTACTATTATTGGTACTTTGTTTTTTGCTAATATTTCTTCTATTGCTTTTTCAGCATCTTTTTTGAATTGTGCCACACTATATCTTTGATCTGGTTCGACAAAATTCAACAAATAATGTTTTATTTCTTGCATTTCTTGTTTTGTTGGTTTTGCTGTTCCTATATCCATATCTTTGTATATTTGCATTGAATCACTTGAGATTATTTCTCCATTGATTTTTTTTGCTAATTCTATTGATAGTGCCGTTTTTCCTGATGCTGTTGGCCCACAGATTACTATTACTTTTGGTTTGTTCATATTGTTCCTTTCTATTTTCTTGCAAACTTTCTTTCTATATCATATTTCGACATTTTTATTGCTGTTGGTCTACCATGTGGACATGTAAATGGGTTTTGTAATTGTAGTAATTGATCCATCAAGCTTTCAACTTCTTGTTGTGTTAATGCCATATTTGCTTTTACTGCTGCTTTACATGCTACTGTCGCAATAAATCTTTCTTCTACTTCTTGTTTTGCTGTTCTTGATACTGTGTTTATTTCGTCTAATGTTTCTAAGAACATTTCTTTTGTTTCAAGGTCTAAACACATTTCTGGAACTCCTGTAAGTTTTATTGTGTTTTCTCCAAACTCTTCTAATATGAAGCCTGCTTTTCTAAACATTTTCATATTATCTCTTGCTATTTCCATTTCTTTGTGTGTTAGTGTTATTATGTCTGGTAATAACATTAGTTGTGAGTCTTTTGTTTCATCATTATAATAGTTTTGTTTTACTTTTTCATATAATATTCTTTCATGTGCTGCGTGTTGGTCTATTATATACATTTCTTTTTCTATTTCTACTATTATGTATGTTCTGAATACTATTCCTATAAATTTATATGTTGGTTTTTGATATTCTTTTATTCCATCAAACATTGATATATTTTCTGTTGTTGCTATGTCTGTGGCTTTTTCTTCCTGTGACTCTTCTTCTACTGGAAGATTGTTTCCTCTGACTGGTTTTGTTCCAAATAGTCTTAAATACATTTCTTCGAATTCTTTTGAGTATTCTCCGCTTCCTTCTGCTTGTTGCTCTTCTGGCTCTTCTTTGGGGCTTGGCTCTAATGCTTTTGCCACTTCTTCTTTTAAGTCTATTTGCTTATGGTTTGCTTTTGCAATTTCTTCAAGTAGGTCTACTTTTAGTTCTGGCTGTTGTGTGTTATTGTTGTTTGTTGTGCTTGCTGCAGTAGTATTTGTTGTTTGATTTTGTACTGTACTTACAGTGTTTGACTCTTGTGTATTTGGCACTGTATTTGTTTCTTGTTGTGTTATTTTATATGGTTCTCCTTCTTCTGCAACTGATGCTGTTTTTGGTTCTGCTGTTTCATAGCTTATTCCATCTTTTTCTTCCAGTTTTGCTTTTAATTCTGGTGATTCATTTATAAGCTTGTCTTTTATTTCTTGTAGTTTTCTTAATACTTCTTGGCTTTTTTCTAGTTCTGACATTCCTTCACCATTCATTATTCCTGTTGTTGGTGTTTGTATTGTTGTATTTGTTGGTTCATTTTTTGTTGTTTGTTGTGGTTGTTCATTTTCTGCTGTGTTTGCTTGTGTTTCGCTTTTAGCTTCTGCCACAGTATTTGCAGTATTTGCAGTGTTTGTTGTAGTTTCGCTTTTTGGTGCTGTTGGGTCTACTGCATATGGTATTTTGTTTATTTGTCTTTGTTTGAATATTTGCTCTACTATTGTTTCTGCATCTTGTCTTGCTTTATTTCCAAATAAGCCACTATCTATTCTTGCTGAACTTGATGTGTGGTCTGTATTTGCTACTAATTCTGCTTTTAATAGTGTATCTCTTATTGCATGATATATTGCTTTAAATACAACATTTTCTTCTTCAAACCTTACTTCTAGTTTTGCTGGGTGAACATTTACATCTACTTTATTTGGGTTCATATCTATATTTAATATTAAGAAACTAAATTTACCTATTGGTATCATTCCTTTATATGCTTTTTCTGCTGATGATGATAGTGATTTATCTCTTACATATCTTTTGTTTACAAAAAATATTTGGTTTGATCTGTTTGAACGTGCTATTTCTGGTTTTCCTATAACTCCATATATGTGCATTCCTTCATATTCGTAGTCTGTTTTTATTACTCCTTCTGCTATGTCTTTTCCATATATGCTATATATTACTGTTTTTAAGTCTCCATTTCCATTTGTTTGTATGATTGTTTTTCCTGCATTTATTAGCTTTATTGATATTTCTGGATGCACTAATGCTATTCTTGTTATTACATCTTCTATATAACCCGCTTCTGTAAAGTCTTTTTTCAAGAATTTGTATCTTACTGGCGTATTATAAAATAGGTTTGTTACTGTTATTGATGTTCCATCTGCACAACCTGTTTCTCCTTTTTCTAATACTTTGCCACCTTCTACAACTATTCTATATCCATTTGATTGGCTTGCTGTTTTTGATACCATTTCTACTCTTGCTATTGCTGTTATACTTGCTAATGCTTCTCCTCTGAACCCCATTGACATTACTGTGTTTAAGTCGTCAGCACTTCTTATTTTGCTTGTTGCATGTCTTTCAAATGCAAGTTCCATGTCATCTTCTGCTATTCCTTTTCCATTGTCTGTTATTTTTATATATGATATTCCACCATTTTTAATTTCTACTGTTATTTTTGTTGCTCCTGCATCTATTGAGTTTTCTACCATTTCTTTTATTACTGATGCTGGTCTTTCTATTACTTCGCCTGCGGCTATTTTGTTTATTGTTAGGTCGTCTAGTAACACTATATTTCCCATGTATATCTTCTCCTTCGTGGTTATGAAATAATTACAATTTTGAACTGTGTCAGATTTCATTTAAAACGCAGTTACATATCTTTATATGCGCCCTTGCCTTTTAAACAAAATCTTCCTTGTCAAAATTTAATTCTTTCACAACTTGTCTCTTGTATTATAATTTTGTTTTTTCTTTTTTGTTTGCTATTTTTTTACTCTTGTATTGTATCATTTCTCTTTTTTATTATCAAGTATTTTTTTATTTTTGGTCTCATTTCTTTCTAATTTCACAACTCTAACTTTATTAGTAACACATTTTTGTGAAACCCATATTATATATTATCAAAAGAAAAATTTCAAAATTCTTTAATTAAATATTTGAAAGGGGGGTTTTATATGCCAGAGAATAGAGGATGCGGATGTGGTTTCGGTTTCGGTGATGATTGCTGCTGGATAATCATTCTTATACTTTTAATATGCTGCTGTTGCGGAGGTAACAGAGGAGGATGTTGCTAATCCTTAATTAAGACATATTTGTATAGTGAAAAGTTAAACTTTTTATATGAAAACAAAGCGGACTCATTTGCATTTTTTAGCATTTGAGTTCCGCTTTATTCTTTATATATTTATGAACGTTTTGAGTTTTTATGTCTGTTGCAACCTAAAATTTAGGCTGTTTTTTCCGTTGCTTCTGTAGTTTTTGTTTCTATGTCTTTTTCATTCTTATTTATAACATATGCAATTGTTGCAATATATATTGCTATTACAAGTATTGGTGTGAATTCGCCAAATGGGATTCTTGTTATTGCCATAACACTTAGTAATACTAGTTCTCCTACTACTGGTATGAATATTGTTCTTGCTAATAGTTTTAATAATCCAACTTTGTAATATTTTATTAGCATATATGCTAATATTACTATTGCTGATATTACAAATGGTATAACATAACTTTTGAACATGTCCATTATTCTTAATGTTGGTACTTTGTTTATTGTTGTGTTTTCAGCTGTTTGGCTGAATTCATAACTTTCTTTTATTTTGTTTACAATTTCATTTTTTTGGTCTTCTGATATACTTGGTGCTTCTATTGTTATCATGTCTTTATAGATTTCTACTGTTTCTACAATATTCTTTTTACCTAATACATCATTTGTTATTTGTTTTATTTTTGACATGTCAAAATTTTGCTCAAGATATATATCAAAACTTTGTAATTCTTGATATCTTAATTCTTTGTTTAATCCAAGTGCTGCTGTAACTATGATTCCTGCAATTAAAATTATTATTACTACAGCTACTAATATTTTTTTACTATTTTTCATTTTTTATATTGCCTCCTACTCGTTCTCTTCTATGTTTAATAATGTTTGTGTTACTATTATGTTATATAGTGGAATTAATATTATTCCCCAGAACATTATTAATCCGAAACTGCTTAAGTTTGTCCATCCTGAGAAACAGAATGTTACTGCAATAATCATTATTGGTATTATTCTCCAGAATTGTTCTTTGTATGTTTCTGTATATGCTTCTTTTAGCATATGCATGTTTTGTGTTTTTTCTAATATTGATTTGTTTATTTTTAGGTTTATTAATATTGTTAATATTATTGCTCCAATTCCTTCTATTGAGATTAATACATTTGTGTATCTTAATAGTAGTGAGAATACTGATATGAACCCTATAAATGATATTGCACATAATAGTCCTTTACCTTTATATTTGATTGATATTGCTATTAATACTACAAGTAGTAGTGCTAACATTACTAAAGAAAATCCTATTATTTGTTGTTTTGATATATCTGAATATACATATCTGTTGTTTTCTACTTCATATTCTATTGGGTATTTTCCTGCATCTATTAACATTGAGATTTCTGCTGCTTTTGCCATGTTGTTATTTATTGATGTGTTGTTTGTTGTTTTGCTTCCTATTTTTACTGTTAGTTTGTTTTTATCGATTTTATCGATTTTATATTCTGTTCCTGCAAATGTTAGTGTTGTTACTTTTTTTGTGTCTGCTTTTTGTTCTTCATTATTGTTTTCTGAATTTTCTGTTGTTGTTTCTGTGTTTTCTGTGCTTTCTGCTGTTGTTCCGTCTGTTGTGCTTGAGTCTGTAGATTTATTTGCATCTTCTATTTCTGTTATTTCACTTTCTAAAAATGCATAGTTTGCTGTCGCTTCTTCTAATTTAGCTTGTCCTTCTTTTGTTAATTCTATGTTTAGATATACTTGATATTCTCCATTCATGTTTGAATTGTATTCATATTTTGCACTTTTTATCATTGAATCACTTATGATTTCTTCACTTGTGTCTTTGTCTTTTATTACTACTTCACTATTTGCTGTTAGGTAATATGCAAGTGTGTCTGTTTTGTCATTTTCTGGTAGTTCTACTCTTATTGTTCCATTTTCTTCGTTTAGTGATACATTATAATCTTGTGCTTTTAATTTCTTTAGCCTTTTTTCTATTGTTTGTTTTACAATTTTATAGTTTTCTACTGTTAGTTTGTCTGAGTTTGATTCTTGTGTTGTTTGTTTTTCTGTGCTAGTATCTGTTCCTTCTGTCTCACTTGTGCTTGTATCACTTGATGTATCTTCACTTTTTACTTTTATGTCTATTATTCTTTTTCCGTCTAGTTCTTTGCTTAGTGTGTAGCCTTTTACTTTGTTTTCCATTCTATTTTGTGTTTTTGTGTATATCCCTGCAAAAGCTATTAATGTTACTAATATTATTGCTAATATTATAGTTGTGATTTTTACTTTTTTCATTTTAAATTTCATTCCTTTCGTAAGGCATTATTGCTGTATTTGTAATACCTTTGTTTCTTTGTTTTATAATAGTTTTGTTCCATTTATTACTATTTCAAACCATAAATCTAAAAATTTTGCTGCTTTTTTGCTCATCATTGTTCTATCCATAAATATTTGGAAGTAATCTAGTACTGGACAAATATCTGTGTCTATTGTCAATTTTAGCTTTATTTTTCTATTTTCTTCATCTAAATTTAAACTAGCATCTGTTACTGCATAATTTACTTTATCATGTATGTCAAATGAATTTATATCAGGATTTATTACTCTATCTCTGTGTACATCTGATTTGTCTGCTAATATTAATGCTGCTGATATTTCACTTACTGGTGTTCCTGTGTTTTCATCATGATTTCCTATTGCCATTACTATTTCTGTTCTGTCTTCTGCATCCATTTCCATTTCTTTTAAAATGTTATATGCTAATATTGCGCCACTATGTGCATGGTCTACTCTGTTTACACAGTTTCCTATGTCATGTAAGTATCCTGCTATTTTTCCTAATTCAATTGTTTTTTCGCTATAGCCTAATTTTGTTAGGATTTCTCCTGTTCTTTTTGATACTATTCCTACATGTCTATATGAGTGTTCTGTATAGCCTAGTGCTTCTAACTGTTTTTGTGATGCATGTATAAATGCTTGGACTTCTTTGTTTTGTATAACATCTTTTAATGTAATCATTTTTCGCCTCCTAGTCTAAAATATTATTTTAAATTTTATAACTAACTATTGGCTTTTAATAGTTGGTCTTCTGTATGTATAGATTTTACCCTAATTTCAGAAAAATATCAACTACTTTTTATTATTTTTTATTTATTCCTATTATTCCTCCTGCCATTCCACATATCATTCCTGTTATAATTACAATTATTGATTGCATTGTTAGTATGAAATTTTGACTAATTATGCTTGATATTAGGTATATCAGCACAAGATATATTCCTCCTATTAATGCTCCATTTAATAGTCCATTTTTTCTCATTTTTGTGTTTCCTATTGAGCTTCCTATTAGTATACTTATTGCTGTTATTATTATTATAAATGGGGTTATTAATTTTTCACTTACATTTGTGTATGTTAATATTATTGAAAATATAAATAAGAATATCAATGTCATTATTATTGATATTGCTACTCCTTTTAATATGTATTTTGAATTTCTTAAGCTATTTTCTTCCATGTTTGATCACATTCCTTTCATTTTTCATATTATTCATGGTTGGAAAAGAATTAAATTTTGGCAAAACACACAAGTTTCTGTTGTGAAAGAATTGAATTTTGGCAAGGAAACTTTTATTTAAAAAGCAAAGGAGTGTACGAGTTGTACATGACTGCATTTTAAATGAAAGTTGACACAGCCTAAAATTATAATTATTTCGCAACTACTATATAAACTGCGTTTTAAATGAAGTTTGACGCCGTCCAAAATTGTAATTATTTTTCAACCTATATCATGTCAAGTCCACCTGCCAAACAGTATACGTTTTTATATCCCTTTCTCAACATTTTTATATATGCATTTTGACTCCTACTTCCGCTTTGGCAGTACAATACAACTAATTGGTTTTTGTTTCTTACTATATTTTCTATATTATTATTTATTTCATGGTCTGGAATGTTTATCGCATCTTGTATGTGTCCTTCATTATATTCTTGTTTACTTCTTACATCTATTACAATTGCGCCCTGTTTTATTTTATTTTTCATTTCATCAATCGTTATTTGCCCCTGCCTAAAGTTATTTCTATAGCATCTTCTCCTAAATAACATGTTCTGCCTCCTTATCTTATTTTATTCCTAGTGGCACAAAAAAAGAACTAGTTTAAACTAGTTCCTGAAATCTCTTCAAATTTTAATTTTCATCAAATGGTGCTTCGACAGGGCAAACACCTGCGCATGTTCCACAGCTTATGCATGCTGATTGGTCTATTACAAAACATGTGTCTCCTTGTGTTATACATTCAACAGGGCAATTTGCTGCACAAGCTCCACAGCTTATACATTTTTCACAATCTATTTTATATGCCATTTTTTTCACCACCTCTCAAATTTATTCTACTATTATAATTATATTTCGTCATTTTTCTGTGTTTTTTCTTGTTCTAATTTTTCAAGTTTTTCTAATTCTTTTTTGTATTCTTTTTCTTCTTGTCCTGCTTGTTCTCTCGCAACATCTTTTAATACTTTTATATCTTTTACATTATATTTTTTATATGTTGTTATGTCTCCGTCTTTGATTTTTACTTTTACAACTTCTTTTAATGTTTCTATTCCTTCTACTTCGCCTTTTCCATCTGGTGTTTTTACTATTGCCCCAACATTTGGCAATCTTTGTAGTTTTTCTTCATACACATTTTGTTCATATTTTAAGCAACACATTAATCTTCCACAATTTCCTGAAATTTTTGATGGGTTTAATGAGATATTTTGTTCTTTTGCCATTTTTATTGATACTGTTTCAAAGTCACTTAAAAATGAACAACAACATAATTCTCTACCACATACTCCATTTCCGCCAATTCTTTTTACTTCGTCTCTTACTCCTATTTGTCTTAATTCAATCCTTGTTTTATATACTGATGCCAAATCTCTTACTAAATCTCTGAAATCGATTCTGCCATCTGCTGTGAAGTAAAATAATATTTTGCTATTATCGAATTTATATTCTACATCTGTTAATGTCATATTTAATTTATGTTCTTTGATTTTTTTTGAGCATAATTCAAATGCTTCTTTTTCTTTTTGTCTACATTCTTCTGCATGTTTTAAATCCCTTGGTGAAGCTAGTCTTAATACTTTTTTTAATGATGTTGTTAATTTTTCTTCTTCTACCATTCTATTTGGAACTGCTACTTCTGCTATTTCTTCTCCTTGTGATGTTTCAACAACTACTTGGTCTCCTTTTTTTACTTCTAGCCATTTTGGATCAAAGAAATATATTTTTCCAAGTCTTTTAAAACGTACTCCTATTATTCTTTTCATTAATTTCCCCCCATATGTTAAATATCATGTTGTCTATACACATGTCATAATTACTATTTGCCTTTATTCTCTTTTTTGTGTCTTCTATTATTTCTACACATTTTACATATCTTATGTTTTTCTTGCCAAGTTCTAAAACAAGTGATTCCATATATTCTAATATGTATTGTATTTGTTCTTTTGAATTGTATATTTCTTCTGCCATTTTTATTGCTTCTATTAAATCTTTTTGGTGTATTTCTCTCAACATTTTTTCTATATTTGCGTATAGTTCTTGATGCTCTTGATAATTTATTACTTGGCTTATACTACCTTGTGCCATTTTTATTATATTTTCACTTACTGGTTCTTGGTAATTTTGATTTATGTATTTTTCTATTTCTTCTTTTAGAAGTGGTTCAAAATATATTCTTGTACATCTTGATTTTATTGTGCTTAATAAATTATTTTCATTTGATGTTATTAAAATTATTGTTACATATTCTGGCGGTTCTTCAAGTGTTTTTAATAAACAGTTTTGTGCTTCTACAGTCATTGTTTCTGCATTATTTATTATATATACTTTTTTTTCTGAAATTACAGGCTTTTCTGCAACTTTTTTTTGCATTTCTCTTATTGTTTCTATTTTTATTTTTCCCTGTTCTGGTTCTATTAATATAAAATCTGGATTATTGTTTGTGTCAAATTCTATACATGATTTACATTTACATGAACTTTCTTTTGTTTCTAAGCATAATATGCTTTTGGTTAATTGCTTTGCTATAAGTTTTTTGCCTATTCCTTCTATTCCCCAAAATATATAGCTATGTGATATTTTGCCTGATTTTATTGATTTTTCTAAAATATTTTTATTTTTTTCATTTCCTATTATGTTTTCAAACAATTTTTATTATACTCCTCCAAATTTAGTTAGTGGCCAAAATCTGAACATAACTTTTCCTTCTATTTTTTCTAATGGAATACATCCAAATGACCTACAATCTGTGCTTCCTGTTCTATTATCTCCTAATGCAAATACACAGTTTTCTGGTACTGTAAAGTTATTTACATAGTTTTCTACTTTGCTGCCAGCTTCCATATCTGTAACTACTCCTTTTTGCAAGTAGTCTTCTTGCAGTTTTTCTCCATTTATATATACTGCACCTTCTTTTATTTCAACATATTCACCTGGTAGTGCTATTACTCTTTTTATGTAGCTCCTTTTGTTACTTTCTAATACATAATATACGAATTTATTGAAAGTTCCTCTTGGCTCATTTTCGTATTTTGCTATTATGTTGTTTTTATTAACTTCATCTTTTGATAGTTTCATTCCTGATGGTGCTTCAAATGTTATTATATCTCCTCTTTCTGGAAATTTTTTTATTGTTCTATTCCATCTGTTTAGCCATAATCTTTCATTTGGTTTTAATGTTGGATCCATTGAAGTTTGTTGTACTATTGTTGGTGTTCCTATATAATATCTTACAAGCAATGCTAATACTACAGCTATTATTATACATATTAACCATTCTATTATTTCTCTAAAATTTGATTTCATTCTATAACCTTCCTTTTCTCTTGAATATTGCTACTATATATTTTTTCTACTTATTGCTCTTTTGAATGTCGCTATTACATATTATAAAACATATTAGAAAATTTTTCAATAAATTTTCGGAACATGTGAAAAATTTATGATATCTTTTTATGTAAGTATACATAATATTTATGTTATGCCTTTGAAATAATTGACAGATACTTACAAAAGTGGTATAATGTGTATGTATGAAGTTTAAAAACTTCATAAAAATTTTATCCTAATAAGGAGGAAACACATCATGGAAATGCATCGCGTGTTTAATCGAGCCCGTCAGTGGGCTATGGAGATGGCTCAAAATGGAGGTATCTACATCATTAATGATATAGATCCTCACGATATTATGTACTCTGAGGTATTTGATGCCTTAGAGGAAATCCACGGCATTGAGGTTCGGACTGTTGGTAAGCGTTGCTTCCTGATGCCCAAAGGCATTACTGAAGCGCGCAAAAAGAGTCTTATCGAGCGTTATTCAAACGAGGGCTTGCCTCGCGATAGCCGCGTGTACCAGAGAGTCTCTGATCGCTGATGGCTCAGCCTTATTGAAAAAAGGCACCTTTAATAGGTGCCTTTTTCATATTATATAAAAGATATTTTCAATAGTTTTTTGAGGTTTTATGCTTTTGTTGGAACTTTTATAACTACTTCTGTTCCTTTTCCTATCTCACTTTTGATGTCTATACTTCCACCATTTCTATCAAGTAGGTCTTTTGCAATTGAAAGTCCAAGTCCTGTTCCTCCCATTTCTCTGCTACGTGCTTTATCCACTCTATAAAATCTTTCAAATATTCTGCCTAATTCTTCTTCTGGAATTCCTATTCCATTATCATATATTTTTATATATGCATCATTATATACAAATCCAACATATATTTTTATTTCTCCACCATCTTTTGTATATTTTATGCTATTTGTTAATATATTAAGTATTACTCTCTCTATATCATCTTTATTTGCATATACTAATGGTACATCTGCTGTTACAAAACATTTTACTTCATGATTTTTCTTTTTTATTTCTATTGCAAGCTTGTCTTGGCATTTTTTTACAAGTTCTCCTAAATCAAATAATTCTGATTTTATTACATTTTTATTACTATCATTTTTTGATAATGTTAATAAATCTGTTACTAGTTTTGCCATTCTTCTTGCTTCTGATGCTATTACACTCAAGAATTTACTTTGTGTTTCTTTGTCATATTCTTCTTCTAATAATGTATCTGCATACCCCATTATTGATGTTATTGGTGTTTTTAATTCATGTGATACATCTGCTATAAATTCTTTTCTCATATTGTCTAGTTTTACATGTTCTGTAATATCCTGTATTACAACTATTACACCTACTGTTCTGTCATTTTCTTTTTTGAATGGTGCAAAATATGCATTTACGAATTTTTCTCCTATTTGGAATCTTTCTTCTGTTTTTGTCCAATTTTCAAGATATATTATTTTTTCTAAATTTATGCTTGAATCTAACTCTCCAAATATAGCGTTAAAGTTGCTATGTTCTGGCATTATATTTAAAAGTTTTCTTGCAGCTGGATTTATTAATTCAATATTTCCGTCTCTATCAAATGCGATTATACCATCTGTCATATGTAAAAATATACTATTGTTTATATCTAAATCATCATTTGTAACTCCAGAGCCTTTTATCAATTTTGTTTTTGGAAACATTATTTTTCTTTTTAAATATTTTTTCATTAATAATTCACTAATTATTAAAATTACTATATCAATTAATATGATTATTATTGCAAATTTAATTTCTCCTGACAATCTTCTATCTCCTTACATTCTTTTTGATTTCATTGTAAATTTTTTCTTGCACATTTTTTATTGATTTTGAATATGCTTTTTCTCCCATTTGAATTCTTAGATTTTCGTTACCTATTATTTTTTCTATTTCTTGGCTCAGATTTTGTTTATTTAATTCATCATTTAATATTATTTCTGCTGCTCCAATGTCTGCCAATACTTTTGCATTATAGAATTGGTGATTTTGACTAACATTTGGTAATGGTATTAATATAGATGGTTTTGCCAAGTTTGATATCTCTGTGATTGTCATTGCTCCACTTCTTGCTACAATTATATCTGATACATTCATTATTTCTTCCATATTATATATATATGGTAATATTTTTGCATTTTTTATTTTTTCTATATCTATATTTTTATTTGCTAATTCATTTTTTATATTATCATATTGTTTGGAACCTGTTGCCCAAATTATTTGATAATTTTTGTTCATTTTTTCTTCAATTATTCCGATTATTGCTTCATTTATTTTTTGTGCACCTTGACTTCCACCAAATATTAATACTATTGGCATATTGCAATCTAAGTTTAATTCTTTTAGTATTCTTTCTTTTTCTTCTTTTGTGTAGTCTTTTTTCTCTATTTTGACCGGTGTTCCTGTATATACTATGTTTTTTGCATTTGGTATTCTTTTTCTCGCTTCTTCAAATGAGATTAATACCGCTTCTGCTTTTTTTGCTAACATCTTTACTGCTTTACCTGGAAATGCATTACTTTCATGTAATATTACAGGTATTTTTTCTTTATGTGCTGCCCATACTACTGGTCCGCAAATGTATCCACCTGCACCAATTATGATATCTGGTTTGAATTCTTTTATTATTTTTCTTGCTTTTGATGTTGCTCTTAATGTTGCACACATTTTTCTTATATTTTCTATTGATATTTTTTTGCTTAGTCCATATGCTTCTATTGTTTTTAATTCATATCCTGCTCTTGGTACTAAGTCATTTTCTAATCCTCTTGTTGTTCCTATAAATATTATTTCTGAATCTGGTTCTCTTCTTATTATTTCATTTGCTATTGCAAGACCTGGGTTTATATGTCCTGCTGTTCCCGCTGCTGCTACTATAACTCTCATTTTGAGTTTCCTCTCCTTTTATAATTTTTATGTAGTTATTTTGTACTTGCTCTTGATATACTCAGTAATATTCCAATTTCACATAGCAATATTAATAATGCTGTTCCTCCATAACTGAAGAATGGTAATTGCATTCCTGTTGCTGGCATTGATGATGTTACTACTGCTATATTTATTAGTGCCTGTATTCCAACTAATGATGTTATTCCAACTGCTACAAGACTTCCAAACATATCTGGTGCTTTCATAGCAATTAGTATTCCTCTCCAAATGAATACTGCAAATAATGCAAATACTACTAGGCAGCCCACAAAGCCAAGTTCTTCTGCTAATACAGAGAATATAAAGTCATTGTGTGGTTCTGGTAAATATAAATATTTTTGTTTTCCATCTCCAAGCCCTGTTCCAAATAATCCTCCTGAACCTATTGCATATAAGCTTTGTATTACTTGCCATCCATCTCCTGTGGCGTCTTGCCAAGGGTCTGTAAATGTTATTACTCTTGTAACTATATATTGAAATCTTTCTTGAAATTTATCACTTACAAAATATAATACTGTTGCAATTGAGCCTATTCCTCCTGCCAATACAGCTCCTGTTGCCAAGAATTGCCAAAATTTACAACCTGCCATTATTAACATTACACAACATGTAAATATTATTACCATTGATGTACTAATATGTGGTTCTAAAATCAATAGTGCAATTATTGGCACTAAAAACAATACATGTTTTACAAGTCCTTTTCCGAACTTTCCTAAATCATCTCTATTTTTTACTAATATACCTGCGTAAAATATTATCATTAGTATTTTTACTATTTCTGATGGTTGAAAAGTAAATATCCCTAAATCTATCCATCTTTTGGCACCATGACTATCTGATCCAAATATAAGTACTGCAACTAATAATATTATTGACAGCCACCATGCTTGTTTATAAAATTTTTGGTATATTCTATAATCTATTTTTGATACAAAATACATTCCGAATAACCCTAATACTGCAAATCCTAGTTGTCTTATGAAGAAATGATAACTATTGCTATATGTCTGCAGTGATTTTGGTGAGCTTGCTGATAATACCATTACAAGCCCAAGTGATAGTAATAACAATACTGTTATTACTAATGTAAAATCCACTGGGTTATTTAGAAAAGCAGAAAAGCCTTTGCTTTTTCCTTTTCCTTTTTGAGCCATCTTTAATATCTTCCTTTCTAGTTAGTTATATTATTTGCAATCCTATTACACATGCTATTAGTGTAACTAATCCAAATACAACTACTACTTGATTTTCTCTCCAACCTGATAGTTCGAAGTGATGGTGTATTGGTGCCATTTTTAGCACTCTTTTTCCTGTTTTTTTGAAACATGCTACTTGTATTATTACAGAGATTGTTTCTATTACTGGTACAATTGCTATAATTAGCAATATTAGTGGCATTTTTAAATATAATGCCATTCCTGAAATTACTCCACCTAAAAATAGTGAACCTGTATCTCCCATAAATGCTTTTGCTGGATATATATTAAACATCAAAAATCCTAGTACTGCTCCTATTGTTATTGCTCCAAATATTACTATTTCTTTTGTTCCTAAAATTGTTGCTATTATTGTTAAACATGTTATTATTATTGCAGATACTGTTGATGATAATCCATCTATTCCATCAGTTAAATTAACTGCATTTGTTGTTCCCAATATTACCAAAATTGCAAATGGTATATATGCATATATTGGTATATTTATATATTCTTTTAGTATTGGAATATATGTTTCTGTTCCTAAATTTATTCCTTTTACTAAATATAGAACATATATAACTGATATTAGTAGTAAGCCTAGCATTTTTAGGCTTGGCTTTAATCCTTTTGTATTTTTTAATACTAATTTTTTAAAGTCATCTATAAATCCTATTAGTCCAAACCCCATTGTTAAAAACAGAATTGGTAACAGGTTATGTGCTATTTGTAAATCTCTTGTCTTATAATACATATATGCTAGTATTGTGACAATTATTATTCCTAGCATTATTATAATTCCACCCATTGTTGGTGTGCCTTGTTTCTTTAGATGGCTTTCTGGTCCGTCGTTTCTCTCAATTTGGCCTATTTTCAACCTTTTTAATATTGGTACTATAATTATTCCTAGTACTACTGTTGTTATAAACGATATTAATAATGTTTTTGTTTGAAAATCCAATTTTATCACCTTTCTTATGTTTGATTATCTATAATTTCTCTTACTATAATTCTTTCATCAAATGGATGCTTTACTCCATTTATTTCTTGATATGGCTCATGACCTTTTCCTGCAAGTATGATTATATCAAGCTTTGTTGCCATTTTTATTGCTTCAGCTATTGCTTCTTTTCTATCTATTACTACTTTATATTTTCCTTTTGTCTTTTTTATTCCTTCTTCTATTTCATTTACTATTGTTTCTGGGTTTTCTGTTCTTGGGTTATCTGTTGTTATAAATGTGAAGTCTGCTATTCTTCCTGAAATTTCTCCCATTAATGGTCTTTTTCCTTTATCTCTATCTCCTCCACAACCAAATACTGATATTACTTTTCCTCTTGTATAACTTTTTGCTGCTGATAATATATTTTGTAAACTTTCTGGAGAATGTGCATAATCTATCATTATTGGTAATTCTTTTTTATTGTCTACCATTTCAGATCTACCTGGTACTCTGATTTCTGCTAATGCTTCTATTACTTTTTCTGATGGTATTCCTATTTTTTTAGCTACACATATTGCTGCTAAAGAATTGTAGACACTGAATCTACCTGGTATACTTACTTTTACTCTTTCATTTCTATCTGAAATTTTAACTCTAAAGTCAACATATGAGTTTGTTATTGTGATGTCTTTTGCTAGTACTTCACAATAATTGTCTATTCCATATGTCATTATTTTGCTGTTTGGAAACATTGCAGGTATTTTTGATACTTGTAAATCGTCAACATTTATTATTCCATTATCACACATTTCAAATAATTTTAATTTTGATTTAAAATAATCTTCCATATCTGGGTGTTCTTTTTCACTTATATGGTCTTCTGAAAAGTTTGTAAATAACACTATGTCAAAGTCACATCCATCTACTCTGTGTAATTTTAAGCTTTGTGATGATACTTCCATTACAACATATTCTGTTCCTTGTTTTACCATTTCTGCAAATATCCTTTGTAATTCTATGCTTTCTGGTGTAGTTCTGCTACTTTCTGAAACCATTTTTCCATTTATATATGTTGCAATTGTTCCTATTAAGCCTGTTTTATATCCTGCTTTTTCCAACATTTCTTTTATCATAAATGTTGTTGTTGTTTTTCCTTTTGTTCCTGTTACACCTATTAGTTTGAATTTTTTTGATGGGTTTTCATAAAAATTACAACTACATTTTGCTAATGCAATTCTTGTGTCTTTTGCCATTATTAATGTAACATCTTCTGGCAATTTTATTGCTTTTAAATCACAACCTTCTTCTACAATAACAGCTTTTGCTCCTGCTGCTATTGCATCATTAACATATTTGTGTCCATCTGTTGCAAAACCTTTTATTGCAATAAATAAATCTCCTTCTTTTATATTTTTAGAATTACTTTCTATTCCTTTGATTTCTATATCTATATTACCTTTTGCTTTTAAGCCATCTATTCCTATTAATATTTTTTTAAGATTCATTTTAGATTTCTCCTTTACACAATTTTTTTACATTATATAACTAATTTTTGTTTTTGTATAGTCTTAAATTGGTAAATAAAAAAATTTTTTTGTTTTAATTTTTGTTTGGTGCAAATTAATTGTTTTTTTCTATTATATTGTCACTACAAAAAGTCACTTAATTATATTTATTAAGTGACTTCATTTTTTATGCAATTGACAGTTTATACAATGATTTATTTAAGTTTTGTACCCTCTAGGATTTCATTTCCTCTTAGAAAATCATTTACATTCATTCTTTTTGCATTTTCTCCTTGTATTTCGATTACTTTTATTATTCCATCTTTTGCTTTTATATATAAACCATCTTTACTATTTGAATATATTACAGTACCATTTTCGCAATTTTCGATATTTTTATTATTTGGTAATTCTTTGGCTATTTCTACTTTCCAGAATTTTACCTTTTTTTCGTTTATATATGAATATGTTCCCATTATCGGATTTAGTCCTCTAACTAAGTTTTTTATTTGTTCCGCACTTTTATTTTCCCAATCTATTTTTGACATTTCTTTATTTAGCATTGGTGCCATTGTAAATTGCTCTCCTTGTGGGATTCTTGGTGCTGTTCCATCTTCTATTTTTTGTAAAGTTTCTACTAATAATTCAGCCCCAATTTTTGCAAGTCTTTCCCACAATTCTCCTGTTGTTTCATTTTCTCCAATTGCAGTTTCTTTTTTTAATATCATATCTCCTGTGTCCATTCCAATATCCATATACATTGTAGTAACACCTGTTGTTTTTTCTCCATTTATTATTGCCCATTGTATTGGTGCTGCTCCTCTGTATTTTGGTAATAATGAACCATGTACATTTATACAACCTTTGCTTGGAATATCCAATATTTCTTTTGGTAAGATTTTTCCATATGCTACTACACATATTACATCTGGTTTTAATTCTTTCATTTCTTCTATAAATTGAGTATTATTTTTTACTTTTTCAGGTTGATATATTTTTAACCCCTTTTCTACTGCATATTGTTTTACAGGTGATTCCATCATTTTCATTCCCCTGCCTTTTGGTTTGTCTGGGTTTGTTACAACTGCAAGTATTTCATGGCCTGCATTATATATTGCTTCTAGTGATTCTTTTGCGAAGTCGGGGGTGCCCATGTATATTATTCTCATTTCATTCCTCCTTGTTGAAAAATAATTACAATTTTGGACGGCGTCAGATTTCATTTAAAACGCGGTTACATATCTGTATATGCGCCCTTGCCTTTTAAATAAAATCTTCCTTGCCAAAATTTAATTCTTTTCCAACATAAATATTTATTTTAATTTGTTATGCATTTTGCAATATTGGCAAAATCCTGTATTGATAAATTTTCTGCTCTGACATTTTCATCTAAATTTAGTTTTTTTAATATTTTTATACCTTCTTGCTTACTTATAAACACTTGTGCATTTGTTAATGCATTTAATAGTGTTTTTCTTCTTTGCATAAATGCACTTTTTATTATCATAAACATTACTTTTGGATTTTCTATTTTTACTGCTGGTGTTTGTCTAAGATTCATTTTTATTACTTCTGATGTTACTTCTGGTTCTGGTATAAATGAACTGTTTGGAACTTCCATTATTTTTTCTGATTCACAATAATAATAAACTGTGTGTGTAATTGCTCCTGTGTTTTTTCCTCCTGGAATTTCTATTAGTCTTTCTGCGACTTCTTTTTGTATCATAACTGTGATACTTTTTATATCAAGCTGTTCTTCTAATAATCTCATTATTATTGGTGTTGTTATATAATATGGTAAGTTTGCAACTATTTTTACATTTTTTATTTTTCCTGTTGACTTGTTTTCTTTTATTATCTTATTTAAGTCTACTTTTAAGACATCTTCATTTATTATTTCAAAATTGTCTCTACTTGCAAACCTATTTTTTAATATTTTGACCATTCTTGTGTCTAATTCTATACATATTACTTTGCCTGCTTTTTCTAATAAATATTTTGTTAATGTTCCTAATCCTGGTCCAATTTCTATTACTAAATCATCTGTACTTAGCTCACTACTTTCTATGATTTTTTCTACAACTTCTGAATTTATTAAAAAGTTTTGTCCTAGACTTTTATTTGCTTTTATATTATATGCTTTCATTATATTTTTAGTTTCTTCAAATATATTATCCATTTATTTTTCACCTTTTTCTTTATTGGCTTTTTTTATATTTTCTTGTGTCTTTTTATCTAGTTCAAGCCCATATGATTTTATTAAAGAGTCTATTCCATATATATCATCTTCATTACCTGTTTCAGGTTTTTTTACTATTAAGCCCATTTTTTCACATCCTTTTCTCTTAAGCATTCGTCTAAATTATATCTCACAAATATTATACTACACATATTCAAAATAAACAAGGGTGTTTACATAACCTTTTTTTTGTGATATAATCAATAATGGCTTTTAGCTAAAAGAACTATACATTAGGAGGTTTTGTGTTATGTTTCAGTATCAATCTCGGCGCGAGAAACATTCTGATTTAATTCAGGAGTTTCTTGAGGCTCCCGAAAGAGCGACCCTTGTACTTCACCTGTATAAGGGTGAAATGTTCGCAATTGAGAGATCTCATCCAAAGATCGAGATCTCTGAGGCCAAACCCTATAAGAACAACCTTTTTACTTGTACAATTAAGAAAAAAGGCTGAGTAGTTCAAAGAAGGTTGCATATTGCAACCTTCTTTTATAATAATTTTTCTAATTCTTTTATTTTGTCTCTTAATTCAGCAGCTTGTTCAAATTCCATTTTGCTAGCATGTTCAAGCATTTGATCTGTTAAATTGTTTATAGTTTCTTTGATATCTTCTTCTTTTTCAAACTTGTATTCTATTCCAACATCTTCTGTTTGAGTTGCTTTTATTGAATCTCTAACAGATTTTTGTATAGTTTTTGGCACTATGTTATGTTCTTTGTTATATTCCTCTTGAATTCTCCTTCTTCTGTTTGTTTCACTAATTGCTTTTTCCATAGAATCTGTAAGTTCATCTGCATACATTATAACAGTTCCTTCTGTATTTCTTGCAGCTCTACCTATTGTCTGTATTAATGAACGTTCTGAACGTAAAAAGCCTTCTTTATCTGCATCTAATATTGCAACTAATGATACTTCAGGTATATCTAATCCTTCTCTTAATAGGTTTATTCCAACTAGTACATCAAACTCACCTAAACGTAAATTTCTTATTATTTCCATTCTTTCGAGTGCCTTTGTATCTGAATGCATATAATTTACTTTTATATCAAGACTTTTTAAATATTCAGTAAGATCTTCTGCCATCTTTTTAGTTAATGTTGTAACTAATACTCTTTGCTTTTTTTCTACTCTAATTCTTATTTGTTCTAGTAAATCATCTATTTGATTTGTTACAGGTTTTACCTCAATAATTGGGTCTAGTAATCCTGTTGGCCTTATTATTTGCTCTACAACATTTTCCTTTGAATGTTCTTTTTCATAGTCTGCTGGTGTTGCACTTACAAATACAACTTGGTTAATTCTATCCTCAAACTCGTTAAATTTTAAAGGTCTGTTATCATATGCTGAAGGTAGTCTAAACCCATAATTTACTAATGAATCTTTTCTTGCTTTATCTCCATTATACATTGCTCTCACTTGTGGGATTGTCGCATGTGATTCGTCTATTAATAACAAAAAGTCTTTTGGAAAATAGTCAAATAATGTGTATGGTGGACTTCCTTCTTGTCTACCACTTAAATGCCTTGAATAATTTTCTATTCCCTGGCAAAAGCCAGTTTCTTTCATCATTTCAATATCAAAATTGGTTCTTTCTTGAATTCGCTGTGCTTCTATCAGTTTATTTTGAGATTTAAAATATTCTACTCTTTTTTCTAGTTCTTCTTCTATTGTTATTATTGCTTTATCCAATTTATCTTTATTTGTAACATATTGAGAAGCTGGTGGTATTAATACATGACTTCTTGTTCCGATTGCTTTTCCTGTTAATGGGTTTATTTCTGATATTTTCTCAATTTCATCTCCCCAGAATTCGACTCTAATTGATGATTCACTTTGTGATGATGGGTATATTTCCAAGATATCACCTTTTGCTCTGAATGTTCCTCTTTTAAAATCTATTTCATTTCTTGCATATTGCATATTTACTAATTTTTTCATGACTTCTTCTCTAGTTTTTTTCATGCCAGGTCTTAAGGAAAGCATCATTTCTTGATAATCTATTGGGTCACCTAATCCATATATACATGATACTGATGCAACAACTATTACATCTCTTGTCTCAAATAATGATAATGTTGCCGAATGGCGCAATTTATCTATTTCATCATTTATTGATGCATCTTTTTCTATATATGTGTCAGATTGTGCAATATAACTTTCTGGCTGATAATAATCATAGTATGATACAAAGTACTCAACCCTGTTATCTGGAAAAAACTCTTTGAATTCGGAATATAGTTGTCCTGCCAATGTTTTATTATGTGCTAAAACAAGAGTTGGCTTTTGTGTTTTTTCTATTATATTCGCCATAGTAAAAGTTTTTCCTGAACCCGTAACACCTAGAAGTGTCTGAAATTTCTTGCCTTCTTCTATTCCTTTTGATAAGTATTCTATTGCATTTGGCTGATCGCCTGTTGGTTCAAACTTTGAATGTAATTTAAACATATTCCCTCCTTTTTTATTAAAATTTTTTTATTTTAATATATCAATTATATCAAACCCGTACATTTTCTCTAGTTCTTCTGCTGTGCCATGTTCTATGAATTCATCTGGATATGCGATTGTTTTTATTTTTACATCTTGTATGTTGTTATCAACAATAAGCTCTTTTATTGTTGTTGCAAGACCTCCCACACATGTTCCATCTTCGATTGTTATAACCTTTTTTGTTTTTTCTATACTTTTTTTAATTTTTTCTGTGTCAAATGGTTTCAAAAATCTTGCATTTATAACTTCTACACTTTTTTTGTTTTTTTCTGTATTATCAGATTTTATTTTATTTGCTAAATGCATTGCTTTTGCTACCATTTTGCCTATGGCAATAATTGTAATATCATTTCCTTCTTGCAATGTTTCAGATGTTCCTAGTTCAACTTTATCATGTTTTTCAAACTTGATTTTTGCATCTTCTCCTCCTCTAGGATATCTTATTACAACTGGTTTTTTTAGATTTATGGCAAATTCCAGCATCTCTTCTAATTCTCTGAAATCCTTTGGTGCCATAATTGTTAAGTTAGGTACTAATTTAAAAAATGCCATGTCTAAAAGTCCTTGATGTGTTTCTCCATCTGCTCCAACAATTCCTGCCCTATCAACACACATAATTACTGGCAAATTTTGCATTGCAATATCATGTATTACTTGGTCATATGCTCTTTGATAAAATGATGAATATATTGGGACAATTGGTATTAGCCCCTCTTTTGCCATTCCTGCTGCCATTGTTACTGCATGCTGTTCTGCAATTCCTACATCAAAAAATCTGTTTGGAAATTGTTTTTGAAATTCTGATAATCCTGTTCCATCTTTCATTGCAGCTGTTATTGCAACTATCTTATCATTTTGTTTTGCAAGCTCAATTAGTTTATTTCCAAATACTTTAGAATAATCTGTTGCTTTTGATTTTATACTTTTTCCTGTTTCTATATCAAATGCACCTGTTGCATGAAATTTATCTGGATTTTCTTCTGCATATTTGTATCCTTTTCCTTTTGTTGTTAATACATGTATTAATACTGGTCCTTTTACTTGTTTACTTATTTTTAATATGCTCTCTAATTTTTCCATATTATGTCCATCTACTGGTCCTAAATATGTAAATCCAATATCTTCAAAATACATTCTGTTTATTACTAATTGTTTTATTGCTCTTTTTATCTGTTGAATTATTTTAACTGTAGGTTTTCCTACGATAGGAATCTTGGTAATTCTTCCTTTTATTAATTTATTTGTTCTTGTGTATAATTTTTTTGTTCTAAGTTTCCCCAAAAATTGGTTTAATCCTCCTGTATTTGGAGATATGCTCATTTCGTTATCATTTAATATTACTGTTATATTACAGTCACTAAAACCTGCATCATTCAATGCTTCTAATGCCATTCCTCCTGTTAATGCTCCATCACCTATTACAGCAATTACATCATTTTTCTTTCCTTGTAATTCTAATGCTCTTGCCATTCCTAATGCTGCTGATATTGATGTACTGCTATGACCTGTGTTGAAACAGTCTGATTCTGTTTCATTTGTTTTTGGGAAACCTGCTATTCCTTTAAATTTTCTTAATGTTCTTAATTCTTCTCTACGTCCTGTTATTATTTTATGTACATAACTTTGATGGCCAACATCCCATATAATTTTATCTTCTGGAACATTAAATACTGTATGTAATGCTAATGTAAGTTCTACTATTCCTAAGTTAGATGCAAGGTGTCCTCCGTTTTTTGATACTACTTCTAAAATATAATTTCTTATCTCTTGTGCTAGTTCTTCTTTTTCATTTAATGATAATTTTTTTATATCTTCTGGTGAATTGATTTTTTCTAACATTTTATCTGCTCCATTTTCTTTATATATTTTTATTAACAAACTATATTTTAACTTATTTTTGTCAAAAAGTCTACATAAAATGAGAAAAAAGAAATATCTATTATTAAGATATTTCTTTTTTTATTTATTTTTCTATCCATTTTACTAAATCAAGATTTTCACTATCTAATAGCATTTCATGTTGTGGCATAACTCTGAATGTATATCCATAATTTCCACCTGAACTTAGATTGATTTTTGCTACATAATAATATTTTTTATTCTCTTCATTTATCTTTTCTAACTTCATAGGTATTATTTCAAATTCTTCAACTGCTCCATCTTCTAAGAATTTACCATAATATACTTCTGCTCTAATATTTTTTGCATCTATATTAGGAAGTGTTACACAACATCTTGCTTCAATCTGAGCTCCTGCATCAACTGTAATATCATCAACATTACTGTCTAACTGTTCTATTTGTATGTCTTTCCAATTAGAATATAAGTTTTGCTTCCAACTATTATATTCTGTTACTTTTTCTAAATTAGTATAATATTTTTTTGTTAAATTACATAATGGTATATATAATTTATTTGTATAATCTACTAACATTCTTGATGTGCTATATTGTCCACCTGTTGATATTATAGAATTTTTCATTATTTCCATCCAATTTTTTGAGATACCACTCTTGTCTTTATCATAATATGTTGGAATTATTTTATTTTCTAATGTGTAATACATACTTTCACTATCTGCTATATCTTGGTCTTCATATGATGCATATTTCGCATTTGTTCCTATTACCCATCCATTTTTTTGATTATATCCTTCTGCCCACCAGCCATCTGATACACTAAAGTTTATTACACCATTTACAGACGCTTTTTGACCGCTTGTGCCAGAGGCCTCCATAGGTCTTCTTGGATTATTTAACCATACATCTACACCACTTACTAGATATCTTGATATTTCGATATTATAGTTTTCTAATAAGAATATTTTTCCTTTAAACTGTGGTGTCATTGATAATTCATGGATATATTTTATTAAATCTGCGCCTTCTTTATCTGCTGGATGTGCTTTTCCTGCAAATATTATTTGCACTGGTCTATCTGCATCATTTAATATTTGTGTTATTCTTTCTAAGTCTTTAAATATTAATGTTGCTCTTTTATATGTTGCAAACCTTCTTGCGAAGCCTATAGTTAGTGCATTAGGATTAAGTTTTGAGGTTATTTCTGTTATGTCTTCATATTTCATTCCTTCTCTTCTTAATCTTCTTGTAACATTTTCTTTTACCAATGCTATTAATTTTTGTTTTCTTTCTTGATGTACTTTCCATAATTTTTCATCTGGTATGTTTTTTATTTTTTCCCATACTTGATTTTCATGGATGTTATCTTGCCAATATGGTATTAAATATTTATTATATAATTCTTTTAATTTTGGTGATAGCCATGTGCATGTGTGTATTCCGTTTGTTACATATGTTATAGGTGATTCACTTGGTGCTATATTTGGCCATACTTGTGCAAATAGTTCTCTTGAAACTTCTCCATGTAATTTGCTTACACCATTTTTCTTTCCAGCTATTCTTAATGCAAATATTCCCATATTAAATCCTGCTTCTAATTCTTCATCTTCGTCCATTCCAAGTTTTAAAAATTGCTCTCTTGTTAATCCAAGTGTTGGCCAAAAATCTTTAAAATATTTCTCAACCAAACTTACTGGGAATATATCGTTTCCAGCTGGTACTGGCGTATGTGTTGTAAATACTGTTTTTGATGATGCTATATCTTTTGCAACATCAAATGATACTTGTTGGTCTTTTATTGTATTACTTATTAATTCTAAGTTTAAGAATGCTGAATGACCTTCATTCATGTGATATACTGTTGGTCTTAGCCCTAATCTTTTTAATAAATTTACTCCTCCCATTCCAAGTATTATTTCTTGTCTTATTCTTGTTTCTTGGTCTCCTCCATATAGTCTTGCTGTTGTTCCTCTGTCTTCATTACTATTTAAGTCTATGTCTGTATCCATTAGATACAATTTAATTCTACCTACATTTACCTCCCAAACTTTTATATATATTCTTCTTTTGGGGAATTTTATATATAATATTAGGTCATTTCCGTCTATGTCTTTTACTGGGTTTATTGGTAGATTATATAAATCTATATCTCTGTATTCTGGTCTTTGCATTCCATTTACATCTATTATTTGATTAAAATATCCGTTTTTATATAATAGTCCTACAGCAACTAGTGGAATACCTAAATCACTTGCAGATTTTAGGTGATCTCCTGATAAAATTCCTAGTCCACCTGAATATATTGCCATTGTTTGATCTAATCCATATTCTGCTGAAAAATATGCAATTAAATCACTTCTATTATTAGGATATTTTTGACTAAACCATGTGTTTTTACTATTCATATAATCTTCAAAATTTTCTACAACTTTATCATATTCTTTTAAGAACATTAAATCTTTAGATGCTTTTTCTAATCTTTCTTGGTCAACTGATTTCAAGAATTTTACTGGATTTTTATTACACTTTTCCCATAAGTCTGGGTCTATATTTTTAAATAATCTTAAAAATTCTGTGTTCCATGACCACCATAAATTATTTGCTATTTCTGTTATTTTATCTATTCTTTTTGGTAATTGTGGGTTTACTGTTATTCTATTAAATATATACATTTATTTTTCCTCCTAAGTTTCTCTTTCTTTTTTCTTTTAGTAGTTACCACTCATATTATCTACTAAAAAGAATATTTTGTCAAGCTAACAATATGTTGCTAATATTGCATCAAGTCCTATGTTTACATCTATTAATCCGATTTTATATTTATAATCTAAATCTCTTAATTCTTGTAAAATATTTTCTAATTCTGATTTTTTAAAACCTTTTGATTGTGCTTTATATTTGTTTACTAAAAACATTTGATTAGGCTTTAAGTTTAAACTTGTTGCAATATCCTTATTATATTCTATTGCTATTTTAACAAAATATAACTTTTTAAAATGGTTATATAATGTTATTAATATCTTTTGTATTGGCTCTTTTGAAGCTATTAAATTATATAAAACTTCCATGGCTTCTTTTGTCTTTTTTTGTCCTAAATTATCTGTTAAGTCAAATATAATACTCTCAATTTTTTTTATACAAAGTTTGTCAATGTCTTTTTTTTCTATTGTTCCACCTGAATCTGCATATTCTATTAGTTTTCTTGTTTCATTTATTAAATCTTGCATATTTGTGCCACAGCATTCAATTAAATATTGAAGTGTATTTTCACTTACATTTACTTTATACATATTGCAGATTGCTTTTAATCTTTGTATTATTTGAAATGGTTTTTGTTCTTCAAAATTGCATACTATTCCAAGTTTTTCTATTGTATTATAAATTGAATTTTTTTCTGCCTCATCTTCTATAAAAATAAGTACAACACTTTCTTTAATTAAATCCAAATTTTCTTTTAGATAATCATTTATCTTATCTTTTAATTCTTTACTTACTCCGCCTACTCTTGTTTTTGATTCTCTTTTAAATATGCCTGTATTTTTGGCTATTATAAGTTTTTTTTCATATCCAAATGCAGGTGTTTCAATATTTGCAATTAATTCATTTATATTTGTATCATCTATTAATACATAATTTATTCCTTTTACTAGCTCACCAAATAATTTCTTCATTTTTCTCACTTGCTGATCCAATAAAAATTTTTCTTTACCATATAGCAAATATAATTCACTAAGCTGGTTTTGATTTAATTGTTTCTCTAATTCTTCTACTTTTATCATGCTTTCCCTCTTTTTAAATGAAATCTAACACAGTCCAAAATTGTAATTATTTTTCAACTTTGCAGAATAATGCGAAATACCTCTGCCACACTCCACGCCTGTGCAACTGCCCCCTTAGGCAAATACGGTCTTTTAGAATCATATATTTCTGCAATACTTCCAATGCAACCTCTTTCACTAATTTCTTTTGAAAAAGTTTTTGTAACATTTTCCACAAACTTATTTAATAATTCTTTATACATATCTTTTTCTAGTTTCGGTCTATTAGACTCTGCTAGTTTTTTTAAAGAATCATAATATAAGCCTAGTAACCAAGTCCATGTTATTCCTTGATGATAGCTGAAATCTCTTCTAAATCCGTCTCCTTCATATGTTTCAACATAATTTTTTTCACCTTTTGCAAGTGTCTTTAAGCCATAACTATTTAATAATTTTTTCGTAACTGTTTCAAATACATCTTTGGCTTCTTTTGAGTTTGGATTTAACACAGGATATGTTAAGCTTAATGCAAATAATTGGTTTGGTCTTATCTTGCTATCTCCTATAACATCAAATAAACACTTTCTTTTTTTATTATAAAATTTTTCTTCAAATGATTTTTGGCATTTTGTTGCTAGTTTCTCATATCTTTTTGCTTTTGATTTTTCATTATATTTTACCGCTAATTTTTGCATTATTTTTAATGCATTATACCACATTGCATTTATTTCGACAGCTTTACCGTTTCTAGGTGTTACTGCTATACCAGCATATTTAGCATCCATCCATGTATTTTGAGTATGTTCTGTTCCTGATACTATAAGTCCATCTGTGTCAAGATAAATATTATTATCATCTAAGTCTATTCCTTTTGAATAGTTTTCTATTATATTTTCTAATTTTGGATATATTTCTTGTTTTATAAATTTATCATCATTTGTGTACTTTATATATTTTTCTACTTGTTCAAATAACAGCAATGATGCATCAACACTATTATATAGTGGCTTACTATCTTCTTCTGCATATCCATTTGGGATTAACCCATATTTTATATCTCTTACACAAGTTCTTAGTACTTGTTTTGCTATTTCATATTTCCTTGGAATTAGTAATATTCCTTCAAATGAAATTAATGTATCCCTCATCCAATCTAAGAACCAGTGATATCCTGCTATCAATGAATATGTATTAAATGATGGCCTTTTTATTATGAAATTGTCTCCTGCTATTAAAAATTTTCTTATTATTTTATCTCTTTGTTTTTCTTCTTCTGATTTATTTTCTTTGTTATTATCTATCAAAAGTGATTTAGTTATATTTTGATATTGTCTTATTGTTTCATTTGTGATTATTGCTCTTGCATCTAATCCACCTATATTTTTTTCTAATGAACATATAAATGAAATTTCTTTTTCTTCATTTGGTTCTATTGAAATTTCGTATCTTCCTGGTACTACATGATTTTCTTCTGCATTAAATCCACGTTTTTGTTCTTCAATATAAAACATATTAAAGAATGTATCATTATGATGCTCTATGTATTTACCTTCTGAAATATTTATATATATTGGAACACTGTTTTCTATTTTTATTTCAGTTTTTGTTCCTACAGTTTTCTGGGTTAGATTAAATTCACATGAATGATTTTCTTCATGTATATTTCTAAAATTCATTACAGGTGCTAGGTTTATTTTTGCAGGATAATTTCCATTTTTAACTTTATAATATACACCTACTGTATTTTTCTGATATTGCATGCAAATTATTTTTGTTATTTCAGTTTCGTTTATTTTATATGTAAATACTGGCATATATTCTTTCATAAAGCTTTCTTGATATTTATATCCCTGAGAAATATAGTCTTTTCCTATGTTTGTAAAAAGCTCATATTTTTTTCCGTAAATTTCTAAGCTTTCATCTAATTTCGATAAAATCAACATTCTTTTGGCTGGTGGTATTAATGGTGCTATAAGTAATCCATGATATTTTCTTGTATTTGCACCTATTATTGTTGATGATGCATATCCACCAATTCCATTTGTTATTAACCACTCCTTGTTTAGAGCGTTTTCTAAATTTAAATTTTCTTTTGCAAATTCCATATTCAACCAATTCCTTTTCAATTTTCTTGTTTTTGTTTATGAATTCTGTTGTATTTTTCTTCTGATTCTTTTATTGATTTTATTCTTTCACTATATTTACTACTAAATTTACTCTGTTTTGTTCTTCTCCTTTTTCTTCTTTCTTTACTCTCTGCGCCTTGTTTTTGTGTCTTTTTTTCTAATCTTTCTCTTTCTTTTTTTAGTTTGTTTATTCTTTTATCTGATTTTAATTTTGCATTTAACATTACATATTCAGGATCATTTTCTTTATCTTTAAATTTCATATCATTGCATATTAGAGTTATTGCAGATTCAGCAATCAAGTTTGGATCATGTCTAATTCGTCCATCTTTTATTGTTGATATATTTTTCTTTATGAATTTTATTTTTTTAATTCCTGGAACTTCTAATTTTTGTTCTACTAAATCTGCTCCTTCTCTGTTATATCTTTTTATATATTCTGGGATTATTTCTCCTGTATCATATATACAATAATCTATAATTCCTTCTCCACAGTGTTCTGTTATTGCTTTTATGTGATCTGCTACAGTATAATCATCTGTTTGACCTGGTTCTGTCATTATATTGTTTATGTATATTTTTATTGCTTTACTTTCTTTGATTGCTTTTGCAACACCATTTACTAATAAGTTTGGTATAACATTTGTATATAAACTTCCTGGGCCTATTATTATGCTGTCAGCTTCTCTTATTGCTTCTAGTACCCCTTTTGTTGGCTTACAGTTTGATGGTTGTAAAAATACTCTATTTATTCTAGTCATTTTTTCATTTACTAGTTCTGGTATTTTGTCTTTTTCTTCTATTACATATCCATTTTCAAGTTCTGCACAGATTTTCATTTCTTGTGGAGTTACTGGAAGTACTTTTCCCTTTATATTAAATATGTCATTACTTTTTTCTATTGAATCAGCATCATTTGAGTATATTTCCTTCATTGCTGTGAAATATATGTCAGAAAAATTTAAGCCTCTTAGTCTTTCATTTTGCATTTTATGATTTAGTAATTTTGTTAATTCATCTTTTTGGTCTGCTGATAGTGCAGAAATACTATCTTTTACTTCATCAAATGGTAAAAATGTGTTTAATTCTATTCTTGAGTTGTCTGGAGTTTTTCCATATTCTGATACAGCAACTATTGCAGTTATGTTATTTGTATATCTTTTCATTCCTGTAAGTACTGTATTTAGTCCTGCTCCACCACCTATTACAACTATATTAGGTCCTTTGTCATATATTTCTTTATTAAATATTAATGATTTAACATTGACATTTTTTCTGTTTTTCATTCTTTCATCTGTTGCTTCAATAAATAATTCCATATTTCTTTTATTTAAAAATATTAATCCTAATACAATAAATGAAAATCCTATTACAAATGTTACTACTACTTTTGCAGCATCTGCTATTTCCATTTCTTTTTGTACTAAAATTTTTGATATTCCATAACATGTTAGTATTATTCCAACTAAAATTAGTAGAATCCATCTTTTTATTTTGGAACTTGATTTTAGCCAGTTTAGTATTCCTTTCATTATATCTTCACTCCCTATTTTGATTACAGTTATGAAATGATTACAATTTTTGCTATGTCAAACTTCATTAGAAATTTAATCAACGTACAATTACGCCTCATAAATTTCTAACTTGTTTTCCTTGCCAAAATTTAATTCTTTCACAACTTTTATACTTTTTATATAACTTCGATTTCTGTTTCAATAACTTTATTAAATTTTTTGTAAACTTGTTCTTTTGTATATTGTATCAATTTTAATACATCTTCTGCTGTTGCATTACCTTTGTTTATTATAAATCCTGCATGTTTTTCTGATATTTGTGCACCACCTATTTGATAGCCTTTTAAACCACATTCATCAATTAGTTTTGCTGTTATAAAATCTTCTCCTCTTTTAAATGTACTGCCAGCACTTGGATATTCAAGTGGTTGCTTTTCTTTTCTGTATTTTGCATATTCTTGCATTTTTTCTTGTATTTCTTTTTTTTTGCCTTTTTGCAATTTTAATTCTGCCTCTATTATGATATAGTCCTTTTCTGCAAAGATGCTTTTTCTATATTGAAATTTTGCTTGTTCAGCAGTCATTTTATGTATTTTACCCATTTTATCTACATATGTTATTGTTTGCACAATGTCTTTCATTTCTGTGCCATGTGCTCCTGCATTCATTCTTATTGCTCCACCTATTGTTCCTGGTATTCCTGATGCAAACTCAAAACCAGCTATTTCTTTTTGTGCTAGCTTTTGGGCTAATTCTCCCAATTTATTTCCACTACCAACTATTACTTTTATACTATCTTTTTCTTCTTGGATTTCTAATTTTTTTATGTTTATTTGTAATACTATGCCTTTTATGCCATTATCATTTACTAATAAATTGCTACCATTTCCAATTATAGTTAGTGGCTCTTTAGTTTGTTGATATATTTTTAGTGCCTCTTGTAATTCTTCAACATTTTTTATTTGCACAAAATATTCTGCTGGTCCTCCTATTTTAAAACTTGTATAATTTTTCATTGGAATATTATATTTAACATTTTCTGAAAGTATTTTTGATTCTTCTAGTTCTTGCTTAATGTTCAATTTAACCACATTCCTTTCTATTTTGTGTCAACTGAATATGTATATAATGGCTTTCCACTTCTTGTAACTAATACATCTTTATTTATTACTTCACCTGTTGCATAATTTACTATGTATTTTTCAGATTCTTGAGTTATTCCTATTTTTTTTAGGTCACTTTGGTCTAGCTCATAATAATAATATTCTTTTTGTGCACCTTCTGTTTCTTGCCCTTTTATACCATCATATGTTTCTGCAGTTATTTTTAATGTTATATCATCTTTTATTTTATCATTTATTTCTTTTTCTATTTTCTTCATTTCTGAATAGTCTGTTATTTTTGTGCCAACCAAATATTGTTCATTTCCTGTAAGTTCATATTTGGTATAGTTTTCTAATATAACTTGTTGTACTATTCCTAATTCTGACAATTGTGTATTTTCTTTTGATTGATTTAATGAATTTACTCCCACATATGTTGATACTGATGCTAAGATTATTAATACAACAATTGTTATGGCTAATGATATTAATGTTATTCCTTTATTATTATATATTTTATTTTTTGGCATTTTACTACTCCTTATATATTTTGTTCAATCTTATCATTTTTTTCCTAATTTTACAACAATTTTTGGAAAATCTATTCCAAATTTCTCATTTTTATTGTATAATGTATTTGTGAAACTTGTATCAAGCTTGAAAGGAGGTATTCTTATGTGGCAAATATGGTTAATCGCAGCAGGAATTTTTCTTATAATAGAAATCTTTACAGTTGGATTTTTCGTGTTTTGGTTTTCAATAGGAAGTTTGATCGCCATGGTTATTAGCTTCTTTACAAGTAATGTCATTGTTCAAGTTACAGTATTTATTATTTCTTCGTGTATTTTAATCTTTGCAACAAAACCTTTAAGTAATAAAGTTACAAAAAAAGATTCGGTTCCTACAAATGTTTATTCAATTATTGGTAAAAAAGCCGTTGTTGTTGAGGACATCGATTGGACTACTGGTCAAGGTCAAGTCAAAGTTAATGGAGAAATATGGTCTGCAAAATCAAATGAGCAGTCGAAAATTCCTAAAGGAAGTGAAGTTATAGTTGAATGTGTAGATGGTGTTAAACTACAAGTAAAAGCATTATCACTAGTTTCTAGTTCAGCTAATAACTAATTTTTTATAGACAGTTGTACTGTCAGAAGGAGGATTTATGTTTTTTTTAGTCGTATTACTGGTTATAATAATAATAATCGCAGTAAAATCAATTAAAGTTGTTAGACAATCTGAGGTTTACATTATAGAAAGATTAGGTAAATTCCACAAAGTGGCTGATGCCGGTCTTACAATTATCATCCCATTTTTTGATAGAGTAAGAAGTGTTGTTAGTTTAAAACAACAAACTATGGATGTTCCACCTCAAGGAGTTATCACTAAAGATAATGTTACAATTACAATAGATACTGTTGTATTTTATCAAATAACAGATCCAGCTAAAGCTGTTTATGAAATTCAAAGTTTGAAAAAAGGTATTGAATATCTTGCAATTACAACAATTCGTGATATTGTTGGTAAAATGGACTTAGATGAAACATTTAGTTCAAGAGATGGAATAAACTCAAAATTAAGAGCAATCCTTGATGATGCTACAGATAGATGGGGTTGTAAAATTGATAGAGTAGAAATAAAAGATATTACACCACCAGCTGATATTAGAGATGCAATGGAAAAACAAATGAATGCTGAACGTAATAAGAGAGCTTTAATTCTTGAAGCTGAAGCTCAAAAACAATCTGCTGTTACTATTGCAGAAGGTAAAAAACAAGCAGCTATACTTGAGGCCGAGGCTGATAGAGAAGCACAAATTAGAAGAGCTGCCGGTGAGGCTCAAGCTATTAAATCTGTTGCAGAGGCTAAAGCTAAAGAAATTGCTATGGTTTATGATGCAATTAAATCTGCTGATCCAGATGAAAAACTTGTTCAAATTAAATCACTTGAAGCCCTTGAAGAAATTGCTAAAGGTGATGCAAATAAAGTATTTATTCCTTTTGAAGCAACAGGTGCTTTAAGCGGATTAGGTGCTGCTAAAGAAATTTTTTCTGATAAAAAAAGTAAATAGAATTACATAGCCCCCTGGCTCAGCCAAGGGGTTTGTTATTTTATGAATAAAGAGCAACGAAATCCATAAGATAAAAGCGTTACAGCATCTCCACTGTGCATCGCCAGGTAGGGCTCAGTGCTACTTTATGTAAAGTGTACAACGCAATCCGACGTTGTCGTAGCCGACGTTAGGATAGTTGCTGCTGCGGTAAGCCGCTGGATATTTGCCGCCGTAGTGGCCGTAATAGCCACCACGACTGTACCTGTAGTAGCTGGTCCCTGAACCATCGGACTCTAGTGTCCAATCATATACATTTCCTGCTAAATCAAAAACATTGTTTGCATTTGCTCCTTCATATGCTCCACTTGGGATTCTTACTGTTTTGCTTGATGCCTTCGTCGCTGTGCTCTTTGATGTGTTTGTATAATATGTGAAACTATTATTTCTATAATTTCCCCAACTTGTTGAATCTGAGGCTATTTCTGCATATGTCTTTTCTCCTGTATCAATTAACCATTTTAATGTCTCGTCCCACTGTATTCCCCATATCATCTGTACTCCTGCACTTGTTTTTGATAACTTTCTTGCTTTTTTCCACATTGTATACCAGGTTTGACTATGGATATCACTATTTATTCTTTTTACAACAGGCGTTGCTTGGCTTAGGTCTCCTGTTTGGTATCTTCCTATATAATATCCTCCATATGTTGCTATACTATTTAACATCTTATCGAAATCGATTTCCATTTCCATTAGGAAATCTTCTCTTGACATTCCATTTAAATATTGGGTTAAATCTGTTGATTGGATATCATCTAGGGTTGTTTGTGGCTCATATGAACGATTTTCTCCTTTAGAATATGTTGTTGCATTTTTTTCAAAATTATACCAAGTTCCATATTTCTTTCCTGTTGTCTGATTTCTCCAATACATATCGCTTACATTTGCTATTGGTATCCATACATACTGATTTCTATTACACTGTGCATCCCACTTATTACTATCTGTTACTGCCTCTGTTCCTTCATATATTACAAATCCACCTTTTACAGAGTTTTCGTCTGATGCAGATGAGGCTGTATATCCTGTTGGTACTGGTACTTGCACTCCATCTGAGCTTGTTACTGTTGTGAAATTATTTGTGTTTCTCTTTCCTGGTTTTATTTCTCCCCATATATAATTTATCTGCTCTTTTTGATTATCAGCACTTTCCTGTGGTGCATTATTTTTTCTAGTATTATACACAATTCCCCATATAACAGCACCCAATATTATGGCTATTACTATTGGTATGACAAACACCTTTTTTCCATACATAATATACGCCATCTTCACATCACTAATCTTAGTTACTTTTTCTTTTTCCTCTTTTCTCTGTTTCCTTTTACTCATGAAAAATCAACACTCCAATCTATATAAATTTTATTTTTTATCAAGTCCGCATTTAAACTTTTAAATTTAAAATATTAATACATTTTTTAAAATTTTTATTGTTAACATTATCAATAATTTCTTCAATAATTGTACAAATTCCCAGTTGTGAAAGAATTAAATTTTGGCAAGGAAAACAAGTTAGAAATTTATGAGGCGTACTCTTGTACGTTGATTAA
>CAKPSX010000006.1 GCA_934184665.1 uncultured Clostridia bacterium | reverse complement strand
CAACGCCTGTTGTTAAAAGAATAAACACAGATATAAATAACCAAACATGGTATACAATGTGGAAAAAAGCAAGAAAGTTATCAGGAACAAGTGCAGGAGCGCAGATGATATGGGGAATACAGTGGGATGAGACATTAAAGTGGTTAATTGATATAGGAGAGAAGACATATGCAGAAATAGCCTCTGATTCAACAAGTTGGGGAAATTACATTAATAATAGTTTCACATATTATACAAACACATCAAAGAGCACAGCAACAAAGGCGTCAAATAGTAATATTATAATCCCAAGTGGAGCATATGAAGGAACAAATGCGAACAATATTTTTGATTTAGCAGGTAATATGTCAGAATGGACACTTGAGTCCTACATTTTAAAAGCAAACTATGGAAGAACTTATCGTAGTGGCTTTTTCAGTGGTAATGGTTACCAGGTAACTGCGTCTTATCGCTACTATCATACCCCTAACTTCATTGATAATGACATCGGGTTACGCTGCAGCTTATTCATCAAATAACCCATCTCCCACCCAACAAGCTATCACGACCTTATGTAAACTATTCGATTCTTCGCCATGCCATTATCCGTTCACAAGTACCATCAGAATAAGTTAACATAAAAACATTTGCAAGAGGTCAATAGTTTTTTATGTTGTTATCCTGTGATTTAGAAAGTCGAAAATCCACAAATAACCGAAAAAAATATCTATAAATAACCGAAAGAATCTGCCACAAATAACCGAAAAATCTTGAAAATAAAAAAGAATAATGATATAATTATGCAAATGGAGGTTAACGGTTATGGAAAAATATAAGGCAAGAATTGCAGATGATATATTAAAAAGAAAGTTGAAGGGAAAAGGAGCTGTATTAATACAGGGACCTAAATGGTGTGGTAAAACCACAACTGCTGAACAAATTTCTAACAGTATATTATATATGGCAAAGCCAGAAGAAAAATCACAAAATTTAATATTAGCTGATATAAACCCTAGTTTATTACTAGAAGGTGATACACCAAGACTAATTGATGAATGGCAGATTGCACCTAAATTGTGGGATGCAATAAGGTTTGAAGTAGACCATAGAGATTTAGAAGGTCAATTTATTTTGACGGGTTCGGCTGTACCTGCTGATATGAGTGAAGTGACACATACGGGTACAGGAAGAGTAGCATGGCTTTTGATGAGACCGATGAGTCTGTATGAGTCAGGAGAATCAAATGGAGATGTTAGTTTAGAGGATTTATTTAATACACCAACCAAGATTGCTGGAACTAATAAACTAGAGTTAACAGATATAGCATATTTATGTTGCAGAGGTGGATGGCCAAGGAGTACATTTATGGAAAAAGAAATTGCATTGGAACAAGCATTTGATTATTATGATGCGATTGTGCAATCAGATATATCAAGAGTAGATGACATAAATCGTAATCCAGAAAGAGTTAAGAATTTAATGAGAACATATTCAAGAAACTTGGGAACGCAGGCGTCAAATGAAACCTTAAAAAATGACATGGTAGCTAATGATTCTTTTTCTTTAGATACAGATACTGTACTTTCATATATAAATGCATTGAAGAAAATTTTTGTAGTAGAAGAAGCACCAGCATGGAATCCAAACTTAAGAAGTAAAACAGCAATAAGAACTTCAGATACAAGATATTTTATTGACCCTTCTATTGCTGTAGCAGCATTAGGAATAGGACCAGACGATTTAATAAAAGATTTAAATACATTTGGTCTAATATTTGAAACTTTATGTATTAGAGATTTAAGAGTGTATGCAGAATGCATAAATGGCAAGGTATATCACTATAGAGATGCTAATGAGATGGAATGTGATGCTGTAATACATTTGAGAAATGGTTCATATGGCTTAATAGAAATAAAACTTGGAGGAGAAAAATTAATTAATGAGGGAGCTGAAAATTTAAAGAAAATGTATTCAAAGATTGATACTGGCAAGATGAGTAATCCATCATTTCTAATGGTACTAACTGCTACAGGTAAATATGCATATAAAAGAGAAGATGGAGTTTATATAGTTCCGATTGGTTGTTTAAAAAACTAAATTAATGGCTGGGGTACTGTGATTCGAACACAGGAATGTCGGAGTCAGAGTCCGATGCCTTACCGCTTGGCGATACCCCAATATATGCTATAAAGTGAATAAAATTTACTTCATATAGAATACTACTTTTTTAAATAAATGTCAAACAAAAAATGGAATATTTACAGTGAATTATGCAACAAAATATTCAAATATTGCACTTATTGTTTGCATAGATAATAAATCAAAAATTTAAAAGAACAAATAAGAGATTTTTAAAATTTTCCTTATTTGTTCTTTTAAGCTATCTTGTTACAATTAATCATTATTTATAATACTGTATAGTCCAAGTGAAATTAAACCACTTATTCCGACTAATGAATATATAATTCTACTTAGTGCACTCATTGAGCCAAATAATGTTGCAACTAAATCGAATTTGAAAAATCCGATAAGTAACCAGTTGATTGCTCCTATAATTACTAATGTAAGAGCTATATTATATATAGTTTTCATAAAAAATCATTCCTTTCTTTATTGATTCATAGTTACAAAACTATGTTCATTAATAAAATGTTTATTATTATATAGTTTATCTGGCAAAGACAAAATTATGCAATTTATTAGAATTTTCATGAAAAATATTTAACAAAAGGAAAAAATATGCTATAATATCGAAGTGAATGAAATAAAAGTAGAGAGGGAATGATAATAGATATGAAAATAGGAATAGTAGGATTACCAAATGTAGGAAAAAGTACAATGTTTAATAGTATAACAAAAGCAGGAGCAGAATGTGCGAATTATCCATTTTGCACAATTGAGCCAAATGTAGGAGTTGTAGCTGTTCCAGATGAAAGAATAGATAAATTAGCTGAAATGTATAAACCTCAAAAAGTAACAAAAGCAGTTGTAGAGTTTGTTGATATTGCAGGTTTAGTAAAAGGTGCAAGCAAAGGAGAAGGACTTGGAAATAAATTTTTATCACATATAAGAGAAGTAGATGCTATTGCACAAGTGGTAAGATGTTTTGAAGATTCAAACGTAATACATGTAGATGGAAACATAAATCCATTGAGAGATATAGAAACAATAAATTTAGAATTGATTTTTGCAGATATGGAAACACTCGATAAAAGATTAGAAAAAGCTAAAAAGAATCTAAAAGCAGATAAAAAATATCAAACTGAAATTGATGTAATAGAAAAAGTAAAAGCAAACTTGGAAAAAGGTATTCCAGCAAGAGCAATAGACTTAAATGATGAAGAACTTGAAATAATAAAGGACATGTTTTTATTAACATCAAAACCAATAATATATATAGCAAATATTTCAGAAGAGCAAATGTCTAATGCAGAAAATGACGAAAAGGTAAAACAAGTAAAAGAATATGCCCAAAAAGAAAATGCAGAAGTCATTCCTTTATGTGTAAAAATTGAAGAAGAACTTTCTGGACTAGATGAAAATGACAAAGCAGAAATGCTAGAAGCATTAGGATTACAAGAATCAGGGTTAGATAAACTAATTAAAAAGAGTTATGATTTATTAGGGTTAATGTCATTTATAACAGCTGGCGAACCAGAAGTAAGAGCATGGACTATAAAGAAAGGAACTAAAGCACCAAAAGCTGCAGGTAAAATTCATTCAGATATAGAAAGAGGCTTTATAAAAGCAGAAATAGTTTCTTATGATGATTTAATAAGAGAAGGTTCAATGGTGTCAGCCAAAGAAAAGGGATTAGTTAGACAAGAAGGAAAAGATTACATAATGCAAGATGGAGATATTGTGTTATTTAAATTTAATGTATAAGAATACAGAAAAGGCAGAGGGTTTTAAGTGTTGAACTAATACTTCTAAATTTTATACTATACTAAAAATTACAAAAACATCTGATTTACATAAAAAAGTGCAAAAAAATAATTAAATTTGTAAAAAAGACTTGAAAAATAATAAAAAATATAGTATAAATAAAGAGAAGGTATAAAATACTATAGATAAATATAGAAAGAGGTAGGAGAAATGAAAAAAGAAAAATTATTAAAATCAATATTAATAATGGTAGTAAGTGTAGCAATAATCACTACTATGTCAGCAAAAGCATTTGCTTTAACAGATGATAGCATATTTGCAAATAATGACTTAACTGGAACAGAACAAAGCTCAGGAAGTAGCACATCAACAGGAACTGGTTCGGAAAGTAGTAGTACAAGTACTGGAACTTCTACAGGAACAAGTTCAGGTTCAAGTTCAACAGGAACATCAACAAACACAGGAACTTCAACTAGTACAAGCACATCAACAGGTTCAAGCTCTAGCACAAATACATCAACATCAGGTAATAGTTATAACACAGATTTACCAAAAGCTGGACTAGAAGAGAACACATTACTTGCAGTTGCTGTAGTAGCTTTAGCAGGTGTAGCAGTATTTGCATATAGAAAAGTAAATTATTATAAAAATATATAAGAGAAGAGTAAAATAAAGGTTATCATTAGAGATAATTAGCCATAGGCTGAAAGCTAATTTTGAAAAACATATTTGAAAACTAACTCTTTAAATTTCTAGCGAATAAGTTAGACGTATAAGATGCGTTAAATCAAATTAAGTAAAAACAGGGATGGAACCGTGTTATTATATAAGCACTCCTATAGATAAAAGTCTATAAGGGTGCTTTTTGTTATGGAGGGATTAAAATGATAAAAGTAGAATTGAAAGATGGAAAAGTATTAGAAGTTGAAAAAGGAAAAAGTATATTAGAAGTTGCAAAACAAATCAGCGAAGGATTGGCAAGAATGGCAACTTGTGGTGAGGTAAATGGTGAGGTAAAAGATTTAAGATTTCAACTTGAAGAAGATTGTAAATTAAATATTAATACATTTGAAAATAGTGAAGATGGTAAAAAGGCGTATTGGCATACAACAGCACATATTATGGCACAAGCAATAAAAAGATTATATCCAAATGTACAATTAGCAATAGGACCAGCAATAGCAAATGGATTTTATTATGATTTTGATACAGAACACAGATTTTCAGAAGAAGATTTTGAAAAAATAGAACAAGAAATGAAAAAAATAATAAAAGAAGATTTACCAATAGAAAGGTTTGAACTTTCAAGAGAAGAAGCAATCAAGCTAATGAAAGAAGCAAATGAAAGCTATAAGGTAGAACTAATAGAAGATTTACCAGAAGATGAGGTGTTATCTTTCTATAAACAAGGTGAATTTACAGATTTATGTGCAGGGCCACACTTAATGAGTACAGGAAAAGTAAAAGCAGTAAAATTATTATCAACATCAGGAGCTTATTGGAGAGGAAATGAAAATAACAAAATGCTACAAAGAATTTATGCTATTTCATATCCAAAAGCAAGTCAACTAGAAGAATATTTGAAATTACTTGAAGAAGCAAAAGAAAGAGACCACAGAAAAATAGGTAAAGACCTAGAATTGTTCATGACACATGAATTAGTTGGTTCAGGTTTACCAATGTATTTACCACATGGTGCAACAATAAGAAGAATATTAGAAAGATATATTCAAGATAAAGAAATAGAATTAGGTTATGACCATGTATATACACCATGTCTTGCAAATGTAGCACTATATAAAACAAGTGGACACTGGGATCATTATAAAGAAGACATGTTCCCAGCAATGAAAATGGAAAATGAAGAAATGGTATTAAGACCAATGAATTGCCCACATCATATGTTAATATATAAGAGCAAAACTCGTTCATACAGAGATTTACCAATAAGAGTTGGGGAACTTGCAAATGATTTTAGATACGAAAATAGCGGAGCTGTATGTGGATTGGAAAGAGTTAGACAAATGTGTCAAAATGATGCTCATCTTTTTGTAAGACCAGACCAAATAAAAGAAGAAGTTGGAAATGTACTAAAATTAATAAAAGAAGTATATCATAAAGATTTCGGCTTTTCAGAAGATTCATTTAAATATAGATTATCTTTAAGAGATAAAAATAATAAAGATAAATATATAGATAATGATGAAATGTGGGAGACAGCAGAAGCTCAATTAAGAGAAATATTAAAAGATATGAATATCGATTTCTATGAGGCAGAAGGAGAAGCAGCCTTTTATGGACCAAAAATAGATATTCAAATAAAAACAGCGTTAAACCATGATGTAACAATTCCAACATGTCAATTAGATTTTGCTTTACCAGAGAGATTTGATTTAAACTATATAGGAGAAGATAATGCTGAACATAGACCAGTAGTAATTCATAGAGCAGTGCTTGGTTCATCAGATAGATTCATCTCATTCTTAATAGAAGAAACAAAAGGTAATTTCCCAGTATGGCTATCACCAGTACAAGTAAAAGTATTACCGATTGCAGATGCACAAAACGAGTATGCAGAAGAAGTTGCAAAAAAATTAAGACAAATAAAAGTTAGAGTTGAAGTAGATGAATCAAATGAAAAAATAGGATATAAAATAAGAAAAGCGCAATTGGAAAAAGTGCCATATATGCTTGTAATTGGCGCAAAAGAAATTGAATCAAATGCAGTAGCAGTACGTTCTAGAAAATCAGGAGATATTGGACAAATGCAAGTAGATGAATTTATAGACAAAATTCAAGAAGAAATAACCAATAAAATATAAATTAGTTATTATGAACAAAGAGCCACTTAAATAAAGTGACTCTTTTTCGGACATTCAACTTAAACAGTTAGTAGGTATTCGTTATGTTAAAGTATCAAAACATTGTAGACTAATGTTGTAAACATACATAATATTATGCCGCAAACTGTTGGAAGAACAAATGCTAAAGCAGTCCATTTCCAACTTTTTGTTTCCTTTTTTATAGAAAGCAAAGTGGTACCGCATGGAAAATGTAAAACTACGAAAATCATAACATTAATTGCAGTAAGAATAGTCCAGCCATTTTGTACAAGGATATCACCAATTGCAAAAGTATCAGAAATATTATTTAAAGATGTTCCACCTAAATATCCCATTAAAATTATAGGAAGCACAATTTCATTTGCTGGAAGTGCTAAAATAAACGCAGTTAATATATATCCATCTAATCCCATAAGTTTAGCAAAAGGTGTGAGGAAAGTTGCAACATAATCAAGTAAACTAAAATCATTAATAAAAACATTTGCAAAAATCCAAATAATAAATCCTGCTGGAATTGCTACTGTTAATGCTCTACCAAGTACAAAGAGTGTTCTGTCAAAAATAGAACGTACAATAATCTTGCCGAATTGAGGTTTTCTATATGGCGGTAATTCTAAAACAAAAGAAGAAGGAACACCCTTTAGCAAGGTTTTAGATAAAAACCTAGAAACCAACAATGACATTATAATTCCAAGTAATATAATTCCAACAACAGACAAAGTTGAGATTATAGAAGCGGTAAGCCCAGAAAAACCAACTGCAATAAAAATTGTAGCAATTGTAATTAAGAAGGGGAATCTTCCGTTACACGGAACAAAAGCATTTGTTAGAATTGCAATTAATCTTTCACGAGGAGAATCTATAATTTTACAACCACATACACCTGCAGCATTACAGCCAAACCCCATACACATTGTTATCATTTGTTTTCCATTTGTACAAGCTTTTTTGAAACATTTATCCATGTTAAATGCAATACGAGGTAAGTAGCCAAGATCTTCCATAATTGTAAACAAAGGGAAAAATATAGCCATAGGTGGAAGCATAACAGCTATAATCCAAGTAACGGTCTGATAAACTCCCAGAATTAACATAGATGACAACCAATTAGGCATATTAATAAGCTGAGAACCATAAATAAGTTTATCTTGGAAATATGCAAAAACATCAGAGAGTAACTGAGAGGGATAATTGGCACCAATAATTGTAATCCAGAAAATCATTGCTAAAAATAATAGCATAATTGGGATACCCCAAATTTTAGAGGTGATAATTTTATCTATTTTTCTATCAAAAGAATTGCACGAATTTCTTGAGAATGAGCATACTTTATCAGAAATTTCTTCACAATGCTTCATAATCGTAGCAACTTTTTCTTCATCAGAGCATTTATTAGGAAATGTTAATTGTTTAGCTGAGCATTTTATTTCACCAGTGCAAACTTTATAAATAGTATCAAGCAAATGCACAAGAGTTTTTTTATTACGTGCAGTTGTACCAACAACAGGAACTTCAAGGATTTCAGAAAGCAACTTTAAATTAATTTTGATTTTTTTCTTTTTAGCTTCATCTAATAAGTTAACACAAACAATAACATTAGGAGTAATTTCCATAATCTGAAACACTAAATTTAAATTTCTTTCTAAACAAGTAGCATCAACGACAACAACAGTGGCATTAGAAACATTTGAACTAATAAAGCTTGTGGCAATTTCTTCTTCTTTAGAATGTGTTACAAGAGAATATGTTCCAGGAATATCTACTAAAAGAAAATTCTTGTCATTATATGTACAATTTCCAGTTGCATTATCTACAGTTTTGCCAGTCCAATTTCCTGTGTGTTGATTCATTCCAGTTAAATTATTAAATATTGTTGATTTACCAACATTTGGATTGCCAGCCAATGTTATAGTAAAATCACTTTCAGAAATATTAAAATTATCGGCTAATAGATTACTTCCAGTAGAAGACGAAGTTAATCCCATAAAAATCACCTCTTCTCAAAATAGTATATGAAAAACGGCAAAAAAAGTTAAAAATGTAAAGACAAAAAAATATTAATGTGATATAATTTGTTCGGGGAAAGGGAGATTACATATGAATATAAAATTAAGTAAAAACAAGAATTTTACTGTAAAAAAGGGTAAACGTATAGATAAAAATGTGGCTAGACAATTTATTGAAATTCAAAAAGGAATTAGAGCTTTTTATAAAAAAGAATATGGAAAATCAATACAATATTTGGAAAAAAAGGCTATGAATCCAAATGCTACAGAAAGAATAAAATTTATAGTTGGCACAAGTTATACAGAAATAAAAGCACATGAAAAAGAAGCATCTGAATTACTAAAATCTATAATACAAAAATATAAAGATGAACCAAAAGAAAAAAGACCTCAAATATATACATGGTCTATTTTGGAGTATGCTAAAATACAGGTAAGGAATGAACGTGCAGAGTTTGCGATATATTTATTAGAAGATATTCCAGATTCACAACAAAAACAAGATATAGATATATTAATAGAATTAGCAAAAGCATATGACATGGAGGCACAAGAGTCAAGAAGAAAAAAGAAATATGAAGAAGCTTTAGAAACAGATCAAAAAACAGAAGAAATATGTATGAAGTGTATAGAATTATCTGAAAAGAATGATAATTTAAAGCTAAAATCAATAATTCCAAGAAATATCTTAGGAATATTATATATAAGACAGGGTGAACTTGAAAAAGCACAAAAGCAATTTGAAAAAATTGGTGAGATTAGTCCAGAAGATAGAAAAACTTTAAATTCTAAGGAGAGTATGAATTTATTAAAAGAAACTTATTTTACAGAAGAAACAGAAGAAGAAGCAAATAAAAGAATAAAAAAGTTTGAAAGAAAGATGGAACTAATCGAAAAGGAAAAAGAAAAAAAGGAATGTGAAAGAGAAATAAATTTAATTGATAGAACTGAATTTTTTGAGGAATTATCAGAAGATGTAAAAGTTTATAAAGGTGTTGATATATTCGTGGGATACAAAATGTATGAATATCCATTAAGAGGAATATTTGTAATTGATAAATTGTTTAGTGAAACTAAAAACGAAGAAAAAGTATATGGATTTACATATATTTTTCCACAAATATTAGAGTTCAATATAAAAAAATTATCAAGAGATAATGTTATAAAAATGTTTGAAAATGAAAAGATGGTTCAAAAACAAGAACATAAAGGTGATTACTATAATTTAGTGCAAGAAAAAATGAAAAGAGCAGAGCTAGAGGGCTTGATTATAGAAGAAAAGATTCTTAAGGAAAAGGAGAAAAAACTTGATTTATCAAGTACATAAGAAGGGAGGCTTTGGGATTGGGACAAAATACATGGATGATAGTAAAAAAAGAAAAAACATCAAGTAAAATTAAAAATTATTTCATAAATATATTTGCAAAATTGTTTAAAGGCAAAGAGAAAAGAAAGAAAAAAGACGGCACTGATAGTAAGCTAAAAGAAAGTAAAAGAGACAATTTTGAAACAATATCAACTAAATCTAAACTTTCTAAAGGAAGCATAGCTATAGATGATGTTGATGCAGATGAGCTAGATCCACTTATTAATCTTTATAGAGATAGCAACAATAAATTGAGAAAGAGATTACAGGAAAGAGCATAGAGACTCTGTTTGAGTAGGAGAGTTAATAAACAGGAAAACTTAATTATACTTTAACATTGTGGGGGCAAATTAAAAATTTGCTCTTTTTTCTTTGTTATTTTTCTTGACAATTTAAAGTTAAAATAGTATTATTGTATTATGCAAGTAATACAATAAAGAAAGGAGATAATTATGGAATATATTTTTGATAATGAAAGACCAATTTATATTCAATTAGTTGAAATGATAAGGATCAATATAGTTTCAGGAAAATATCAAAAAGGTCAAAAACTGCCATCTGTAAGAGAATTAGCATTAATGATGAAAGTAAATCCAAACACTATGCAAAAAGCATTAGTAGAACTTGAAAACGAAAAACTAATTTACACAGAAAGAACAAATGGAAAATATGTAACAGAAGATGAAGAACTAATCGAAAAAACAAAAAAAGAACTAGCCCAAGAAAAAGTTAATAATTATCTTAGAAGTATGGAAAATATAGGAATAAACTATGAACTAGCAGCAAGATACTTGCAAGAATTAGGAGGTAAGGTTGGAAAATAATTAGAATTTTAAATTTAATTTTTTTCAACCAAGTTTATGTCTTAAGAAAGGAAGGAGAAAAAAGATGGAATTAGTTAAGTGTAATAATTTATGCAAAGAATTTGATAACAAAAAAATCTTATGTAACATTAATTTAACCATTCCTAGGGGAAAAATCATAGGATTGCTTGGCAAAAATGGAATGGGTAAAACAACACTAATAAAATTAATGAATGATTTATTAACTCCAACAAGTGGAGAAATTTTAATTAATGGAGAAAAGCCAGGTGTAAATTCAAAAAAGATTATATCATATCTGCCTGAAAGAACATATTTGGATAAAAGTATGACAATTTTACAAATATTAACATATTTTAGTGAATTTTATGAAAAATTTAATAAAGAAAAAGCTATAAAATTATTAAAAGATTTAGACTTAGATATAAACTCAAAAATAAGCAAAATGTCCAAAGGAATGCAAGAAAAATTACAATTAATACTAGTTATGAGTAGAGATGCTGAACTTTATATTTTAGATGAACCATTAGGAGGGGTTGACCCAGCAACAAGAGATTATATATTAGACACAATACTTTCAAACTTTAATGAGGGAGCAAGTGTAATAATATCAACACATTTAATAAGTGATATAGAAAGAATATTAGATGAAGTTATTTTTATAGATAAAGGAAAAATTATATTAACATCACCTGCAGATGAATTAAGGAAAAAAGAAAATGCTTCAATAGATGAAATATTTAGGAGGTGCTTTAAATGCTAAAAAAACTATTGAAATATGACTTGGAATGGTGCTTTAAACCATTAATAGTATTTTACATACTTACCATTATTTTTGCAATAATTACAAGGATAGTAGAAGACCTTGAACAAACTTTAATAGTATTAATAATAGATAAAATATGTTCAGGCATTATAATTGCAATGATAGTAAATATAATAATAAATTGCTTTATGAGGAACTGGGCAAGATTTATAAAAAACATATACAAAGATGAGTCATATCTAACACATACACTCCCAGTAAGTAAAAATGAATTATATTTATCAAAAGTTTTAACAGCTATTATTACATTATTAGCATCATTTATTGTCATAGTTGTGAGTCTTGCTATATGCTGTTTAAATAAAGATACTTGGGAATCATTGAAAATAACATTAGAACAATCAGCTGTATATTTTGATAGCTCAGTATTTAGTTTAGTGGTTACATTAATAGCAACGATATTTTTCGAATTTTTATTTATGTTGATGTCAGGAATATTAGGTATTATAATAGGCCACAAGTCAAACAACTTAAAAATTATAAAATCTATAATAAGTGGATTTATAATATATATGGTATTATCTCTAATTTCATTAGGAATACTTTATATTTCAGGGTTAATAAATCCAGATATTATGTCAATTTTTAATGATATGGAAGTTAGCTCAAATGCTATAAAAAGTACTGCTATAATTGGGATTTCTGTATATATAGTATATACAGTGATAGTTTATATTATTGGTAATAAGCTATTGAATAAAGGTGTAAATGTTGATTAGAAAATTCTTTAAGGTAGGCAATTAAAAACATACCAGGAATAATAAAGAATGATATATTAGTTGCAATTATTTGTATTTTCTTATATAATTTTAAAAGAAAAAGAGATAGTAGTACATGTGAGGTAGAAATGAAAGAAGAAATAAAAGAATTTATTGTAAAAAATTTAAAATGGATTATATTATTTGTTTGCCTAATTGGCTTTTTAGCATTGGCAGAAGATGTATTTAACAAAGAAATAATGAAAGGTGATATCATTGGATATAAAATGGTATCAACATTTTTAATATCAAGTTTTGTAACACCAATAGCAAAATTTATTACTAATTTTGGAGGAGCAATATTTTTAATAGTGTTGACAATTACTCTATTTATATTAATAAAAAATAAAAAAATAGGATTATCAATATTTTCGAATTTAGTAATAATTACAATATTGAATCAATTATTAAAAAGAATATTACAAAGACCTAGACCAACAGAATATAGAATAATTGAAGAAACAGGATATAGTTTTCCATCAGGACATTCTATGGTAAGTATGGCATTTTATGGATATCTAATATATTTAATTTATAAATATGTTAAAAATAAATATATTAAATGGATTTCTATTGTTTTATTAAGTATTTTAATATGTTCTATTGGAGTTAGCCGAATTTATTTAGGTGTGCATTACACAAGCGATGTCTTAGGTGGATTTTTCATATCAATATCATATTTAATTATATACATAAGCGCAGCTAATAAATTCTTAATAAAAAATTAATTAAGTAATATTGCTAAAATAGGAGGAGTTTTATGTCAGAAAAAGATAAAATGTTGGCAGGAGAGTTATATGATACTAATAATGTTGTGACAGTGGGAAATCCTTGTAGAGCTATAAAAGGAATATAGTGAAAATAGTAATTTTTTAAGAGGAGGTCAAATAAAGTGAAACTACTATTTGCAACAACAAATCCAGCCAAAATAAAGAAATATGCAGAAAGACTAAAAGAAAACAATATAGATGTATTAACTATTAAAGATTTAGGAATAAATCTAAAACCAGAAGAAATAGGAAAGAATGCTATAGAAAATGCTTATATTAAAGCAAAAGCATATTACGACAAAACGAAACTTACAACTATAGGAATGGATAATAATTTATATATAGAAGAATTACCAGAAGAAAAACAACCGGGAACTCATGTAAGAAGAGTGAATGGAAAAGAATTAAATGATGATGAAATGCTTGAATACTATTGTAATTTGGTTAAAGAATATGGGGGAAAGTTAACAGCTAAATGGGTATATGGAATGGTAATATATGATGGAAAAGAACCGAAAGAATATAGTTGGAGTAAGAGCCACTTCTATTTCGTGGACAAACCCTGTGAAAAAAGAAATCCAGGTTACCCATTGGATTCAATGTCAATTATGCCAGAATGTAACAAGTATTTTGTTGATTTAACAGAAGAAGATAGGAATAAAGATAAAGAAAACTATAAAGAAGATGATGTCATTAATTTTATAGTTAATAATTGTTACTAGATAATACTGTAATAAATGCAGGAAGTATAGTAATTTATTGCTGAAATTAAATTTTAATGAGATAAGGAGAAGAGATTATAAATGGCAATATTTGATGATTTTATAAAACTAGATATAAGAGTCGGAACAATAATTGAAGCAAAAGTGTTTGAAAAAGCCAAAAAACCTGCATATAAATTAAAAGTTGATTTAGGAGATGAGATAGGAATAAAAAAATCTTCTGCACAAATAACAGAAGTCTATCAAGCAGAAGATTTAATTGGAAAGCAAGTGTTAGCAGTAGTAAATTTTCCTCCTAGACAAATTGCAGATTTTATGTCAGAAATATTAGTATTAGGAACATATAGTAAGCAAGGAGTTGTTTTGATTAAACCGGATAAACAGGTGGAGAATGGAGATAAATTAGGTTAAATACGGATTTTAATTTTTAATTAAAGTAAAGTCCCTAATACTAAAATGCCTAAATTATCACGATAAATCTGATTAAATTGTGATATAGGAAGCGGATTATTCCCAATTCCTGCTTCTATTGTATATCCAGGCTTTCTATATTCTTGTAAGAACCAATCTTTATAGCCTGCAAAACTTGAATTATATGGTACATTTGCTAATCTATAACCACTTACATCAGCAAACACTTTGCCGATTTCCTCTGATTGAGGAGGGGCATAATTTTGAAATTGCCAATAAATTTCTTTACCTTGTGTATGATATGCTAGAATCAATTCGAAATTGTTTCCTAATGTGAAATTATATATAGCCAGAGCTTCTGGTTCAGTAAGAGGTCCATATCCAACAAAATCACGAGGAGCAGGAGATGTAAAGCCTTGTTCAAATTTTATTTGACGAGCTTGTTTCCAGCCAGCAGGGAATTGCAAATTTAAATCCACACCACGAATATTTGCTTTCCAACCATCAGGAAAAGGAATAGTTGCAAACCCATAAGCGATTCTTTCTGCTTGTTTGTAAGAAACTGATGATGTTGGGAGTGCACCAGTAACTAAATCAACTCCATCAGGATTAACCATTGGCATAATATATAAAGTACAATTACGATACATATCTCTTGCGGGATAGCCAAAAATAGTTAAATTATTTTTATAGCAAAAACAGTAATCCTCTAAAAACTTCATTAGAAGAACAGAGGTAATCCATTCATTTGCATGTATTGAAGCAGAGTAAAAAACATTTTTCGCTCCATTACCTATTTTGATATATGGAATATTCTTATTTAAAACACTTTTTCCAGCGGAGCCTATATCAATAAATGGATATAATCGTTTTAAAGAATTGATATTTGCATTTAATATATTTGAATTGTAACTTATGTTTGTAGGAACAATAGAATTATTTTGCCTTGAATCAGCAGAATCTAATGTTAAATTATTCATAAACAATCACCTAAACTATAATATGAAAAATTTATAGATTTCGTTCGTGCCTGATATGAGTTTTCACTTATAAGAAAAAATATGTAGAGCCAAATGTTATATTTCCATTTGGCTTCCTAAAAATGTTGCAGCTGATTGAGCAACTTTTTTTTCAACTTCATTCATTTTTGTATTAGCTTCTTTAGAAAGTAAAATTACAGTACCAATTGTATCACCATTTGAAATAATAGGGTAAACTACTTGAGCATTATATTTTTTTTCATTATTATCATTTTTGGTTATAGGTACAGCGATATCACTATTATCTTTACTAGAATAAACTTCTTTATCTTCCATTAGCTGTTCTAATTCTTTGCTAACATTTTGCTCTAGATATTCTTTTTTAGCTCCTCCTGATACAGCGATTACAGTATCTTTATCTGTAATACATGCTATATGACCAGTTGTTTTAGATAATGTTTCTGCATATCCTACAGCAAACTCTGAAAGTTCACCAATTGGAGAATATTTTTTCAATATTACTTGTCCTTCTCTATCAGTAAATATTTCTAAAGGTTCACCTTCTTTTATACGTAAAGTTTTTCTTATTTCTTTTGGAATTACAACTCTTCCAAGGTCATCTATTCTTCTTACAACACCTGTTGCTTTCATTACATTTCCTCCTTTTGTTTTTTTATATTACTATTATGACAAAATATGAAAAAAATATACATTTTTGTTAATTTAAATTTTAAAAAATTATGAACAAAAAATTAAAAAATTTCATATTAATATTATATATGTGAAAATAAATTATAATTTAGGAGGTTAATATGGAAGAGGAAAGTTTAGAAGAAAATTTAGAACTAGTTGAATATACAGATGAAAGTATAAATGATGTAATTGAAATGGAAGGAGTTGAAGAATAATGGCAACAAAGATACCATTTACTGGCAAATTTAGAGAAACATGTGAATATGGAAGAAAGGGAAGATTGTGGAAATCTGGAATGCATGGAGGAACAGATTTAGTAGGAATAACATCAGAAAAAGTGTATTCTATATGTAATGGAATTGTAGAAAGGGCAGGATATGATAAAACTGGGTTTGGAAATTATGTGAGAATAAAAGAAAATGGAACAGAAAACAGAATATATTTAGCACATCTATCAAAAATATATGTTAAAGTAGGGCAAAAAGTTGGATATACAACTGTAGTAGGATTAATGGGCTCAACAGGGAATTCAACAGGAAAACACACTCATGTTGAAATAAGACAGTTCTCAAATGGAAAAGCTGTGAAAAAATTAAATTCATCTAACTATATGGGAATACCAAATAGAGTAGGTGAATATAATAGTGCAGATTATCAAATAGGCGGTTCGAGTTCTAATATAGCTAATACAGAAATTACAAAAATATTTGCGGTTGAAACAAATATAAGAGAAATACCATCATTAAATGGAATTCCACATTTATATAAGTCAGGAACAACGGTGAAAATACTTGCAGAAAATGTGTCAAATGCAGATGGATATATTTGGGATAGGGTATATTGTTCTGCAACAAATAGAACAGGATATGTAGCTAGAACTAATAATAGATATAAATAAGGTAAATTGCTATTGTTTTTTAACCAAAAATAGATTATAATAGAATATACATGGGGATGAAATGGTTTCGACATAATGCCAGAAGCATAAATAGCGAGTAGTGGATTCTCGTTGGCCACTTAAATAAACGAGAAACTAAATATAAACGCTGATAATAATAATGAATTAGCATTTGCTGCCTAGTGTGCAGTAACGCCAACTAAAATATTCCCACATATTTTAGTTGGTGTCATAATAGTGGGGAACAAAGCTGTTTTTTCTATGGAAACAGTGGGTAGATAATAGATATATTTAATAATAGTATGTTTATTTACGATTATTAAATGAATTTAAATAATAAACTGCACTCGGAGAAGTTTATGTGGAAAGCATTGTGGACAGGGGTTCGACCCCCCTCATCTCCACCAATAACGAATCTGTTCGAACTAAAGTCGAATAGATGAATACAAAAATCAATCAGAAATGGTTGATTTTTTGTTTGCAAAAAATTATCCTAACTTTGTTAGTTTTCAATTAATAAAATTGGGAAAATCGTCAGAAAAGCAATTAAAGAAGCTGGTGGAACTATGCCAGAAGATTTACCTACACCTAAAAAGAGTTTAAAGTAATTGGAAAAAGAAAATAAAAATGCTTTGATGAAAAAATGAATTGATATATTTACTCTTTTTTCTATATTTTCCTTCAATATATTGCTATTTTTTTTATTTAATAGTATACTAAAAATAGAGTGAAAATTATAAAAAAAATTATGTATTTAATAGGTGATTTAATGAGTTTACTAGAATTAAACGATAGACAAGAAATATTAATAGAAAAAGTAAAATATGAAATTTTGAATATGACAAAATTTAGAGAAAAATCTTCATATTGGGTTGAATATAAAATAAGACGTTTAGAAGATAATAAAATGTTTTATCTAAATGTTGAATTATCTTCTAAAGCTATATTATATGAAATTTTAGAAAACACAACAATCGAATTGAAAATGCATATAAGTTTTCAAGGGGATGAATATGAATTATATGAAAAAGGTACTGGAAAAGTTGAAACATATTATGGCATGACAGATGTTGGATTAAATGAAGAAGTAAGTTACTATGAATATCAAAATAAAAGAGATGGAAATATTTTTATATCAATTGAAAAATGGAAAGATGAAACCGAAGTTAGTTTAGGAAGGCAGCTTAGTCTATCTGATATCAAATATTAATATGAAATTGTAAAAGGGGAAAAATGGAAGAAAAATTAAAAAAATGGCAAGTCCTTTATATTGATAATACAAGATATGTAGTTGTCAATATGATAGAATATAAAGAAGATTCTTGGATTTGGCAAGAATATGAAATAAAAAATGAATTAAGTCAACACAAATGGTTATGTATTGAAAAAGATGAATACGGTCAAACAGAATATTCAATATACACACCTTACTATGGAAGTGTTGATACAGATGAAATTTTCATTGTTGCAAATGGTAAAGAATATGAATTATATGAAAAAGGTATAGCAACTGTAAAAGATTATTTTGGAAATGCAGATGTAGATATGTATGAAAGAAGCCAATATATTGATTATATGACGAAAGATAAGCAACATATAATTTCGGTTGAAATCTGGGGTACAGAAGTTGAAAAAAGTCAAGGAGAATATATTGATAATTCAAGAATTAGAATTACAGGGGAAATAGATTCACAAAAATTAGAGGAAGACAAAAGAAATGCAAGAAATGGAAAAATGCTTAGTCTTTTTATTTATGGAATAATTTTTATAACAATAATATCTTCAGTAATAGCCCCTCTATTTTCAGGCTTATTCGTAAATAAATCGATACAAAAATATCTTGAAAAGCAATCAAACTATACTTATGTTACATCAGTTACAAATAATTCAAATAATAAGAAAGCAAAAGTTTATAAATCGCCGTATTCAACAATAGATAATACAGTAAAAAATATAATAGATGGAGTACCAGAAGGAATAACAAATACCATAGACTCTGAGCCAAATACAGATAAAGATGGTATTGGATTACATACCAAGAATGAATTCGCATATATATACTTGGAAAATGGAGTAGTATATGTGCAGATTTCAGAAAAAGAATATGTAGATAATAATAGTGGTTCAACATATCATGGAAAACATAATAGTTATTATCATAGGACATATAATAGTACAAGAAAAAGTACTACATATTCAAATTATAGCTATTCTGCTAGACAACAAAGTATAAACAGTAGACTTTCAAGTGGAGGAGGAACAAGTTCAGGAAAATAATAAGAGAGGAGAAAAAATATGGAAACATTATTGGCAGAGGTATTAAAAACATTATTATATGGAGGATTAGGACTGATTTTAATGTTAATTAGTATATTTGTGTTTGACTTAGCAGTGCCTTATGACTTTAACAGGGAATTAAAAGAAAAAAACGTAGCTTCTGGTTTTATGATAGCTGGTATATTTATATCAGTAGCAATTATAGTAAGAACTGTAATTATGTAATTTATTTTATAGATAGAAAGGATGAAAAAAATGGATACAATTTGGTTTAAATTACTAGAAATAGTTATTTATGTTGCAATAGGAGTTATATTTTGTTTAATTGGGTATAAAGCAGTTGAATTTATGTATAGAAAAGATTTTAAATTAACAGAAGAAGTTGATAATCATAACAAAGCAGTTGGGATAATGTTAAGCGGAATGTTTATTGCAATTGGCATTATTATGAGTGGGGTATTATAAAATGGAAAATAAAGCAATAAAATTTGATGGTAGGCTATTATTAGTAACAACACTATTAATCTCAATATGTTCAATAATTTATGAATTACTTATAAGTAGTATAAGTTCGTATTTACAAGGTGATAGTGTAATGCAATTTTCTGTTACAATTGGACTATATATGAGTGCAATGGGAATTGGCTCATATATATCCAAATACATAAAAAATAAATTATTTAATAAATTTATTTTTATAGAAATGAGCATTGGAATGTTAGGCGGATTTTCAAGCTTAATTTTATTTTTAGTAAATATATACACAGACATTTATATATTGATAATGTATATCTTGATTATATTAATAGGAATATTCGTAGGATTAGAAATACCAATTTTAACAAGAATTATAGAGGATAACGAAAGTAATGTTAGAAAAAATCTTGCGAATATTTTTACTTTTGATTATATTGGGGGATTAATTGGTTCGATATTATTTCCTATAGTACTATTTCCTAAATTAGGATTTATTACTACTGCATTTTTAGTGGGGACAATAAATATAGTAGTTGCATTAATTATTGTTTTAAAATATAAAAAATTTATATTAAATTATAAATTAGTAAAAGTAATTTCTATAATATTATCGATTGTAATAATATTATTTTTATGTACAGGTGATTTAATTGCTAATAAAATAGAAAAAGGTTTGTATAGAGATGATGTTATTTTATCCAAGCAAACTACCTATCAAAAAATAGTAATGACAAAACACAAAGATGACTTAAAACTATTTTTAGATGGTAATTTACAGTTTAGTTCTAGTGATGAATATAGATACCATGAAGCTTTGGTTCATATTCCGATGATGTATACTGAAAATCATAGTAGAGTTTTAGTTTTAGGTGGCGGAGATGGATTAGCTGTAAGGGAAATCTTGAAATACAATGATGTTAAAGAGGTAATATTAGTAGATATAGATAAAGAAATGACAGATTTATGTGCTAATGATAGTCAAATATCTGTGCTAAATAAAAACTCGTTAAAGGATAAAAAAGTAACAGTAATTAATGAAGATGGATATATGTATGTCAAAGAAAATAAAGAAAAATTTGATGTAATAATTATTGATTTTCCAGATCCAAATAATGAGAGCCTAAACAAACTATATACCAATGTTTTTTATAATTATATAAAAGCTAACTTAACTGAAAATGGTGTTATGGTTTCTCAATCAACTAGCCCGTATTATGCTAAAAAATCATTTTGGTGTATAAATAAAACTATACAGAGCCAATTTAATACAGTAATTCCTTATCATTTACAAGTGCCATCTTTTGGTGATTGGGGATTTAATTTAGCATTTAATAGTAACAATGAGAGAAAAAAATTAGTTGTAGAAACACAGTTCCTAAATTCATCAAATATAGATTCTATGTTTGTTTTTGGAAATGATGAAATCATAGCATTAGATCAAATAGAAGAAAATGATATGTTCAAGCCAAGCCTTATTACATATTATAATGAAGAAGTACAAAATTGGTGAAAGGAAGTAAAGTTAAATGAAAGCGGTTATGTATAACTACAATACCTGGATAAAATATAAGAAAGAAGAAAATTTAATAATTGATTTAGAAAATATGCTGATTAGAAGTGGATTTACCATTATAAATAAAATAGAACATTTTTTTCCGCATCAGGGATATACGGGTTTATGGCTTTTAGCAGAAAGTCATTTTGCTATACATACATTTCCAGAAGAAAATAAAATATATGTTGAAATTTCTAGTTGCGTGAAAAAATATTTTGACAAATTTATTGAAGAATTTAAAAAATATATAACTTAAATAAGCATTGCTAATGCGCCAAATAATAAAGCTCTGTAAAATACTGATAAATCAGTACATTACAGAGCTTTTGACTTGCAATTAATGCAATAGTTTTGTTTTAACTTAAAAAGGAACAAACCTCACACAAGCTTCATTACAAGATGCGTGATTATAATGCGGATAGTATGCTACAAATCCATTGCTTATCATAGCAACGAAGATGTAGTCGTTTTCCTCTGTAGGAATTTTCTTAAGTTGGCTTTTCCGAACATTTCGGTAGCCAGCTTCTCGCATTGCTTTAAGAGCAATGTTGATTTCTCTTTTTGTTGCTTCCATAATATCCCATCCTTTCATATTAAGTAGAAAATCTTACGGTCAAATGGATTGCGGTATTGCAAGAATTTTACACTTCCAATTAATAATTATAAAAATGGAGTTTATATATTTAATTAAAATGTATTATATCATAAATATATGGAGTTTGTAAACTAAAAATTGACTTTTTATGTAAATATATGGTATAATAAAAACTGCTATAAGCAAATGCTTAACTTGTAAAAACCTTCACTGAATAGTGTGAGGATAAAATCCTCTATCTTTTCGGTTTAACATAAATGTAATAACAGCGTTAAAAGTTAGAAGGAGGATTTATCATGTTAGAAGGAAGAAGCAACCCCATAATTCATCTGTTAAATAAACAGATGAACCACATCATTAATGGTCCAATAATTGGAACTCCATGTGCGAAAGAACTCAAGCCTCTGGTATATGAGTTCTTTGTAAAACTGATTGAAAGCCCAATTAAGTGGAACGAAGAGAACCAGATCTGGTGGAACAGAGTATCTGGAATTGGAGATGCGGTCCAATATCTTTGCATTAACACTGAAAGATACTCTGTAGGAAAGAAAGATGTGGAGCCTTTTAAGAAGCTGTTTAATGAACTTGAACAGCTCCGCGATGAAGTGCTCAAAGCCTATTCTCAAGGAAGAGATGATAACGAAATCAACACCAAAATTGATGTTATTGCAGAGATTATCTGTAAAAACACCGTGAATACTGTCAGTAATGGCGGCAATGTTCGAGGAAGAACTGGAATGATGTTTGAGAACTATGAGAACCTGTGGAAGGTTATTCATAGAATCAACAACGAGTGGGATGACCTTAGAGCAAGGGGATTCAACCTGCAAGTCTTTTATGACTTCTACGAATCTCTTTCGTATATGCGTTGGATTGACGCAGAACAGTCTGATGAGGAAAAATTGAATTCTTTCATGGGAATTCTTGATGGAACCAAGAAGTTTGTTCTGGTTTATGAACATAAGCCCGTCTGCTACAAAGTGGCAGAATTGAATGGAGAAGATAGGGAGGTAGTGGAAATGCCCATAATGCATTACATGAAACCATATCAGATGGATCCTAAAGAAGACAAGTAATTCACTGACATGAAAAAAATAACTGGTTCGTATTGAGCCAGTTATTTTTTTCTATATAAAAAAACTGGCTACATACATTAGTATGTAGCCAGAAAACTATTGTTTATTTGGAGAAATCTTCATCCAAATAGCCGGGCAGACCAACTTTGTGGCAGATTTCTCTTACATGTTGTAAGCTATAGCCACTTAGATTGGAATTGAGTGCCTGCTGATGGTAGGTCATCATTGAAAATTGCTTCAATGATTTAAATCCAAGCCATCCACAAAGAGCATGATACTCTTCGCGGGTAAGCAGCGGGCAAAGCTGAATGGGATATCCCATATCCTTAAAAGATTGAAGGTCAAATACATTGACCTGTACAACCTTATCAGAGTCCTCCTCATAATAAGGAGACAAGCCAACCTTGATGCAAAGATTATGAATCTCTGTCAAGGTCTTTGTACCTAAGCAACGGATTCGTTGCTGATCCTTCTCAGGCATGCAGCTGAACTGCAGTAGTGAGACGATACCAGCTCTATCCAGTGCGTTGTATGCCAATGCAGAGAGCTCATCTCTACAGTCTTCTAGTATATAGCCAGAACAGCGGAAATCATCAACATTGAACTCTTTGCCAGCAGAATGTGCTGGAAGTCCTAACTTCATGCAATGTGCATGAAGTTCTTTCAGTGACTTCTTTCCAAGGTTATAAATCCTCTGCTGATTTTCCAGAGTCATTCTGGAAAATTGCTCAAAGGAATAAATGTGAGCACATTCCAGAGTGTTTCGGATTCTGGAGGAGAGGGATGTGGCCTCATCGATAGTGTGCTCGCCAGGACCAACCCCGGAGTAAGGCTGCTTTGCGACAGGTGTATTTTCAGGAAGACCTTCCTGACGACACTTTTCCCATAACTCGTGTAAGCTTTCGGCTCCAAGGTTCCGAATTGCCTTCTGCTTTGCAAGAGGCATGTCCGAGAATTCACTGAGTGTAACCACTCCGATTCTCTTGAGAGAGTTGACAATACGGGTTCCGAACCCACAGTCCTCGATACGGATTTCCATCATGGAAATAACCACCTTTCAATAATATAGTTTTTTCAATGTGCGCATTTGCACTATATAACTATTATAACACAATTTACATAAATTGGCAATACCTATTAAAAAATGAAAAAATCTCTTAATTGTTTTAGTATTTATTGAGAAAAAAAGAGAAGTGTGATATATTAGAACAAAATAAATAGAGAAAGGTTGAAAAATAAAAATGAAAAAAATATTATTTTCAGCATATTCTTTAGATGTTGGAGGAATAGAAAAGGCACTTGTTATATTGCTAAACAAACTGCAACAAAAAGATTATGACATAACACTTGTGTTAGAAAAAAAAGAGGGAATCTTTTTAAACGAATTAAATCCTAAAATAAAAATAATAACATACACACCATCAAATGATAAAAATGTAATAATGAGAAAATTAAAAAACTTTACTAAAAGAGTAAGATTTTTAATGAAATACAAAAATAAATTTGATTTTTCAGCTTCATTTGCAACATATTCGAACTCATCAGCATTTGTCGCAAGAGAAGCATCAAAAAATCAATATCTATGGGCACATGCAGATTACCTAACATTATTTGAAAGCGATATAGATAAAATGAAAAAATTTTTTGAAGAAAAAAAATATAATAAATTCAAAAAAATTGTATTTGTATCAAAAGAGGGAAAAGACACATTTTTGTCAGTATTTCCGGGTGCAGAAAAAAAGGTAGAAGTATGTAATAATCTTATAGATGGGAAAAAAATTAATGAGTTAGCACAAGAAAGCATTGATGTAAAAAAAGAAGAAATATTTACATTTGTAAATATAGGGAGACATCAAGAATGCCAAAAAAAATTAACAAGAATAATAGAATCTGCAAGAATTTTAAAAGAAAGAGGACTAAATTTCAGAATTTTATTTGTAGGAGATGGAGAAGATACACAATTATATAAAGACATGACAAAAAAATATGAACTGGAAGAACAAATAAAATTTTTAGGAAGAAAACAAAATCCATATCCATATTTTAAAATTGCAGATTGTGTGATATTAACATCAGATTATGAGGGCTATCCAGTAGTTTTTCTTGAGAGTATGATATTAAACAAACCATTAATAACAACAAAAGTATCAGATTATGATGAGATTGAAGGTAAATATGGCTATGTTACAGAAAAAGATGTAAAAGATATAGCAGACAAAATGCAAAAAATCATAGAACAAGGTTATGAAATCAAAGAAAAGTTTGATTATAAAAAATATAATGAAAAAATAATGAAGAAAATTGAAGATATGTTTTAAAAAGGATAATAAAAATGAGTAAAGTAAGTATAATTGTGCCAGTATATAATACAGGTAGTAAATTAAGAAAATGCATGGAATCACTTGTAAATCAGACGATGCAAGACATAGAGATAGTAATTGTGAATGATGGTTCAACAGATGAATCAGAAAAAATAATAAAATCATATGAAAAGCAATATCCTGAAATTATAAAATATTATAAAAAAGAAAATACAGGAGTTTCAGATACAAGGAATTATGGATTAGAAAAGGCAGAGTCAGACTATATAATGTACATAGATTCAGATGATTATATAGAAGAAAACACACTTGAAAAATTAGCGAAATACATAGATGAAGATATTGAAGTAATAAAATATAAATTACAAAAAGTAGATGAAAATGGAAATATATTGGAAAAGTTTGATGGACCAGTGTTTCCAAAAACAACAGGAGAAATTGCGTTTGGTAAACTTTATGGAACAGATGTAATGCTAGTTTCACCATGTGTATATATAATAAAAAAAGATGTATTTACAAGAAATGATTTTAATTTTGTAGGTAAATATCATGAGGATTTTGGATTAATACCATTTATAATAACAACGGCTAAAAGTGTTGTTTCATTACCTGATTATTTATATAATTATGTTCAAGGAGAAGAAAGTATAACAAGAACAGCAAATTATGAAAAGGTAGTAGAAAGAGCAAAACAAACATTATACCAATATGACAAAATGTTGAAAAGACTATCAAAATTGAATTTGGATAAGATTGCAGAACAAAATATAAAAATATATTTTACAAATGCAACTATATTAAAAGCAAATGAGTTAAAAGAAAAAGAGAAAAAAGAATATTTAAAAGAAATAAAATCCAGAAAAATGTACAAAAATATTCAACCTAGGAATTTAAAACAATTAATAAAAAGAATGATACTAAAATTAAATGTTGGATTGTACTTAAAAATCAGATAAAAGTTATATTATCTTTTAAAAATTATAGAAGGGAATGAAACTAAAAATGGTAAAAGTATCAATAATAGTACCTTTTTACAATGTAGAAAAATATATAGAAAAATGTTTAACATCTTTAGTAAATCAAACACTTGAAGAAATTGAAATAATACTTGTAAATGATGGTAGTAAAGATAACTCAATAAAAGTAGCAAAAGATTTTGAACAAAAATATCCAGCAAAAATTAGGTATTATGAGAAACCAAATGGAGGTTTAGGAGATGCAAGAAATTTTGGAATAAAATTTGCAAAAGGAGAGTATATAGCATTTCTTGATTCAGATGATTATGTTGAACCTACTATGTATGAGGAAATGTATGAGATGGCGATAAAAGAAAAAAGTGATATGGTAGAATGCAATTTTTGGTGGGAATATCCTAATAAGAAAAAAGAAGATATAGGGGTAGAATATAAAAATCAAAATGATATGTTATTAAAAGCAAGAGTTGTAGCATGGAATAAACTGATAAAAAAAGAGATATATGAAAAACATCCAGAGGCAAGGTTTGCTGTAGGACTAAGATACGAAGATGTTGAAGGTTTTTATAAAATACTGCCATATATAAATAAAGTTTCATTTGTAAGAAAACCATTTATACATTATGTACAAAGAAATAATTCAATATCAAATACACAAAACAAGAAGAATGTAGAAATGTTTAAAGTATTAGATAATGTTTTAAATTATTATAAAGAAAAAAATATATATGAAAAGTTTGAAAAAGAGTTAGAGTATACATATACACGATATTTACTATGCAGTTCACTTAAAAGAATTTCAAAGATACAAGAAAAACAAGTAAGAAAAGATCTATTAGAAAAAACTTGGAATGAACTTAATACGAAATTTCCAGATTGGAAAAAAAATAAAATACTAAATAGTAATTGGTCTTTAAAAAATATGTACATAAAAAGCGTAAACAAAATGACTTTTAAATTTTATGCTTTTATATTTGGGGTTATATAACAATACAAAAAGGAAGGAATGTGATAAAAATGGACATAGTCTCAAAAATAAAAAAGAATTTAAATATACAAAATTTATTATATTTATATATTATAATAAGCCCAATACTTGACTGTGCAAGCTTTATATTTAGAAATACATTAGAAACCAAAATATCTCCATCAACTATAATAAGACCAATATTTGTATTAATAGCATGTTTATATATTTTTATAAAAGATAAAAAACAAAGAAAATTATTTATAATTGCAGGAATAACATATGCAATATATGCAATAACACATTTATATATATTTCAGTTGGTTAAAAATGGAAGTTCTTATAGTGGAATTACACATGAACTACAATATTTGATAAATTATACTTTTATGGTGTTAAGCTTATATGTTTTTATTTATGTATTTTCAAGAGAAAAGAATACAGATAAATTATTAAAATGTGTTTTAATATCAATAAGCATATACATAACATCAATATATTTAGCAGTTATAACAGGAACATCATCATATACATACCCTGAAGAAAGAATAGGTCTAAAAGGCTGGTTTGAATCAGGAAATAGTTTAAGTGCAATCTTAATCTTATCTATGTTTATGCTATTAGGAATATTTAATAGAAAAACTATTGATAAAAAAGTAAAAATATGGACTTTGGTAGTTATAATAATGATAGGAATATTTCTTATGACATTTATTGGGACAAGAGTTGGATTATATGGATTTATATTTGTACTAGTCTTATATGGAGTAACACAGTTAGTATATAATTTAGTACATGAAAACAAAGTAAAAGAAACACTTGCAATTACAGGAACAGTGGCTGTAATTGGATTAATATCAATTATATTATTAATTACAGTGGTTGGGTCAAATACTTTAGATAGAAGGCAAAATGTAAAAGATATGGCAAACGAAATTGTTGATGAAACATCAAATGAAGTTGTACATATTACAGGAGATTTAGCAAAAATAAGAAATAAGATAAAAGACAATACATTAGAAGAAAATTTTATGAGTGAAGCACAGCAGAAATCAGTAATAAAGCTTGATGAAATAGCAACTAGAAAGAATTTATCAGTTGAACAAATGAGGACATTACAATTAATATATAATACACAACTTGTAAAATATCAAGCAAACCCAATATACATATTATTTGGAAATGGTTATGTTTCTCAATATTATGAAATGATATTAGAAATGGAGTTTGTGGCAATATTAATAAACTTTGGATTATATGGTTTTATATTATATTTGATGCCATTTATATTAGTATATGGATATTCAGTATATAAAAAGCTAAGAAATTTAAAAGAAATTAATGTTCAAGATATGATGCTTATTTTTGGTGGTGGACTTGCATTTGTATTATCATTATTGTCAGGATATATATTTTTCAATGCTTCAACTACTATGATAATAATATTAATTAGTACATTGTTAGTAACTGAACATAAGCTTGAAAAATAATTACAATTTTTCCCAACCAGATTGTATATTAAGATAAGAAAGGAATGAAAAAAGTGAAAAAAATATTGTTTGGAATAACAAGTCTAACAATTGGTGGAGCAGAAAGAGTATTAGTAGATTTAGCAAATGAATTATGTAATGATTATGATATTACTATTTTCACAATTTATCCAAATGGAGAATTCGAAAAAAGCCTATCTAATAAGATAAAACTGAAATCGTTATATAATAAAAGATACAATGAATTAAGTAAAATCCAAAAAGTTTTTGTACCATTAAAAGTTTGGATTAACAAAAACCAAATATATAACAAATACATAAAAGAAAACTTTGATGTAGAAATAGCTTTCTTAGAAGGACCCATTACAAGATTAATAAGCGTAAAAAATAGCGGTACAAAGAAAGTTGCATGGATTCATAATGATATAAGTAGAGTTTTTGGAAATAATTTAAAATCAAAAATAAAAAGACATATAGATGAAAAGATTTATAATAAGTTTGACGAATTAGTATTTGTTAGCAAAGATAATAAAAAAAGTTTTGAAAAAATTTATAAAAATAATGCAGTAAAAAAAGAAATAATATATAATTATATAAATTCTGAAAATATATTAAAAAAATCAAATGATGAAATACCAGAGATATTTGCAGAAGATGAATTGAATTTTGTAACAGTTGCTAGATTAGTTGAACAAAAAGGAATTGACAGACTAATAAGAGTACATAGTAAACTTATAAAAGAAAATTTAAAACATAAAATATGGGTTATTGGAGATGGACCAGAATATAAAAAGCTAGAAAGTCTTGTAGATATCAACAGTGTTAAAGATACATTTAAGTTACTTGGAAAGAGGGAAAATCCATATCCATATATAAAAAAAGCTGACTATTTTTGCCTATTATCATATTTTGAAGGATATGGAATGGTATTAGAAGAAGCCAAAATACTAGGAAAAGATATATTAATTACTAATACTGCTGCGAGAGAAGCGGTTGAAGGCTATGAATATGCAACAATAATAGAAAATAATGAAAATGATATATATAAAATATTAAAAGAAAAAATACTAAAAGGAAAAGACGCAATTAATAAATCAGAAAAGACCAAAGATTATAATAATGAAGATATTATTCAAAAGATTAAAAATATTTTAGATTCAAAGAAAGGAATGCGGTAAAGATGAAAATATCTGTATTAACACCGACATATAATAGAGGCGAACTACTGAAAAGGCTGTATGAAAGCTTGGTGAAAAATATAAGAACAGGAGTAGAAATTGAATGGCTAATAATGAATGATGGCTCAACAGATAATACAAAAGAAATAGTTGATAAATTTATTGAAGAAAATAAAATAGATATAAAATATTTTTATCAAGAAAATCAAGGGAAAATGGCTGCTATAAATTTTCTTGCTGAAGCGGCAACAGGAGAATTAATGGTAGATTGCGATTCTGACGATTACTTTACAGATGATGCATTTAAAATCATACAGGAAACATATAAAGAAAATAATAATGAAACAGAAGAATTTTATGCAATGTGCTTTTTAAAGTATGATACAAATGGAAATAACATAGGTAAAGAATTTAAAAAAGATAGGACCACAATGTTTAATCTGTATTTTAAAGAAGGCGAAACTGGAGAAAAAGCGTTGGTGTTTTATTCAGATATTAGAAAAAGATATGCACATAAATTAGAACATGAAGAAAAGTTTGTAACAGAAGCGAGAATGTATCATCATATGGATGAATGTTACGAAATGCTATGTATAAACAAACCTATTATGATATGCGAATATCAGGAAGATGGATATACAAAAAATGTGATAGAACAATATAGAAAATATCCATATGGATATTATGAGTATTTTAAGGAAATATTACATAAAGATACAAGAGATGTTCTTTTCAGAAAAAAGCTTTATGCAATAAAACATTTAATATTATCAGCTTATTTTATAAGAAAAAATAAAAAGAAAAAAGATTAGAAACTATGTGATTAAAATTCTAACAAAATCTACATAGTACATATCTTTAGAAAGTGATGTGATTGATATGAGAACAATAATGTTATGTCTTAACAAACTTGGGATTGGTGGAGTTGAAACAGCTGCACTTAACCAACTAATTGAATTATCAAATAGAGGTTTTAAAGTAGTTGTTTTAGCAAAAGATGGACTATATAGAACAGAGTTTGAAAAACATGGTGCAGTATTTGAAGAATTTGAATTTACTGTAGATAACAAATATGACTTAGAAAAAATCAATAGAGTTATGAAGATATTGGAAAAATATGATGTGGAACAAGTGCATATACATCAGTTTGATTGTATAAACACTATGCTTCCAGCATGTATAATAAAAAATATACCATATGTAGCATATACACATACAGGAATATTGGGAGTATATGATTGGTTCGAAAATAGTTATGTATGTTATAAAAATATGTTTAAATTATATTTTAAATGTGCAGAAAAAATAGTTTCTATAACAGAACAAGCAAAAAGAGAAAACCAAAACAAATACGAAATAGATGATAATAAATATGTTGTAATAAAAAATAGTATAAATTTTAATGATAACTCATTAAAAGATACTTATATTCCTGAGAAAATAGAGAGATTTTTAATTGTAAGCAGATTTTCAAATGAAAAAATGATATCAATAAAAAATTCAATTTTGATTTTTAAAGAATATTACAAAATTAATCCAAATGCTAGATTAACAATAGTTGGAAATGGCGAGTGCAAAGAAACTATAGAAAAAGAAATAGAAGATATAAAACAAGCTGTTGACTTTTTAGGAGAAAGAAATGATGTGATGAAGATTATTGCAAAAAATGATGTTATACTTGCTTTAGATAGATGTGTTTTAGAAGCAGTAGCAATGAAAAAAATTGCAGTAATAAGTGGATATGATGATATAAAAGGAATTGTCACACCTGAGATAATAGAAAAAGTATCAGATAATAATTTTTCTGGAAGAAATATTGAGACACAAAAAATAGAAAATGTTATAAAATCCTTGAGTGAACTTAACTCAGGAAAGATAAAGGAAATAGTTGAGAAGAATTACAATTTTGCATATGAAAATTTAAATTCAAGTAAAAACATATATGTTATAGAAAATACTGATAATTCAAAAAGCAATTTAAATCCTATTGATGCAATGAGTGAAATAATTGAATTACAAAATTTATATGCAGAACATATAGAATATACAAACAATTTATATGCAGAATGCAAAAAAACACAGAAATGGCTTGAAGATAAAATTGATAATCATGATAAGGAAAACTTAGAAAAATTAAACCAAAATCAAATAGAAATAGATAATTTAAAAAATGAAATCAACAATATATACCAAAGTAAAACATGGAAAGTTGCAGAAAAAATGAGAAAAATAATTAAAGGAAAATAATTTGAAAATGATAATAAATGGAAAAAATTACCGATAATAAAGTATTGATTAATTAAAAATTTATTTGTATAATATTAGTAGTTATATAAGAAAACAAGAATTAAAAGAAACAGAAAAGGTTAAAAATGTCATGATTTTATATATTTTGGCAGCATTAATCTTAAGAAAGGAAGGAAAAACGGATGAGGAAAAAAATAGGAGTATTGCTTATTTTAATGGCATTTTTAGGGAATGTAATATTACCAGGAATTAGTGCTATTAGTTATGCAAATATCGAAGATGCCGACAAAACAAATGTTGAAGAAAACGAGAACAGTAACAAAAATGCTAAAAAATCTGAAAATGATAGTGAGAATTTAAATAATGAGGAAAAAATTGATGAAGACAGTACAGAAAATCCAATAGAACAATATAATTCAGATGAAGAAGAAAAAATAGAAAGCAAGACAACAGAAACTGAACAATTATTAAAAGATGGAACATATAGAATATCAATGTTTGATAATAGTAGTTGTCATTTAGCATTAGAAATAAAAGATGGTTCAAAAAATGTAGAAGCAAATGTACAATTAGGAACATGGGTAAATAAAGATAATGAAAAAAATAAATTCCAACTAACATATGATAAAACAAGTGGATATTATACAATAGAATCAACAAACTCAGGGAAAGTATTAGATGTACAAAATGGTGGAATGACAGATGGTACAAATGTATGGCAACATAGTAAAAATGGAACAGATGCACAAAAATGGGAAATACAAAAAAATGAAGATGGAAGCTATAGTTTTGTATCAAAGAAAAATGGATTATATTTAAGTGCAAAAGATGGAAACATTCAAGTAAATAATGGAGAAAATAAATCAGAACAAAAATTTAGACTAATATGCTTAGATGATAAAGAAGAAAGAACAATAAAAGATGGAGTATATAAAATTTCATCAAATGCAGATAATGACATAGTACTACAAACAAGAGGAGCATCAAAAGAAAATGGTGCAATGATAGAAACAGGAAAATGGATATCAGGCACAAGTAATACGCAAAGAAAATTTAAAATAACATATAATGAAGATGATGGATATTATACAATAGAATCAATAAGCTCAGGAAAAGTATTTGATGCACAAAATGGTGGAATGACAAATGGTACAAAAATTTGGCAATATTCAGGAAATTATACAGATGCTCAAAGATGGAAAATAGAAAAAAATAGTGATGGAAGTTATAGCTTATCAAATAAAAAAAGTGGTTTATATTTAGATTTTGGAGACAGAACAACAGATGGACAAACAATGCAAATATATGAAAAAACAGACTCAAACAGACAAAAGTTTGAACTAATAGGAGTAAGTGAAAAACCAGAACAATATGTTGAAGATGGAATATATAGAATATCAATGTTTGATAATAGTAGTTGTCATTTAGCATTAGAAATAAAAAATGGTTCAAAAAATGTAGAGGCAAATGTACAATTAGGAACATGGATAAATAAAGATAATGAAAAAAATAAATTTCAATTAATATATGATAAAACAAGTGGATATTATACAATAGAATCAACAAACTCAGGGAAAGTATTAGATGTACAAAATGGCGGAATGACAGATGGTACAAATGTATGGCAACATAGTAAAAATGGAACAGATGCACAAAAATGGGAAATACAAAAAAATGAAGATGGAAGCTATAGTTTTGTATCAAAGAAAAATGGATTATATTTAAGTGCAAAAGATGGAAACATTCAAGTAAATAATGGAGAAAATAAATCAGAACAAAAATTTAAAATAATTTCATTAGAAAACATACAACCTAAAACAATAGAAGATGGAATATATAAAATAGAAACAACAGGAAATACTAACAAAGTAATAGAAGTAAATGAGAATTCAATCAACAATGGGGCAAATATTAAAACAGGAGATTGGACAGAAACAGATAATTCTTATAAAAAATTCAGAATCACATATAACAAAGATGATGGATATTACACAATAGAAGGATTAATGTCAGAAAAAGCATTTGATGCACAAAATGGTGGAATGACAGATGGTACAAATGTATGGCAATATTCTGGAAACTATACAGATGCTCAAAGATGGAAAATAGAAAAAAATAGTGATGGAAGTTATAGTTTATCAAACAAGAAAAGTGATTTATATTTAACAGAAAATAATGGAAACATAGAGATTGGAAATAAAACAGGCAAAACAGAGCAAAAATTCAATATAGTAAAAGTGCCAGAAATAAATGAGAATGAATATATTGAAGAAGGTACATATAAAATAGTTGTGGCATCAAACAAAAATGTAGCTTTTGATGTAAAAGATGCATCAAGAGAAAAAACAGCCAATATTCAACTTGGAAACGCATCAGATACAATAAGAAATGAATTCAACATTGTATCAGATGGAAAAGGATATTATATAATCAGATCAATAAATTCAGGAAATGTGCTAGATGTACAAAATGGTGGAATGACAAGTGGCACAAATGTATGGCAACATGGTTATAATGGAACAGATGCACAAAAATGGATAATAAGACACAATACATCTGATGATACATATAGTATAATTTCAAAGAAAAATGGATTATATTTAGATGTACAAAATGGAAACATAAATGTTGGAGGAAATATCCAGGTATGTGGTGGAAATGGAACAAAAGCACAAAAATTCAGTTTTGTAAAACAAGAAGAAAAATCAGAAAGATGGATAGATGATGGATTATATAAAATATTAACAAAATTAGATTCAACTGTTGGGCTTGATATAGAAAGTGCAAGCAAAGAAAATGGTGGAATTGTTCAAATATGGAAATATCAAAATGCAACACAACAACAATTTAAAATAGTTTATAATGAAGGATATTATTTTATAATAAATATAAATTCAGACAAAGCTGTACAAGCTACTGGAACAACTGTTAAGCAATATGATACTGATTATTCAAATGATAATCAAAAATGGCTTATGAAATATGTTGATGGAAAATATTATAGTTTTGTATCAAAAACTACTGGAAAATGTATAAATATTCCTGATACAAAGGCAACAAATGGAACAGACTTAACATTGGCTGCGATGGAATTAAGTGATAATCAATTATTCAGAATAGAAGGTGCAGGAATATATATTGATGAAAATAAATATCCTGGATTAAAGAAAAAAATAGATGATTTAAAAGCAGCACATCCAAACTGGAATTTTGAAATATTATATACAGGATTAGATTTTAATTATGTTGTTAATGGAGAATATTCAGCTAATAATAAAAAGAATTGTTTAGTAGACACAAGAACATACCAAGGAGATTGGATTGCAAGTAATCCATATAAATCAGGAGTTTGGTATTCAGCATCATATAATGGAATAGCATATTTTATGGATCCAAGAAACTTCTTAAATGAAGTAGATGTATTCCAATTCTTAGAATTAAATGGATATACACCAGAAAGTGTAACTTTAGAAGGAATTCAAAAACAAATAAAAGGAACATTCTTAGAATGGTATCCAAATGACCTAAATAATGCATGTCGTCAACAAAATGTAAATCCATATTATGTAATAGCAAGATTATTCCAGGAACAAGGTAGAAAAGGAACAACAATAGGAACTGGAATGGATGGAAAAGATGGTAAAACATATTATAATCCATTCAACATAGGAGCTAAACTTGGAAAAGACTATGAGACAGCATTAGCAACTGCAAAATCAAATGGATGGGATAGCATGAAAAAAGCTTTAATAGGTGGAATTGATTTCTTAAAATCAAGATGGTTAGAAAATTATCAAAATACACTATATCAAAACAAATTCGATATAGACACAAGAAATGGAACATCATTATTCTCACATGAATATATGCAAAATGTTTCAGCAGCATATAGTGAGGCTAAAACTTTAAGAAACTGTTACTCATCAACAAATACAGAAGATTCTGAATTTACATTTATAGTTCCTGTATATGAAAACATGCCAAGTGAGGCAAGCGCTAGACCATCAGGAAAATCATCAACAAACAATCCAAGCACAACATCAAATTCAGGACCTATGGATGCTAGAGTCAAAGATGTGTCATCAACTTTACAAGTTAGAGCTGAACCAAATACAAGTTCAAAAGTTTTAGAAAAATTATCAAATGGAACAGAATTACTTTCAGTAAAAAGAGCACTAAATGGTAATTGGCAACAAGTAGTAACAAATAGTGGAAAAATAGGATATGTTTCAGGAGATTATATAGAATTTATTTCAGATAAGACAAACTGTAATAAAAAGAAAGTTGTAAAAACAGAAAGTGGAATTGGTGTGAAGATTAGAATAGGACCAAGTATAGAATTAGATAAAATTAGTGCATTACCAGATGGAACAGAGGTTACAGTTATAAATACAGGAACATATCATATGGATGGATATTCTTGGGATAGAATTATACTAAAAGATGGAACCCAAGCATTTGCTCCAGCTGATTTCTTAAAAGAAAAATAATAAGTAAGGAGATAAAACTAAATATGAAAAAAATAATAGCAACAATGTTAATAATAAGTATGTGTTTTATACCCACGCTTTCATATTCTGCATTTTATGATTTAGAATATCCACCAAACAATACTGGAAGAGCAGATTATTCAGATGAAGATGCAGAAGCACAAAAAGAAGAACAACAGTCTGTAGATCCAGACGAATATATAGGTAAATCAAGCAATAATTTTTTGAAAACATTAAAAGTCGAAAATGCTAAACTTGAACCAGAATTTAACAGACAATATGTTGATTATAATGTAAAATTAGAAGATGAAAATACTAAAAAGATAAACATTATAGCTGAGCCAGAAGATGAAAATGCAAAAATAGAAGGCGCAGGAGAAGTTGAGCTACAAGATGGAATAAATAACTTAAGAGTTGTTGTCACAGCTGAAAATGGAAATGTACAAATTTATAATTTAGTTGTTGAACTTCCATATGAACAATCAAGTTTAGTATTAGATGATTTACAAATATATGGAATAAATATACAAACAGGTGAAAAAGAAAGCGAAAAATTAAAACCTTCATTTAGTCCACAAGAATATAAATATAATATAAAAGTAATAAATGAAATAACAAGTTTGTATATTGAAACTAAAGAAAAAGATGGATGTGCCGTTGAAATAAAAGGTACAGAAGACTTACAAGTAGGAGAAAACAAAGTTTTTATAAAAGTTATAAATAATGAAGATGAAAGTGAAATTACAACATATGTCATAAATGTAGAAAGACAAGAAGAGAAAAAAGATAATAAGATATTAGTATATATAGGTGGAATAATTCTTTTAGTAATAATTTCCGCAATTATAAGAGCAAATAAGAAAAATTAGACAATTTTTAATTGAATACTAAGTGATTTTGAATAGTATATAAAAATGTGTGAATAAATCCTTCCGTGATAAAAACCAAATATCAAGGAGGGATTTTTAAAATTATTACTAGGCAAATATTGACAAAAAGACGCATATGGTATATATAATATATATTGTAAAAAAAAGAAAAATTTGACTACAAAAGATTGTTTTATAGTGAAGTTTTTTGGTAGGAGGAAAACAATGAAAAAGGTAATAACTTATGGTACATATGATTTTCTTCATTATGGACATATTAAATTGCTAGAAAGAGCTAAAAAACTGGGGGATTATTTAATTGTCGGAGTTACAGCTGATGATTTTGATAAGACCAGAGGAAAGATAAATGTGCAACAATCTTTAATGGAACGTATTGAAGCAGTAAAGGCTACAGGACTTGCAGATAAGATAATTGTTGAAGAATATGAAGGACAGAAAATAGATGATATAAAAAAATACAATGTAGATATTTTTACAGTCGGCTCTGACTGGGTAGGAAAATTTGACTATTTAAACGAGTATTGCAAAGTTGTGTATTTAGAAAGAACACAGGGAGTTTCTAGCTCTGAAATACGAGCAGCCAAAAGATCACTATCAATGGGAATGGTTGGCGAACATGTATCAATGCTAAACAAATTCAAAGCAGAGGACATATATGTTAATGGAATTGAAGTAATAGGTATATGCACAAAAAAATTGGATCAAATGAGTGATGAAATAAAAAAATTACAAGTAATAACTTCAGACTATGATGAATTATTAAAAGAAGTAGATTCTGTATATATAAATTCAAATTATGAAGAAAGATATGAACAAATAAAAAAAGCACTTTTAAATAATAAACATGTTTTGTGTGAATCGCCTATGTGTATGAATGAAAAGCAATACAAAGAATTATATGAATTAGCTAAAGAAAAACAATGTATATTAATGGAAGGAATTAAAACTGCATATTCTACAGCTTTTAGTAGATTATTATTGCTTTTAAAATCAGGAAAAATAGGAAAAATACTATCTGTAGATGCAACATGTACGAGTATAAAAAAAGAAAAAGATGAAAACGCATATAATAGTTTTAAAGAATGGGGACCAACAGCTTTATTGCCAGTATTTCAAATTTTAGGTACAGATTATAAAAGTAAAAAAATAATTTCTCAATTTATAAATAGGGAAAAGAATAGAGATACCTTTACGAAAATTGATTTTATATATGAATCAGCAGTTGCATCAGTAAAAGTTGCAGAAAAAGCTAAATCTGAAGGAGAACTTGTAATAACAGGAACTGGAGGATATATATATGTTCCAGCACCATGGTGGAAAACAGAATATTTTGAGGTTAGATTTGAAAATCAAAATAAGAATAGAAGATATTATTATCAATTAGAAGGGGAAGGTATTAGATATGAGCTACTTTCATTTATACGTTCTATTCAAGAAAAGAGAAATTTAAGTAATATAAGTAAAGAAATAACAGCGGCAAATTGTAAAATAATGAGCAATTTTAATGATGGAATTGATTTAATTGAAATATAAAAATAATAAATCAAGAAGGTGTAAAAAATAAAAAATAAATTTTTATATAGAATAATTATAATTGGAGTAATTATTTTTATAATAAGTATGTATTTTTATCAACTGTGTTTTGTTAATGGTGATTCTATGTATCCAACATTAAAAGATAAACAAATTGTTTTGATAAAAAAATACAACTTGAATATTGCAAATAATGATATTATCGTTATAAAAAAGAATAAAAAAACAATAATAAAAAGATTAATAGGTTTACCAAATGATACTATAAAAATAGACAAATATGTATATGTCAATGGTAATAAAAATGATAATATTATAACAAATCAAAAAGGAAACATAAAAAATGAAATTCATTTAAAACCAGGAGAATATTTTGCCTTAGGAGATAATAGAGACAACAGTATAGATAGCAGGTTTGATGAAATTGGTATTATCTATGAAGACGAAATAATAGGAAAAGTTATTAATTAAAAAGGGGAGAAAATAATGAAAAAAGAGAATATTAAAAATGACTTAAAAAATCTCGCACCAGGATATATCATTGCATTTGTAGTTAGTTTCATGTTATACGTATATGAATCAATACTTACATACTCATCAAATATAAATGATTTTTGGTTTGATTTCGGTCAAATGTTACCTAATATAATATTATATTCAGGTATAATGTTTTTAGGAATAAGCTTAATTTATACAGTAATTTATTTTATAGATAAATTATTCTTTAAAAACAAGGGTTTATATAAGACTGTGATAGTAATATCTTGGATATTGTTTGTTTTTACATATATACAAGGAAACTATTTGACAGGAAGCTTACCAGTACTTGACAAAACAACAATAGACTGGAGTGGGTTCCTAAAAGAAAATATAATATCAAGCATAATATTAGTTATACTTGTAGTATCAGAGGTAATTGCAATAAAGAAATTGCAATATAAAAAAGTTACAAAAGTTAATACATACATATCATTAGCTATTTTTGCAATGTTAATGGTATCATTTGTAAGTATTTTATGCACACCAAACTTGTTTAAAGAAAAAACTGTTGCAACAGCTACAAATAAAAACATAGATAATGTTTCAACAGATAAAAATTTCTTTATATTTTTGGTAGATGCTGTAGATTCAAAAGAGTTTGCAAGTGTGGTAAAAGAATCAGAAAAATATGGAGATACATTTAATGACTTTACATATTATCCTGATACACTTTCAGGATATACATTTACTAGAGATTCTATTCCTTTTATATTATCTGGAAAATGGAATAAAAATGAAAAAGAATTTACTGAATATTACAATGATGCCTTTGAGGAATCTAAATTATTTAAAACATTACGAGATGAAAATTATAATATGAATTTTTATGAACCAGAAGTATATTGCAACAAAAAAAATGCAAAAATGTTTGAGAACATGGCTGTAGACACTGATTGTATAAATAAAGTAACTTATTTCAAACAATTAACCAAATATGCAATGTTTAAATATTTACCATATTCATTAAAAAAATATTCTAAAATAGAATATGTAGATTTTCAGTTATGTAAAAATAATGTTAGTGATGAGGAATATGAATATTATAATTGGCTAAATAGTTCAGAACATGAAACTTTAGAAAATCAAAAATTAAATAAAGAAGATGAAAGATACTTTAAATTTATCCATGTTGAAGGTGGACATGTCCCTTTTGATTATGATGAAGAATTGAACAAAATTCCAGAAGAAGAAGGAACTTATAAAATGAAACTAAAAGCCACATTGAAACTGATTAATGAATTTATAAGTTCATTAAAGCAAAATGATGCATATGATAATTCTGTAATTGTTGTGATGGCAGATCATGGATATTGGGTTGAATCAGGAAGACAAAATCCAATATTGTATGTTAAAGGAATAAATGAACAACATGAAATGACTACTTCTGAAAAGCCTATATCATACGAAGACTTAACAGACATGTATGAACAGCTTTTGAAAGGTGAGAAAAGTAGTGAGTTATTTAAAAACATAGATAATAATAGAGTTAGAAAATATATAGACAATGTTTTTAAATCAGAAGATTGTATGCAAGAATATATTGTAAAAGGAAAAGCATGGGATAATTCTCAAATAGAAGTATCAGAAGAATATAAAAGATAAGAGGGAAAAAATGATTTTTATAAATATACTAGGAATTATAATGAGATGGTGTTACATCTTATGTAAAAATTATGGATTAGCAATAATATTATTTACATTATTTAGTAAATTTATTTTACTGCCAATGTCTATATGGGTACAAAAAAATTCAATAAAAATGGTAAAAATGCAACCAGATATAAATGGAATTAAAATAAATTATTTTGGCGATAAAGATAAAATTGCGGAAGAACAGGATAAATTATACAAAAAAGAAAAATATAATGCATTTGCATCACTAATACCACTATTGGTTCAAATACTTTTATTGATGGGATTGGTAGGAGTTATAAATCAACCATTAACACACATTGTCAAACTTTCAGATGATAATGTACAAAAGCTTGTAACTGTAGCATTAGAAAATCATGAGGAGTTAGATAGTGAATCATCTTCATTACAGTTGGCAGTTGTAAATGATATAAAAAATAATAATATAGAAAAATATGAAGAAATAGTTAATGATGAAAATATAATAAATGAAATTAAGAATTTAAATTTGAATTTTTTAGGGTTTGACTTGACCTGGGTTGCAACAGAGAAACTTGGAATAGCAATACTAATACCAATCATTGCAGGACTTAGTGCATTACTCTTATGTATAGCACAAAATATTATGAATGTCTTGCAAGCAGAGCAATCAAATGCAAATAAATATGGCATGATGGCATTATCTGTTGGATTATCATTATACTTAGGTGCATTTGTTCCAGCAGGAGTAGCTCTATATTGGACTGCAAGCAATTTATTTGCGATTATACAACAATGGCTTTTAAATATATTTATAGATCCAAAAAAATCCGTTGATTATGAAGCACTTGAAAGGACTAGAAAAGAATTGAAAGAACTATCAAGTGAAATGGGTGAAAAAAGAACCAAACAAGAAAAGCAAAAAGAAAAAGAAGATTATAAAAGATTTTTCTCAGTTGTTAATAAACATTTAGTATTCTATTCAGAAAGCAATGGATTTTATAAATATTTTAAGAATTATATTGAGTACATATTAAAAAATACAAATATTACAATTCACTATATAACTAGTGATTATAATGATAATATATTTAAAATGGAAAAGGAAAACAATAGAATCAGAGCATATTATATTGGTGAAAAGAAATTAATAACATTAATGATGAAGATGGATGCAGACGTTGTAGTTATGACAATGCCAGATTTGGAAAATTATCATATTAAGAGAAGTTATTTAAGAAAAGATATTAATTATATTTATGTACCACATGGAATGGATAGTTTGAATTTAACAATGAGAGAAAAATCAATTAATAATTTTGATACAGTATTTATGACTGGAAAACATCAAACAGAAGAACAAGAAAAAACAAATGAAGTATATAATATAAAAAATAGAAAGATTGTAAATTCAGGATATACAGTACTTGATGATATGATAAAAGATTATAAAGAAAATAATGTGGAAGACTTAAAAAAGAATATATTAATAGCACCATCTTGGCAAAAAGATAATATAATTGATTTATGTTTAGAAGATATATTAAATAAATTAATTGATAGTGATTATACAATTACAGTTAGGCCTCATCCACAACAAGTTAAACATATGAAGGAAAAATTTGAAAAAATGAAAGAAAAGTATGCTAATAATAAAAACATCATCATTCAAACGGACTTTTCTTCAAACTTCACAGTTTTCAGTGCATCACTATTAATCACAGACTGGTCTGCAATTGCATATGAATATGCATTTACAACCAAAAAGCCAGTTGTTTTTATAGATACACCTATGAAAGTGATGAATCCTGAATATAAAAAGATTGATGTTGAACCATTTAACATTTGGGCAAGAAATGAAATTGGAAAAGTTGTTGAATTAGAACAAATAAACCAAATAAAAGATGTTATTGATGATATATTAAATCATACAGATGACTATAATGAAAAAATAACAAAAATGGTAGACGAATATGTATATAATTTAGGAAATAGCGCAGAGTTTGGCGCAAAATATATAATTAATGAAATACAAACTAAAATACAAGAAAGAAAGAAGGAAAAGAAACAATGAAAAAGTTAGTAGGAATTATTTTATCAAGTTTATTTTTTATAATAGGATTTGCAGTGGTATTTAGCATAAATGTAAGTGCATATATTGACCCATCTGTAATGACATATGCAATACAAGCTATAGCTGGGATTGCAATAGCAATAGGAGCTGCAGTTGGAATTTATTTTAGAAAAGTAAAAAAGAAAGTAAGCGATAAATTCGGGATTGATGAAAATAGAAATAAAGAGGTTGAAGATGACAATATAATGATAACTGAAAAAATAGATGAAGAAAAGAACAATTAGTAGGGAGGAATTTATATGCTAAACTTTACTGTGGGACCAGTTCAATCAAGTGAAAGTGTTAGAAAAATTGGAGCACAAAATGTTCCATACTTTAGAACACAAGAATTTTCAAATTTAATGTTGGAAAATGAAAAACTAATAAAAGAATTTGCTGATGCAAATGATGACTCAAGAGTTGTATTTATAACAGGTTCAGGAACAGCTGCTATGGAAACAAGTGTTATGAATACATTAAATTCAGAAGATAAAGCTTTGGTTGTTAATGGGGGAAGCTTTGGACATAGATTTGAAGAACTTTGCCAAATACATAATATTCCATATGATAGTATAAAACTTAATGTTGGAGAAATATTAACTGAAGAAATACTAAGTAAATATGATAATAAAGATTATACAGCATTTTTAATTAATGTTCATGAAACTTCAACAGGGGTATTATATGATATGAACATAGTAAGTGATTTCTGCAAAAGAAATAATCTATTTTTAATAACAGATTGTATAAGTACATTTTTAGCAGACAAATATAGTATGAAAGAATATGAGGCAGATGTGATGATTACAGGTTCTCAAAAAGCTTTGGCATGTCCCCCAGGAATATCAATTATTGCATTATCTGATAGAGCTATTAAAAGAGTAGAAAATAGCAAAACAGAATGCTTATATTTTGATTTAAAAAATTGCTTAAAAAATGCAGAAAGAGGACAAACTCCATTTACTCCAGCTGTTGGAATATTAATACAAATAAATGAAAGACTAAGAGAAATAAAGAAAAATGGAGGAGCAGAGTTTGAAATTAATAAAGTTAAGAAAATAGCAGAAGACTTTAGAAATAAAATTAAAAAAGAAAAATTTCCTTTTGAATATATTACAACTTCAATGTCAAATGCTATAACATCAATACATCCAACTACAGCTAGTGCAAATGATATATTTTTGAAATTGAAAGATGAATATAATATATGGATATGTCCAAATGGTGGTGAATTAAAGGACAAAGTATTCAGAGTAGGTCATATCGGAGAATTAACAACTAAAGATAATGATGTTTTAATAAATGCTCTTAAACAAATGAGAAATAACAATGATTTTTAAACAATAAGTAAAAAACAAACATAAGCCCTAAAAATTAAATTTTTTAGGGTTATTGTCATTTTATTACGATTATTGTTTGACAATAGGTGAATTTATGATATAATTGCCTCAATAGAATTAAGTAAAATTCAAAAGCTTATATTATGAAAAAATCATATTTAAGTTAACACCTAAAGGAAGGAATGGAATTAAAATGAAAAAAGAAACAGAAGAATATAGCATAATAATAGATGATGTTTATAAAACATTTAATGTATATTTAGATAAAGCAAATACAATTAAAGAAAAACTATTATTCCTTTTTTCAAGAAATAAAAAACAAAAAAGAGAAGTACTAAAAGGAGTAAGTGCAAAAATAAAAAAAGGTGAAGTTGTAGCATTAATTGGAACAAATGGCAGTGGAAAATCAACACTACTAAAACTACTAACAAAAATCATATATCCGAATAAAGGTAAAATAGAAACAAGAGGAAAACTAACATCACTACTAGAATTAGGAGCGGGCTTCCATCCGGATTTTTCAGGTAGAGAAAATATATACTTTAATGCTTCAATATTTGGACTAACTAAAAAAGAAATAGATGCAAGACTTGATGATATAATAGAGTTTTCAGAGTTAAAAGATTTTATCGATAGTCCTGTAAGAACATATTCATCAGGTATGTATATGAGACTGGCATTTTCAGTAGCAATAAATGTAGATGCAGATATACTACTAATAGACGAAATATTATCAGTAGGAGATGAACACTTCCAAAATAAATGCTTTGATAAAATGCTAGAACTAAAAGCACAAGGAAAAACAATGGTATTTGTAACACATAGTATGGGATCAGTAAGAAAATTATGTGATAGAACAATATGGTTAAAAGATGGAAAAATTAAAATGGATGGAGATACAAATACAGTCGTAGATGAATATATAAAAGAGAACTCATAGAAGAAAGGAACATATTAATGAAAAATAATTATAGTTTATATCCAGGAAGAAATAGAGAAATTATAGATTTTGAAGAAATAGATATTCAAAAGCCAGAAATAACAATTGTTACAGCATATTATAATGGTGGAAAATATATTGATGAAACAATAAACTCAGTATTAAATCAAACATTTCCTGCATGGGAATGGATTATAGTTAATGATGGCTCAACTGATGAAGAAAGCTTAGACAAGTTAAAAGAAATAGGAAAAATTGATAAAAGGATAAGAGTAATAAACAAAGAGAATTCAGGAGCGGCAGCAACAAGAGATTATGGAGCTGAACAAGCAAATGAAAATTCAAAATATCTATTTTTCTTAGATGATGATGATGTAATAAACAAAACATATTTAGAATGTGCTTATTGGACATTACAAACAAATAAAGATGCGTCATGGGCATATACTGATCTATTAAATTTTCAAGATGAAGAATTTGAATGGATAAAATATTTTGATTCAGATGCAGAACAAAAGGACAATTTATTAGTACTAACAGCATTAATAAGAAAAGCAGATTTTTGGGAAGTTAATGGATATGAATTAAGAGAAAAAGCAGTTTATGAAGATTGGAATTTATGGCTTAAATTATTAGTAAAAGGCAAAAAGCCAGTAAGAATGAACTTCATAGGATTCTGGTATAGGAAAAAAGAAAGTACTACGAGTGAGTTAGAACGCTCAAAACAAAATAGAGAAAGAGCATTAAATATTGTAAATGAGACAGCAAAAGGAATAAACCAAAAAATAAAAGCAATACAATATCCAAAACAAGATTATGATTGGCAAGAAATTATAGATGAAGTTCCAGAAAATGTTCAATATCAAATAAAAGAAAATGGAAAAACAAATGTGCTAATGATTATTCCGTGGATGACAACAGGTGGTGCAGATAAATTTAATTTAGACCTTGTTACAAGAGCAAATAAAGATAAATTTAATTTTATAATAGTAAATACGAACCCAAAAGTTAATTCATGGAGACAAGACTTTGAAGAACAAGTTGTAGTATATGATTTAACAACATTTATAGACCAAAAATATTGGACGGCATTTATAAATAATTTAATAAAACAATATAGAATAAATTTAATATTAAATACAAATAGCCTTACAGGATATTCAATGATACCATATCTAAAATCAAGATATTCACATATACCAATTGTAGACTATATTCATATGGAAGAATGGTATAACAGATGTGGCGGATATTCAAGAGATTCAAGTATGGTAGCACCATGTATAGACAAGACATTAGTATGTAATGATAATAGCAGAAAAATACTTATAAATCATTTCAGGAGAGATGAAAAAGACGTAAAAACAGTATATATTGGTGTAGATGAAAAAATATATGACCCAGAAAAATATGATAAAAATGAAATTCGTAAACAATATGGAATTGAGGAAGACGACACAAGATATATATTAAGTTATATTTGCAGAATTGATTTACAAAAAAGACCAATGCTATTAGCAGAAATTTTAAGAGAATTAAAACAAAAAAGACAAGATTTTTTATGCATAATAGCAGGTGATGGACCAATGCTAGAAATGCTTGAGACAAAACTTAAAAAATATGGATTAACAAATAACGTTAAATTCGTAGGAAATATCAAAGAAACAGCAAAATTATATAAAATAAGTGATTTAACAATAAATTGTTCAATAAAAGAAGGTTTAGCATTAACTTCTTATGAATCACTATCAATGGGAGTTCCAGTTGTCTCAGCAAATGTTGGAGGACAAGCAGAACTAATAAATGATGAAGTTGGAGTTATTGTTCCATGTATGCAAGAAGAAAAAGATATTCAAGTATTAACATATGAAAAAGAAGAATATATGAATTATGTTGATGGAATAGAAAAAATATTAAACAATTTAGATGAGTATAAATCAAATTGTCGAAAAAGAATATTGAATGGATTTACAATAGACCAAATGGTAGAAAATATGGAAGAGATTCTTGAAAAAATTGCAATAGAACCAAGTGTTGAAAAAATTGCAATTGGAAATATGCTACAAAAAACACAAAGCATCTGTAAAGAATTAATAACAGAGAATTTTATCGCTACTAGAGGAGATTATCATTGGTTATGTGACCAAGTCAATTTGGAATATTTTGGCATAGTTCCATTTGATGGAGATATGACAAATATAAGTGGTGGTTATGACTATTTTAAAACGCCAGAAGGAAGAGCAAGACTGAAAATGATTGCTATTACTAAAAAATTACACATATATGAACCAATTAAAAAATTATTAGTAAAAATTAGAAAAGACTAAAAGGAGAAAAAATGATAAACGTATTTAAAAATTTATATAAATATAGAGAACTATTAAAAACAAACGTACAAAAAGAAATTAGAGGAAAATATAAAAACTCCTTTTTAGGAGTTTTATGGTCATTCTTAAATCCTCTATTACAAATAGCAGTATATGCATTAGTATTTCCTTTAATATTAAGAAATACACAAGAAAACTATGTAATATTTCTATGCTGTGGATTAATACCATGGACATTTTTTGCAACAACAATATCAAGGTCAGCATTTACAATGGTTGAAAATGGAAATATAATCAAAAAAGTATATTTCCCGAGAGAAATATTACCAATATCAGTAGTAACAAGTGAAACAGTAAATTTTCTTATATCCACAATAATTATCATAGGATTCGTAATATTTGGAGGATTAGGAATTAGCAAATATATAATATTTTATCCAATAGTTTTAATTGCACAATATTTATTGTTAATAGCTATATCTCTAATTGTATCAAGTATTTCGATATATATAAGAGATTTACAACATTTAATTGGTGTAGCTTTACAATTACTATTTTATGCAGCACCAATAGTATATGCACCAGAGTCAATACCAGAGCAATTTAAATGGATATTATATTGTAATCCTATGACATATATCATAAATGGATATAGAAGTATATTTTATAACCAAACAATGATAGAACTAAAACCATTACTTATTTTAATAGGATGTTCTATAATAGGATGTATAGTAGGATATATGATATTTAATAAATTACAAAAAGGATTTGCAGAACAATTATAATAAAAAGAGGAGTGGGAGAAATGATACCTTTTACAAAAACATCAATAACAGATGTAGAAAAAAACTTTATAAATGATGCACTTATAAATAGCAAAATATGCGGAGATGGAGCATATACAAAAAAATGTAATGAATGGTTTAAAGAAAATTGCAATATAAATAACTTTTTATTAACAACATCAGGAACACATTCATTAGAATTAGCAGCACTACTTGCAGAATTAAAAGAAGGTGATGAAGTAATAGTTCCATCTTATACATTTGTATCAACAGCAGATGCAATATTATTAAGAGGAGCGAAGCCAGTATTTGTTGATATAGATAAAAGAACACAAAATATGGATGCTAATTTAATTGAAGAAAAAATTACACCAAAAACAAAAGCAATATTTGTAGTACATTATGCAGGTGTAGCATGTGACATGGATAAAATAATGGAAATAGCTAAAAAACATAATTTAATAGTTGTAGAAGATGCAGCACAAGGTGTTCTTGCATATTATAAAGATAAACCATTAGGAACAATTGGAGATTATGGTTGTTATAGTTTCCACGAAACCAAAAATTATGTTATGGGTGAAGGTGGAGCAATAATAGTAAAAAATGATAAACAATTCGAAAAGGCAGAAATAATCAGAGAAAAAGGAACAAACAGAAGTCAATTTATCAGAGGAGATGTTGATAAATATACATGGCATGAAATTGGCTCATCATATTTACCATCAGATATATTAGCAGCATTATTATATGGACAATTAACAAGAGCAAATGAAATAATGGAAAAGAGAATGAGTGTATGGAATTATTATAATGAAGAATTCAAAGAATTAGAAGAACAAGGCAAATTAATAAGACCATATATACCAGAATATGCAAAACATAATGCACATATGTATTATATAATTTTACCAACAGAACAAAAAAGAAATGAATTAATTTCAAAATTAAAAGAAAATGGAGTAAGTGCAGTATTTCACTATATTCCACTACATACTTCACCAATGGGAGAAAAATTAGGATGTAAAAAAGGTGATTTACCAGTTACAGAAGAGTATGCAGGTAGATTATTAAGATTACCATTATATGCAGATATGACTGAAGAAGATAGAAAATATGTAGTAAGTAAAGTTAAAGAATTAATTTAAACAAAAGCTAAAAGGGGATAGAATTTAATATGAAACAAAAGGTAGAAGATTTTATTAAAAAAATAAAAGAAAAAAATATGAAACAAAAAATAGGAATGATAGTTTTAGCATTATTTTTTGTAGGATTGGGAAGTATGACAACATGGCTTTTCTATAATCAAGCCATTGGGAAGTTTAATAGTGATTTGATTTTACATATAAGTTCTGCTATTAGTTCAAGTGGATCTCAATATACTATAACAAAGCCAATATATAAATTTATATATATGTACTTTGGGGGGAATCTGGGTATTGCAGTTTTTCTATCAATAGTAGTTATTTTGACAATTATTCTGACAAAAAAACTATTAGATTATTATACTGCAACTCCAAAAGAGAGCTCAACTAAAAATTGGATATATGCATTTTTATTAAATTTTGCTATTGCTATATTTATACCATTTATACATAAAGGATGGAATGCGGGAGTACAAGAAGCAAATGAATGGCATAATTCAACCTATATATGTATGAAATTGCTTGGACTTGGCATCATGTTATTATATTTTAAAATGAGCAAAAAGTACTTGAGTAAAATTGAAACAAAAGATTATATTCTTTTTGTTATATTATTACTTCTAGTAAATTTAATAAAGCCAAATTTTATAATAGCATTTGCACCAGCTATGTTAGTATATTTAATAATTGATTTCTTTAAAAACATAAAAAATAAGAAGGCAATAATAAATATTATAATATTTGGGTGTGCTGTATTAATTTCATTGTCAGTATTGGTTTATCAAGCAAAAGTTCTATATGGAGTAGATGATGGTTCAGGAATAAAAATAGGATTTATGACACTACTAAAGGCATATCACGAGTATCCAGTGATATCACTTATTCAATCAATAGCTTTTCCTCTATTTATATTGGCCATAAATATAAAGAAAATAGCTAAAGATAGAAAATATTCATTTGTATGGATTATGAATACAGTGGCTTTACTTGAATATCTTTGTCTCGAAGAAACAGGAGCTAGAGCATTAGATGGAAATTTCGATTGGGGATATAGTTTTACATTAATGATGACATTTATTTCTTCAGTTGCATTATTTGAAAATACAAAAAATGATAAAACGAAAATTTATACTGCACTAGGATATTTATTACTAGCATTACATATTGCTAGTGGTATTGCATATTTTGCAAGATTAATGTTAGGATATACATTTGCGTAATAGAGAAGAATATGATATGGCGAAGAAGAATTAATTATTTAATTCTCTTCTGACCATAAATTTATTTTTTAGGAAGGAAATGATATAAAATGAAAAAAGTAGTAATTATAGGAGCAAACGATTTTCAAAATCCACTTATATTAAAAGCAAAAGAATTAGGATATGAAACACATGTATTTGCATGGAAAGATGGCTCAATTGGAGAAAAAACAGCAGATTATTTTTATCCAATAAGTATTGTTGAAAAAGACAGAATACTTGAAGAATGTAAAAAAATAAAGCCACAAGCAGTTGCATCAATAGGCTCTGACTTAGCATCAATAACGGTAAATTACCTAGCACATGAATTAGGACTTCCATGCAATAATCCAAAATACTCTGAACAATGTACAAATAAATATGAGATGAGAAAAGTATTTTTAGAAAATGGAGTAGATGTACCAAAATTCGTAAAACTAGGTAAAGATGATGAAGTAATATTAGATGGGTTTGAATTTCCTGTAATAGTAAAACCAACAGATAGATCAGGAAGTAGAGGTATATTCTTATGTAAAAACATAGAAGAAGTAAAAGAAGCAATTCCGCTTTCAGCAGAACTATCATTTGAAAAAAAGGCTATTGTAGAAGAATATATCACAGGAAATGAATATAGCTGTGAAGGAATTACACAAAATGGAGAACACCACATACTTACATTTACTAAAAAATATACAACAGGAGCACCACATTTTATAGAAACAGGTCATAAACAACCATCAGATTTAACAGAAGAACAACAAAAAAATGCATCAGAAATAATAAAAAAAGCATTAACAGCATTAAAAATTGAAAATAGTGCATCACATGCAGAATTTAAAGTTGATGAAAAGGGAAGAATAAGAATAATAGAAATAGGAGCAAGAATGGGTGGAGATTGTATTGGTTCACATCTTGTAAAAATTTCTACAGGATATGATTTTGTTAAAATGGTATTAGATGTTGCCTTAGGAAACAAAATCAAATTAGTAAAAGCAAATAAACCACAAAATGCAATTATTAAATTTATATTTAATGGTGAAGATATAAAAAGATATGAAATTATAAAAAATAAATTTCCAGAAGAAATATGTTATGAAACAGAAATAAGACAAGATAACTCTCAAATTACAGACAGTTCATCTCGTAAAGGTTTCTTTATATTAGATTCTAATGATGAAAAACTAAAAGAAATAGAAGACGAACTTAAGAGTAGTGGTATAGATTCATTACTTTAATATGTGCATTAAGGAAGGAATAAAAGGGATTATGGAAAAATTAAAAAAACTGATTTCAGAAAATAAAATATTTATAGTCATAATGGCAATTGGATATATTTTATTGTTAATCCAAATGAATCAAGTGGTTTTGTATGCTGATGATTTTTCATTAGGATATTATGTAAAACCAAATGTAAATACAGATATATTATCATATTTTATAGAACACTATACTGAATGGGGTGGAGGATATACTGGAATATTAGTTATTTTATTTTTTAAAGTAGGAACTAATGTCTGGAAAATTATAAACACTCTCTTAATAGCAATAATGGTTGGCTTAGGTTCGAAAATGGCAACATATAAATCTAAAAATAAAAATAGTAGAAGTATTGTTGCAGCAATAATGTGGTTTGGAATCTTTTTCTTAGGAATTTATACAGCAAAAGAAACAATTTATTGGCTTGATGGAAGTGTTGCTTATATATTATCAACATTTGAGATGTTTATATTTATATATGCAATATATTCAAAATTAATAATGAAAACAGAAATAAAAAAATATGATTATATACTTTTACCAATTTTGGGATTGTTTTCAGGATGGAGTAGTGCCCAAACAGGTATAATGTCATTATTTATAGCAGGATTAATAATTATATATTCAAAAATTAAAGACAAAGAAAAAATCAAAAAAATAATATGGGTGGCAATAGCGTTTTGTATAATAGGATGTATGATATTTTATTTATCACCAGGAAACTCAGGTAGAATGGATACATTCCAAGATTACAGCAACATGAACATTATAGAAAAAATATTATATAGAGTTGATGGAGTATATGGTTTATTATTTGATTTTAAAACATATGAAACAGCTGGACTACCATTTTACACACTATTAATGCTAGGAATGGTTTCTGCAATAGGGCTTCAAGTAGCTAATAAGGAAGAAAACAAAACTAAAAAAACAATATTACAACTTTTTAATATAGGAATAATAATTTTCTTATTTACATGTTTAGTAATGGCTTTAAATCTTCCAAATATAGAGTCAATACAAAAAAAATTCTTTATGTTTAAAAACTTATATATAGCATATTGCCAAAAAAGTTTATATTTATCTTTATTAATGCCATATATGATAACAAGTGCAGTAATGCTAATGTCATTAATAATATCTATTTATATAGCTCAAAAAGAAAAGAATATATTACTACCAATAATATTATTATCAGGATATTTTACACAAGGAATTATGGTAATGGCTCCATATAGTCCTTTAAGAACTACATTTACAACAATAATGTTCTTTATAATAGCAATAGGATATTTATGTTATATATCATTAAAATATAAATATTCAATTTTATTAGCATTTGCAATACCTTTAACAGTAGTTAATGCATATTGGGGAATTGTACTGATAGTAACATATGCTGGAATTTATAGCTTAGATATTGACAAATCAAAAAATGATAAAATTATTATTACAATATTATTAGTGTTTGGAATGGCAGCAATGTCTAATGCACTTCAAATATATATGGGATATAAAGATAACAAAATAATATATAATGAAAATATCTCAAGATTAGAAAACTTTGTAAAAGAAAACCCAACAGTTGAGAGTCAAAAAGATAAAGAACTAGTTTTACTACTTCCAAAAGACGAAAAATACGGATTTACTGCTATGACAGGTATTGATTGGATTGATACTGCGATAAAAAAATACTTTGATATAGACCAGTCAGTAGTATTAAAAGGACAAGAATATAAGGAGAATATTTAAAAAGGAAAGTGATTAAAAATGAATGGCAAAAAATTAAGTTTTATTATTCCATGTTATGGAAGTGAACGTACAGTTGAACCAGTAATAAATGAAATTATAAAAGTAGTATCAGCAAGTGACTATGATTATGAAGTAGTTGCAGTTAATGATAAATCACCTGACAATGTTTTAGAAGTGTTAAAAAATATTGCAAATGAAAATGAAAAAATAAAAGTTTTATCACTAGCAAAAAACATGAATAGACCAGGAGCACTTATGGCTGGAATGTCAGTATGTACAGGTGATTATATTATATTAATGGATGATGATGGACAATGCCCAATGGAAAGTTTATGGAAATTAATCAAACCTTTAGAAGAAGGACACGATGTTTCAATAGCAAAATATCCAGTATATAAACAATCTATTTTCAAAAGTTTCGGAACAGTTGTAAATAGAAAAATGACAGAAGTAGTTATGGAAAAGCCAAAAGATTTAAGCTTTACAAACTTTTCAGCTATGCAAAGATATATAGTTGAGGAAATATTAAAATATAAAAATCCATATCCATATATGACAGGGTTGCTTTTAAGAACAACAAGTGATATAGTAAATGTGGAAATGGAAGAAAGAGAAAGAATAGTTGGAAGAACAACATTTACATTTAAAAAGATGCTTAAATTATGGATTAATGGTTTCACAGCATTTTCTGTAAAACCATTAAGAGTTTCAACAGTAGTTGGAGTAATTACAGCATTAGTAGGATTTTTATATGGACTATATATCATTATATATAAATTATTCTTCCATCCAAATGTATTACAAGGATATAGTTCATTAATGGCAGTATTCTTATTTATAGGCGGAATGATAATGGTAATGCTTGGACTTATAGGAGAATACATTGGCAGAATTTATATTTGTATTAATGATTCACCACAATATGTTATTAAAGAAAAATATAATGTCAAATAGAAGGGAAAGTGAAAATATGAAGAAAAATGTAATTGTATTAGGAGCAGCAGGAAATTTAGGAATGTACTATATTGATTATTTACTTAAAAATTTAAATATGGAGGAATATGAAATAATAGCAACAGGAACAAAATCAAAATATCCATTCAAATTTTATAATGGAAGATATGAACAAGTAGATATCACAAATGAAAAAGATTTTGATAAATTACCACAAAGCAATGTATATGCAATAGTTGATTTTGCAGGTGTATTACCAGCATATCTTGAAAAAGATGATCCTCACAAATATATTGATGTTAATGTTACAGGAACATTAAATGTATTAGAATATGCAAGAAAAGTAAATGCAGATAGAATAATATATACACATACATGGGCTGAGATGAATGGATATTTAAAAGATAAGTTACCATTAAAACCATATGCACCAAGAAAACCAATATTTAAAGGAGACCATGCAGTATATGCAGTTACAAAATGTGCAGCAGTAGATTTAATAGAATGCTATCATCAAATATATGGAATTAAAAACTTTATATTTAAACTACCTAATATATATATGTATTCACCAGAAGAATATTACTATGTTGATGGAAAAAAAGTTCTTATATCATATAGATATATGATACAAAGAGCAATTGAGGGAAAAGACATAGAATTATGGGGAAACCCAGATTTAGGAAAAGATATTGTCTATGTTAAAGATTTATGCCAAATGATATATAAAGCAATGATGACAAATAAAGTTACTACAGGACAATACAATGCTGGTACAGGTGTTAAAACAACAATGAGAGAACAAATAGAAGGAATGATAAAAGTATTTTCACCAAAAGACAATCCATCTAAAATAATTGAATGTCCAGAGAAAAAAGACTGTGATGACTTTGTAATGGATATATCAAATATAAAAGAAGATTTAGGATATGAACCAGAATATGATTATATTTCATATCTTGAAGATTACAAAAAAGAAATGGAAGCACAACGTTTTACAAAAGAATAAAAATGTTCTGAAAATAATTATAATTTTGAGTGATGCAAACTGTGTTATTGGAATTATAGTTATTTTCAGGCTAAAGATGTACTTGGAAAGGAATGCAAATAAACGTGAAAAAAGAAAAAATAAAAAACTACATATTTTTACATATAATATTACTAATATTTTCATTTTGTGGAGTATTCTCAAAATTAGCAGGCTCAAGTGATTTCTTGTCTTTGAAGTTTTGCCTATTTTATGGATTATCAATATTCATTTTGGGAATATATGCAATAATGTGGCAACAAGTTTTAAAACGATTTTCATTAACCACTGCCTTTATAAACAAAGCTATAACAATAGTTTGGGGTATAGTTTGGGGAGTATTATTTTTTAAAGAGCAAATCACAGTAAATATGATAATAGGAGCAATTGTCGTATTTATAGGAGTAAGTCTGGTGGTGGTTTCAGATGAATAAAGTATTTATATATGGATTAATTTATATAGCAGGTGTTTTGATTTCTGCATTTGCACAAGTACTTTTAAAGAAATCAGCAGATACAAAAAAAGATAGTATAATAAAAGAATATTTGAATGTAAAAACGATTTGCTCATATTCAATATTTTTTATAGCAACATTATGCTCAGTATTTGCATATAAATATTTGCCATTATCATATGGACCAATATTAGGAACATTAGAATATATTTTTGTGGCAGTTTTAAGTTATATATTTTTAAAAGAAAAAATAAAAAAGAAAAAATTAATAGGATTATTAATAGTTTTAGCAGGTGTATTTATATATTCAATATAAAAGTAATAATTAGGAGGAATAGTAAATGAAAGGAATAATATTAGCAGGTGGAAAAGGAACAAGATTATATCCAATGACAATAAGTGTATCAAAACAAATTTTACCAATATATGATAAACCAATGATATATTATCCATTATCAGTATTACTAATGAGTGGAATAAGAGATATATTAATAATATCAACTCCAAGAGATATAAAACTATATGAAGATTTATTTGGAGATGGCTCAAAATTAGGAGTAAACATACAATATAAAATTCAAGAAAAAGCAGGAGGAATAGGAGAAGCATTTATAGTTGGAGAAGAATTTATAGGAGATGACAGTGTTTGCTTAGTACTTGGAGATAATATTTTCTTCGGACAAGGTTTTGCAGATATACTAAAAAGAGGAACAGAATTAAAAGAAGGTGGATATATATTTGCATATCCAATTGACAATCCAACAGAGTTTGGAGTAGTTGAGTTTGATGATGATAAAAATGTAATATCATTAGAAGAAAAACCAAAAAAACCAAAATCTAATTTTGCTGTTCCTGGATTATATTTCTATGATAATAATGTAATAGAAATAGCAAAAAGACTAAAACCATCTGGCAGAGGCGAATTAGAAATAACAGATATAAATGCAGAATATTTAAGAAATAAAAAATTGAAAGTTTTACAATTCGGAAGAGGGTTTGCATGGCTTGATACAGGTACTCCAGCAGGAATGCTAAATGCAAGTAATTTTGTAGCAACTGTACAAGAAAGACAAGGATTTTATATTGCGTGTATAGAAGAAATCGCTTGGAGACAAGGTTTCATAAATGATGAGCAGTTAGAAGAAATAGGAAATGAATTGAAAAAAGTTCAATATGGTAAGTATTTACTAAATCTATTAAAAAGAAAATAGTTTAGTTGGGAAAGAATTAAATTTTGGCAAGGAAACTTTTATTTAAAAGGCAAAGGCGCATACGAGTTGTATGTAACTGCGTTTTAAATGAAATCTGACACAGCCTAAAATTGTAATTCTTTCACAACAAGAAGGAGATAAGAGATGGAAAACATACTAGTAACAGGCGCAGCAGGCTTCATAGGAAGTAATTTTGTTGAATATATAACAAAAAAGCACCCAGAATATAATATTATAGTATTAGATAAATTAACATATGCTGGTAATATGGAAAATCTAAGAAATGTGAAAGATAAAATAAAATTCGAAAAAGGAGACATATGTGATTTTGAACTTGTAAAAGAAATATTTGATAAATATGATATAAATGGAGTAATTCACTTTGCAGCAGAATCACATGTTGATAATAGTATAAAAACACCATTTATATTTACACAAACAAATGTAATAGGAACACATACATTACTTGAAGCTGCAAAGCAAAAATGGGGAGAAGGAAGTAAAAATAAATTTGTACATATATCAACAGATGAAGTATATGGAACATTAGGTGAAGAAGGATATTTTACAGAAACATCACCAATAAAACCAAACAGCCCATATTCAGCATCAAAAGCAAGCTCAGATTTAATTGCATTAGCATATGCAGAAACATATAAAATGAATGTAACAGTTACCAACTGTTCAAACAATTATGGACCATATCAACATAATGAAAAACTAATACCACATATGATAAAATTAGCAATGAATGATGAAAAACTACCAGTTTATGGAACAGGTAAAAATATAAGAGATTGGCTATATGTTGAAGACCATTGCGAAGCAATAGACTTAGTATATTCAAATGGAAAGCCAAAAGAAAGATACAACATTGGTGGCCATAATGAAAAAAGAAATATAGATATAGTTAAACTAATATTAAAAAGATTAGGAAAAAGTGAAGATTTAATCTCATTTGTTGAAGACAGAAAAGGTCATGACTACAGATATGCAATAGACCCTACAAAAATCACAAATGAATTAGGCTGGACTCCTAAAACAAAATTTGAAGATGGAATAATAAAAACAATAGATTGGTATTTAGCTAATCCTTCCTATTTAAAATAGGAGGGATTTTTCCTGCTTGCAAGCATCCGTCCATACTAGAAATGATTACTCTTGAACTGAATTTTTAAATAACATAAAACATCATTTAAAATAAAAAAGTCGATTGCACTCAAAAATAATTGCAAAACGTATTGACTTGTGGGTGCATTTTTGATATTATAATTTTGAAATAATTCTATGTTTAAAATGTAATAAAATTGGTAATAATAAATATAGAAATTTTGAGTGCGAAGTCTGAAAAGAAGTTTGCAGTATGCGTTATAAGATTAGTTTTAGAAAGATAAAATATAGTTTTGTAAAATTGGTTTTATGGCAAATGTGAGCAGAAAAATGTGGAAAACTTGGAGTAAGATGTAGCAAAAAATCAAAATTCGAAGGAGAAAATGTAGATGGAAACTAGAATTGA
>CAKPSX010000005.1 GCA_934184665.1 uncultured Clostridia bacterium | reverse complement strand
TATTTTTTTATTTTTTTATTTTTTTATTTTTTTATTTTTTTATTTTTTTATTTTTTTATTTTTTTATTTTTTTATTTTTTTATTTGTTAAACAAATAAAAAATATTTAATAAATTAAATATTATTGTTAATATTAATAATATTGATATTAATATATTAATTTTTGTATTTTTTTCTATTTTTAGTTCTTTATATAATATATCATATTTATTTTTTGTATTAAAATATATTTTATCTAATTCTAATACATCTTTTAAATATTGAAAAAATAATGAGCCTGTATCATCTGATGTTATTTCATTTATCCACAAAGTTTGTGTAAATTTAATAAATTCTTTTCTAGTTTTTTTCACTTTATTTCCTTGTCTAAATTCCAAGTCTATTTTTTTCAAATATATTTTTGTATATAGTGCTAATATATATGTATATAAATATTGTTCTTCAAACTTTTGAGGAAATGTAGTATAATTATTTATATCTGCACCTGAGCAAAATAATGTTGCACCTTGTTTAGTTAATCCTAATTTTGCATATCTCCATTTAGAAATCACTTTCATATTTTCTTTTGAATAATTTACACTATTATCACTTGGTAATATATTAAGAAATTTTATATAATTATCTTTTATTTTATGAAACTCATGTGTATTATCCCAATGTTCTTGATTTACACATACATATGAATATGTTAAAAATCTTTCTGTATCTACATCAAGTTTCATTGCTTCTATATTTGTGCCTGTAATACTTGTTATAAATTCCTTAAAATATTTAACATCACTAAAATAGTTTGTTTGAACCCTTATATTATCATAATTATTCATATTATTAAATTCTTGATTTATATCTCTAAATTTATAATTGAAATTTAAAACATCTGAAAAACTGTCACTTTCTTCAATATTTGTTTTTATACATAAAAAACAGATTCCTGTATTAAAACAGATTATTTCTATTTTAGATATTTTAAAAAATATTCCGCTTCTTTCTTCTGTTTTTCCCTGAATATCTTTATTAATTGTATATTCAAATATTGTGCACGGATTCTTCGAAAGAACTGCTGCTTTTGTATCAACAGGCAGTTCTTCTAATTTCATTATTTTTGACCTTGTTAAATTAAAACTATTAAACATATAGTTTTTAGTTCTGTGTGAAAAATACGAATATATATCTAAATCTTTATCCTTTTTAAATATTCTTAATTTACAATTTTCATCTTTTAATAATTTTAATAAATATTTTGTATATTTACTTTCCTTTATAACATATGGATATATAAAATATGTATATTGATACTTCGTCTTTAGTTCCATTTACTACAACGTTCCTTTCATAATTGTTTTATTATTAATTTATTATTTTTCACAATAATAATTCATATTTATGTCTTGTCCTAAATGCCATTTTCCTATGAAATTTATTTGTAAATTATTTTCTAAATTATATTTTGGCTCTATTACTATTTTACCATCTTTATCTATTGAACCCCATAGTCCATTTTTCTTTACCCCAGCAAATCCATATTGATTTTGTTCTGTAGCGTCATCATATATATAATCAACAACTACATTTCCTTTTTCATCAACAAAACCATATTTACCATCTTTTTTATTTAAAAATAATGTGTTATCAGGTAATACATTTTTACTTTGTTTTTCTTCACAATTAAAATCATAATATTTATATCCATCATCAACTCTCATTCTTATATATGATTTTTCTGTATTTATTTCTGATAATATTCCTATAACTTTTATATTAAAATCTTTGTCTATTAATGCTGTTTTATATTCGGAAGTTTCTGCTATAAATAAATTAGCCTTTTCGTTGTATTTTATTCCTGTATATTCAAATGGTATTTTTACTTCCTCAAGCTCATCTATTATTCCATATTTATCATCTTGTTTTGCAATAAATATATTTGGTTCTGTTTCTTCCAAATATTGGTATTTTGGTTCTATAACTGTATCTCCCTCAGTGCTTATTTCCCCATATAAATCACCTTTTTTAAATATAAAGCCTTTTGATGTATTTGATGTTATATCATCGAAATTGCCTTCTAAAATTATTTCTCCAGATGTATTTATTACTCTTTTTACACCTGATTGTTTTACAAGATAATAGTTATCTAAATAAACTTGTTCAATATCATCATATTTGTTGTCTAATGCCTGTTTTTTTGTTGTGCTAACTACACCATATTTGTTTTCATCATTTATGGTAATATATCCTTCTTTATAAGTATCCCCAAGGTTTTTAATCTCCTTATAATTAGGTTCTATAATTATACTTCCTTTGCTATTTGCAATTCCTACTTTTTCATCTTTTTGTATTAGTAGACTATTTTCAATTCCTTGTAATGCTTTTATACTATCATATTCACATGGTAGAATTTCTTTTCCACCTAAGTCTATTAATCCATATTTTTGATTATTTTCTGTTCTTAATATTCCTTCTTCATACCATACGTTTTCATTTTTATCTATATTTTCTATTGCCTCAACTTTTTCATAGTTTGTAAATATTTCTTCATTTTGGCTATTTATAACTTTTGTCTTATATTCGCCTGTTTCTTCATTCACATTATACATGCAAATAAAAACGTCTTTTGTTTTATCAGGAATTATAATCATTTCTTGATATGATGGTTGTATTACAATTTCTCCTTCTTGATTTATTACACCCCATTTATTTTCTGAGTATACTGTAAAATACTCATATTCTTTATGGATGTTTTGTCTTTCTTTAAAAGCACTTCTTATTATGAAAATAAACATTATGACTACTGCTATTGCTATTACTACTGCTACGACTTTTTGATAATTCAATTGTTTTTCTGTTGTTTCATATCTTTTGCCTCTACTCATTTTATCACATTCCTTTCTTTATTTAGATGAATATTGTTTTTATTCTTCTTCTATTTCTTTTGCGTAATTTTCTTGTATTTGCTTTAATTGTTGTTCTTGTATTTGTAATTTATTCATGTTTGATATATATGTTGTTGATAAAATAAATACAAAGAATAAACATGCCATCAATACAAATAATGTTATTGCTCCTTTTTCATTTTTCATCATTTTATTTATGTTTTTTTTCATCCTAATAGTATCCTTTCTGTTATACATTATTGATTAATTTACAAACAATAATACTCATATCATCTTTTGATATTCCATAATTATTATCAATAGCTTCATTTAATATAATATCTGCTATCTTCTGACAATTGTCTGTTTCCATATCCTCTAACATATATTTTATCCATAATTCTTTATTTTTAAATTCTATATTTGAATCTAATATTCCATCACTACACATTACTAATATATCTTGATTTTCTATGTCTTTATCATATGTTGTTAAATTTATGTCTTTTAGTATTCCCGCAGGCAAACTTAGTGATTTTACTATTTGAACTTTCTTTTTATTTTTCACATATGTTGGACATGCTCCATTTTTTATGAATTCTATTTTTCCATTATATAAGTCTACTATTGCAATGTCAAGTGTAGCAAATATTTCTTCATTAGCATTCATAATTGTTGTATTAATTAAGTCAATTGATGTATCTTTGTCAAACCCCGACATTAACAATCTTTCTAGCATTTTTATTGCAATCTGACTACTTTTTCTTGCTTCTGGTCCTGCTCCCATTCCATCACTTATTGCCACTAAATATTTTCCATCATTTAATCTTGTTTGGATAATGCTGTCTCCTGAAACCATTTGTCCTTTTTTTGTCTCTGTTGCTTGTCCTATTTGAATTATATATTTATCAGCAGATAAATAACTAAATACTCTCTTGCCCTGTTTGCTTAATTTCTTTGTTTTAGTTTCATTTAACATGAATTTTTCATTTATAACTTTTTCCAATACTTTTTTTATTTTTTCGATATCTTTTGTTTCACTTGTTTTGCTTTCATCTTTTAGATATATGTCTATAAAATGTCTATTTTCTTTTATGTTTATTTGTATATCTTCTACTAAAATATCTTTTATTTCAAGTGCTGTAGCGATTCTATTTTTTTCGTCTATATAATCCTGTTTCGTATTTATTTCTTCTTCCATCTCTACGGCTATGCTAGATATAGCTTTAGATACTCCATTTAATTGAGCTTGTACATTTTTTTTATTTGTCTTTATCTTTTCTTCCCATATAAAGTCTGATTTACTTGTCTTATATGCATAATTTACAGCTCTAACAACTTTTTCTATGTCATTTTTTACTTTTTTGCTTATTTTTTCATCATTGAATTGTACTATATAATTATTAAACTTTTCAAATGCTTTTACTAAATCAATACTATCAATTTCTTGTTTCTCTAATAATTTTTCAAACAATTCATGTACAATAGGGCTATCAGTTTTAGTCATATCTTCATATAACATATTATCTTCAAGTCCATCTAAATTGTTTAATAATTCTGTAATAAATTTATCTCTGTTTTTTGTAAATATATCTCTATTACTTTTATCTTTTTCTGTTTTTTCTTCTTTATATGTATTTGCCATATCTCTAATTGTCTCTGATACCATGTTTAATTTATTTATTGTTTCTTTACTTTGGCTTAGCCCTCTCGAATTGTACTCTGGTAATAATTTTTCAGTGTTTTCAAAATTTTCAATATTTATTCCAACCCATTTTGGCATAGCAAGTAGGCCCAATGATGCTATTAGTACTTCTTTAAACAATACTAAATCTGTTGTCATTCCATTTGATGCATATATTAATATAGCATTTCCTATTAAGAATCCTACTATTACACCTATTCTTCCAAACCTGTTAAGTATTCCTGCTATCATTCCTGATAAAGCATATACTGCAATAACTATTGGTTCTCCTTGTGATATTATCCCTAGTGTTACGCCTATTGTTATTCCTGATGTTGCACCTATTAATACACCATTTTTCCAACCAAGTATTAATACAATTAAAATACTTAATATATTTCTTATTGATAAACCAAATATTCCAATATCTCCAATTGCTGATATTGCTATTGCTAGTAATAAGTTTGCGCCTATTACTTCTTCAATTGAAAATGCTCGTTTTTCAGTTATTTCTTGTATAACAACTAAAGAGTTCACAAATATTTTATAAAACACTACTGAAAGTATTGCAAGTGTTATGTTTAGCAACAAGTCTCCAACTGTGAAATGTGTTGCTATTAGTTTTGCTAACATAACAAAAATAATGCTTGCAAATATGTGACCACCTAATTGTATTTGTTCGTTTTTGTATTCGTCACTTTCTCTTGGTGGTTTCAAACACATTGCTATAATTAACACTAATATTATTAATATGTAATTTAGTGTTCCTAGTGTTCCAATTCCAATAATGTTTCCTATTAAGCATGCTGTAACAACACCTATAGCAGGTACTCCTCCTGCTAAGCTTGCCCCAACCATTGCTATACTAAAAGGTGAGACTTCTTGTCCCATTCCTATTGTTGACACCATAAATGATATTATATATATTATTATATTCTTCATATTTACTAAATTTTTAAGTATATCTTTATTTATATTGTTTCTTAACATCCTTACCACCCCATACTTTTTCATAATATAGTATAATTCTAATCTTTTTCTTTTGTGTTTTTTGTCTTTTTTAGTACTTTACTATAAAAAAGTTTTTTACATTTTGTGATATTTATATTTTTTTTACTATTTTTTCTACTGTATTACGCTCTATATTTTATTATAGATTGTTGAAAATTACAAGGATTTATCGAAATTTTATACTTTTTTATTACGCATATTTGGGTTCACACAATTTTTTTAAAATCATATAATGTATAATAATGCATAAATTATTTTGAGGTGATATTATGTCTGATAAAATGGACGATTTATTTGCAAGTGTTAAAAAAATGGTTGATAGTGGCAACATTCCAGACGATGTTAAACAAATGATGAACAACCTTCAAGGTTCTTCTAATTCTGGCTCACAGAATCCTATGTCAAACAATGGCTCTAACAATATGGACATAAACAATATTCTTAGTCAAGTTTCTCCTGAAATGCTTAATAATTTTAGTAATATGATGAATTCTAATAATCAATCTTCTCCGAACAGCACTGCAACTAATTCTAATAATTTTAATATTGATATGAATACAATCATGAAAATGAAGTCAGTTATGGATAATATGAATAGTAAAAATGACCCACGTGCTAATCTATTGTATTCCTTAAAGCCATATCTTCGAGATAGCAAAAAAAATAAACTTGACCAATATGTTAATATGCTTAACATTTCTAAAATTGCTGATATGATGAATAAAAATAAAGATGATAAGGAAGTGTGAACTAAATGAATAATTTTTTTAGATACAATAGGCCTTTCCCTTATTATAATAATTATTATCGCAACAACTTTTATAATAGATACGTTCCCAATAATTGTGTAGCACAATCCCCTCCTTCTATCCAAGAAAAGGAAAAAGACCCCATCATCTCTGATGAGATCCCTTCAGCTCCAGATAGCCGTAGTCATAACAGCTCTGATATCAATAGTACGGTTTGGCTCGACTTATTTGGAATTAAATTATATTTTGATGATGTCCTAATTTTAAGTCTTTTATATCTTTTATATAAAGAAGAAGTAAAAGATGAAAGCCTTTTTATTTCACTATTGCTTTTATTAATTAGTTGAATGCAAGAATTTGCTTACAATTTTATCTTCCTCAACATAGATATAAGCACATTCTTGTATTTCTTCTTCATCTTTGTCAATTTCTTTAACAATATTAGAAATTCTAAGTTGAACAACATCTAATGTACTAGCTGTTATTATTGCTTCTTTATTTCCTTTTGCTCCTGCATGCGCTAGCCCTCTTAGGGTTCCTATTACTACAATATTATCTGTTGCAATAACTTCTGCACCTGAATTTACATCTCCTATTATTACAATACTTCCATCAACTTCCATTCTTTGTCCTGAACGTAATGATCCTTTATGAAATTTAGTTTCAGAAATTCCAACATCTTTTTTATAACTTTTTGTAATACTATGAAGCCCTAATGTTTTCGGTGTATCAAAATTGACTTCAACATTTATTTCGTTTTGTATTATTTCTTTTATTTCATCCATTTCAATATTTTTTAGTATTTTTCCTGTAACTCTAATTGGTGTTTTTGCATCTTGGTATAGTTTTTTTAAGTCAATTAACTTTAGTTTTAAATCTGTTAGAACATCTTCATGTTCACTATTATCATCTATTTTTATTAATATTTCATCTTTTTTCAAATTTACACTAACACAACTCATCTTTTACTTCCTTTCATTTTTAGTCACATTCTTTTATAAAGGTACAAACCTTGATTGGAAAAGAATTAAATTTTCACCATGTTATCTGGTTTGTTCTGTATAAGGAACCGCTGTAACACTCTCATTAACTTCCGCAACTTCATTTTTTCCAAAATATTGTACTAAAATATCTCTAGCAACTTCTGCAGCATAGTTTCCATGTCCACCATTTTCTATCATTACAACAACTGCAACTTCAGGATTTTCAAATGGTGCAAAACAAACAAACCATGCATTTACTTTATCATTTCCATTACTATCTGTTCCTGCTTCTGCAGAACCAGTCTTTCCCGCAACTTCTACATTAAAACTTTTAAATATATTGTATGCTGTTCCACCTGCCTCACTTGTAGCCATTCTCATACCTTCTTTAGCAATACTTATATTTTCTGGATTAATATTTATTCCATCATCAGATGTGTCTATTCCAAGTTTTTGATTAGTATAATTTTCTATTTCATCTCTTGAAACTTCATTACCTGTTGAATCCAGTATTGTTTTTATTATTGTAGGTTTTACTGTTGTTCCTCCGTTAGCTATTGTTGAAATATATTTTGCAATTTGCATTGGTGTAAAGTTATTATAACTTTGTCCTATTGAAGCAGAAAGTGTTTCTCCTGGGTACCAAGATTCTCCACTCTTTAATTTTGCTTTAGTATCTGGTGATGCAACTGAACCAGCTGATTCACTTGGCAACTCAATTCCTGTTTTCTTTCCTAGTCCAAAATGTAATGCATATTTAGATAGTGTGTTTATTCCCATTCTGTCTCCAACTTCATAGAAGAAATAGTTACATGAATGTTGTAGTGCTTGAGTTACATTCTGATATCCATGTCCCCTATGGTAACTTGTATAATACCAACATTTCCATTCTGCATTATATTTTCTGTATACACCGGTATCATTTATTTTTTCTTTTGTTGTTATAGCACCTGTTTCCAATCCGGCTATTGCTGTAACCATCTTAAATATTGAACCTGGTGCATATGCAGATTGTATAGTTTTATTTAGCATAGGGTGTGATGGATTATCTCTAAGTTCTTTCCATCTATCTAGGTCAATTCCGCCGCTAAACCATTCTGGTTCATATGTTGGATTACTTGCTGTTGCTAAAACTTCACCTGTATTTACATTCATTACAACAGCCGCTCCGCCTTTTGCATCATATGTTTGTGAAAATCCACCGCTTCTTATTTTATTAATACAGTTCTCTAATGCTTGTTCCGTAACAGTTTGTAGGTTTGAATCTATTGTTAAAACGATATCATCGCCTACTTTTGCTTCTTTTGTTACATATTCTCCGTTAATTGTTCCATTAACAGACATATCAACTTGTTTTTCTCCATCCTGACCTTTTAAATATTTTTCAAATAAAGATTCTATTCCTGTTTTTCCAATAATATCATCACTATCATATTCTTCTTTTTTACTTTCATATTCCTCTTGACTTATTCTACCAGTATATCCTATTACATGTGATGCTAAGCTACCAGTTAGATATGTTCTTATTGCTTTTTGCTCTATGCTTATTCCAGGAAATTCACTATTTTTCTCACTTAATTGCGATATAACATCTTGACTAACATCTTCTGCTATTTGTATAGATTTTGTTGTACTATATCCTGTTGTAGTTATTTTATATCTTATTGATATAATCTTTCTAGCATCTTCAATGTTGTCATTTTGAATTTCATATTTGTTCTTAAATTTTTCTATTGCCTCTTCTGGAGTTGCATCCTCTTTTATTTTGTATTTTGTTTTCCATGTTGCGAGTTCATCTCCACTAATAGTGTATTCACATGGATTAACATTAACAGGAAATGTATCAGTATATGAAATTTGATATTCATTTAATAAATTAACCAATTTTAATATCGAGTCATTTAATTGGTCATTTGCTATATTAGTTTTATACATTTCAATACTATATTTAGTTTTTACCCCTGCCAGCTCTGTTCCAGTTCTATCAACAATTGATCCTCTTGCTGACTTTATTGTGCTTACTCTTGAAAGTCTTGTATTTGACTGATCCCTATATGATTCACCATTTACTACTTGTAGGTTGAATAATTGAACAATTAATATTATTCCAATTATATATACTACTACAGTTATTAAATTAAATCTAAAATTAATTTGATCATTGTTATTATCTTTTTCCCATGATGTTTCTCTGTCAAGTCTTATTCTATTGTTCAATTCTTCACCTTCTTTCATAAATTATATTTAATTCCTGCATACAAGAAGATTTCATACTTTTTATTCTTCACTAGAAATATCTTGTAAAAATTTTATTTCCTTTTATTTCACTTTCTATTTCATAACCGACTTTTTTTATTAATGGATATAATATTATTGCTAATAAAATATTGTATAAAACTTCAATACTTAATATCTTAATAAATTGTAGTGTTTCTATGTTTATGCCCACAGTTATATATCTTAATATACATATAAGAGTTTCATATAATATTGTGCATATTGCACACATTATAATAACTGTTATTCTACTCTCTTTTGAAAAGTTTTTATCAAATATTCCACCTAAAAATCCAACTATTGCTAGGGCTATTGATGTTATTCCGAGATTTCTTCCTATCCAAATATCTATGAAAACACCAAAAATAATTCCAAATATTACGCCTCTACTTCTGCCCATATATAGACCAATAAACAGTATAAAAATTACGAATAAATTTGGCATTATTCCTGCTATAGTAAGGTTCGTAAATACTATACTTTGTAATAAATAAATTATTATAAAAGCAATGATTAAGGAAATATATATAATAAATTTTTTCATTTTTAATCACATTCCTTCCTAAATCTGCTATTTTATTGATTCGTTATAACAAGTACAGTTTCTAATTTTTCAAAATCAACTGCTGATTCTATAACTGCATATGAATCAATTTTATTTGTTCCATCAACAACCTTTTTCACTTTACCAACATGTATTCCTTTTATATATATTCCTCCAAGTCCAGATGTTTCTACACTATCTCCTTCAATAATGTTAGCACCTGTTTCAATATATGTTGCTTTTAATAATGAATTTTTTTCAACCGTACCTTTGCTTATCATAGTTTCTCTCGTAGTACTTGTTAAACAGCTTGTAGCACTTGCACTATCAGCTATTGTTTGTATTTTAGCTGTATGTGATGTAACTGATACTACATATCCAACTAATCCTTCATTTGCTATTACTGTCATTTTTTCTTCAATTCCATCATCTTTTCCAACATTAATTACTATCGTTTTTGTGTAATTACTAATATCTCTTGATATTATCGTTCCTGGAACTGTTGTATATTGTCCATATTTTTCTGATAAATTTAGTTCTTGTTTTAATTGTTCATTTTCATTTTTTATTATTTCATATTCTCTCATGCTTTGCTCAAGTTCACTATTTTTTTGTTTTAATTGTTCATTTTCTGTTTTTAGTTCGTTTACATTCGTAAAAAATTTATCATTATTATTTACTTTATTTTTTAAATATGTTAAACCGTTCTCTATAGGCACTACAACTGTATTTGCAATATCCTCAACTATTGTTATGTCTGTTTTCTTGGTATTTGTAAATACAATCAATAATATTAATATGATTATAGTTATTATAACCCCTATAATCCCACTTTGTCTTTCTCTCTCCATTTACTCTCATCCTTTTTATCTTCTTTTTCTGGAATTTTTTAGAACTGTTTTTAGCTTGTCTATTTCTAATAGTGTTTTCTCAGTTCCTTTTACAACACTGTCTAATGGTTCTTCCGCAACATAAACCGGCATACCTGTTTCTCGACTTATTAGTTTATCCAAGTTTTGGATTAATGCTCCTCCTCCTGCTAATATAATTCCTTTTTCCATTATATCTGATGCAAGTTCTGGTGGTGTTTTTTCAAGTGTTATTTTTACAATTTCAACTATCTTTTCTATAGATTCTTTCATAGCTTCTTCTACTTGATCTGATGTTATTGTTACAGTTTTAGGTAATCCATCATTTAAATCTCTACCTTTTATTCCCATTGACATTTGTGTCATTAAAGGCATTGCACAACCCAATTCTTTTTTTACAAGTTCAGCTGTTGCTTCTCCTATAGCTAAATTTAGTTCTCTTTTAGCATAATTAATTATATCTTCATCTAATTCGTCTCCAGCAATTCGTAATGAATTACTTATTACTATTCCTCCAAGGGAAATAACTGCTACTTCTGTTGTTCCTCCACCAATATCAACAATTATATTTCCACTTGGTTCTTCTATTTCTATATCTGCACCTATTGCTGCTGCCATTGGTTCTTCAATCAAATAAACTTCTCTTGCACCTGCATGTATTATTGATTCTTCAACAGCTCTTTCTTCAACTTCTGTTATCCCTGAAGGCACGCCTACAATTACTCTTGGTCTTATTGCATTATATTTTCTACACACTCTTTCAAGTATATTTTTTAATAATAATTTTGTTGCGGTAAAATCTGCTATAACTCCATCTTTTAATGGCCTTATTGCACTTATATCTTTTGGTGTTCTTCCAAGCATTGCTTTTGCTTCAAAACCTGTTGCTAACACTTCCCCACTTTTATTATCTATGGCAATGACTGCTGGCTCTCTTATAACTATTCCTTTATTTTTTAATGTTACTAATATATTTGCTGTTCCCAAGTCTATACCTATATCTCTTGATTTAAATGATAAAAAATCCATCTTCACTAACATTCCTTTCTATCTTTTTTAAAAGGCATAATTTATTTTCTAATTATTTTTTAATTCATATGAAAATATACTTTTATAATTTAATCTGCCAATTATAACATGGTCTACCAATTCTATTCCTAATATTTTGGCACCTTGTTTTATTTGTTGTGTAAATTCAATATCTTTAATGCTTGGTGTGGGATTTCCACTTGGATGATTATGTACTAAAATTATTTTTGGAGCTTCAATTTTAACTGCTTCATTTAATATAGACTTAATAGTAGCTGACGCAAAATTACCACTGCCAATAGCAACATCTTTTATTTTTAATAACATATTTTTGCTATCTAGCATGAGTAATTTTAATATTTCTTGTTTTTCAAATCTCATCTCATCCATCAATAAATTAGCAACATCTCTTGATTCTTTTATTTTCGTAGGATTATATTTTGTATTTTCATTCATTCTTGTTGCTAATTCGCACACTGCTTTTAATTGTATTGCTTTTACTTTTCCTATTCCTTTTATTTTCATAAATTCTTCTATTGTTATTTCTCTTAAAAAATTTAAGTCTTCTCTTTCTTCATATTCGTTTAGTTTTAGTATTTTTTGTGCAAGCCCTATTGACGTTTCTTCTTTTGTTCCTGATTTTATTATTATCGCAAGTAATTCTGCATTTGTTAATTTTTTTGCACCATATTTTTCTAATTTTTCATATGGTCTTTCTGTTTTAGGCAATTCTTTAATTTTTATAGACAATTTTTCTCTCCATTTCTTTGATATTTGCCCCCCTTACGGAAAATAACTTTTCACGTGTTAATATTATATATTGATTTTGCATTTTTTTCAAGTATTATGTGAATTTTTTACACAATTTTCACATTATTTTTTTGCCATATTTTTCAACTTTAAATATCGTCTTATTCGTAGTATAATATAAGTAGGGTTAATTCCTTGAGGAAGGATTGGTTTAATTATGAAATTTGAGAAAATAACAGATAATAAATTAAAAGTAGTTTTTACAAAAGAAGATATGGACTCACATAATGTTTCTAAAGAAACATTTTTATCAGATTGTTCTGAGTTCCAAGATATATTTCATAATCTTCTTCAAGAGGCAGAAAGGCAGGTTAATTTTAAAGCAGATGACTGTAAATTAGTATTTGAGGCACTTATGGCCAATGATGGTGGATTTATTTTTACCATTACTAAGATTTTTTCTGACATTGATATTTTTAATATTATATCATCTCCAGTAATATTGAAATTAGATGCTTTAGATGATTTCCTAAATTTATTTACATATATCAATAATATGAATAACTTGTCCTTTGATGTAAATTCTTGCACTTTTTCTCTTTATTTGTATGATAAAAATTACTATTTATACATAGAAAATCAAGAAGGATTTTTCCAAAAATCCTTAATTTATACATTTATGGAATTTGGAGAATTGATCCCATATTCTGTTCAATTTATTGGCTCACTTAATGAATATGGTAAATCTATCGGAAAATTTTCTCCTGCTTCTTTTAATTCAGTTTAAATTTTATTACACATTTTAAAGGACGACTAAGTCGTCCTTATTTTAATATACATAGTTTTGTGGATTATATGCCACTCCATTAATTCTTACTTCTAAATGCAAATGATATCCTGTCGAATTCCCTGTTGAGCCAACTTCTGCTATAGTTTGTCCTTGTTCAACTTTTGCACCTGCACTAAGATATAATTTACTACAATGTGCATACCAAGTTTCTACACCATTCCCGTGTGATACAACTGTCATATATCCATATGAACCTTTACGTCCAGAAAATGTTACAGTTCCACTAGCCGCTGCTTTTATAGGTGTTCCCTTCGGAGCAGCTATATCTAAACCTGTATGTGCTCCTGATCTAATACTACTTTTAGCTCCAAACCTTGATGTCAATTTACCTGAAATAGGTCTTATTAAATTCACTCCACTTAATCCTACTTTTTGATATGAAACACCTGCAGATGTTACTTTACCAGTAGTTGCAATTTTGGTTTGTTTCTTTGGCTCTGGTGTAACAACTTTTTCTTCATATAAACTTGCAACTGCATCTTCGCTTGATGAAAAATCAATCATCTCTGTTTCATATAATTCTAATATCGATATTGAATCAATATTGTTACTGTCCTTTTCTTTTAGTTGTTGTACTATCTGTTCTGCCGTAGCAAAATCTGCTACATATGTTTTTTCTTCTTGTCCTTCTAATATTGCATAATATTTATAATATGTTATTCCAGATTCTTTTATTTTATCAAATATTTCATCATCATTTGTAACAATATTTCTTTTTAATAAACACATTTTATATTCAGGTAAATTATCTACTTGTACAAATGCAACACTTTCATTGTTTTCATCACCATTTTCTATGTATTTATTAATTTTCGCTTGTAACTTACTTTTATCTTTACTGTATCCAACAAACTCACCATTTAAGGTTACACTGTAAATTGGCTTGAAAAATAATGCCACCGCACATATTATTAGAAATACAGAGGTAGCTATAAGTATTGTAAGCTTCATTGACTTTCTTGCAATTACTAATATATGTTTTATCATTATATTTCCCTTTCAATACATATTTTTCTTGTATTGTATATTAAACACATACATTTTAGCAATTTTTCTTATCTTTGGTTTTTATTCTGTTTTCTGTTTTCTTCTTTTTTTTCCTTTATTATTCTTCCATTTTCTCTGTTTTGCATTTTAGAAAAATATATATTATTTTTATATTTAGGGAATAGCCACTTAGCAAATACATAATAAAAGGGCAACCACTATTGCCCTTTCAGAATTTCTATTTTATTGTTGTAATTCTGTTTTTACTGTTTGTATTTCTGTTGTAGTTGCTTTTTGAGCTGGTTTATAATATCCTTTTGCATTTGCAACTTTAAATAATTCATATTGGAAACTTTCATCACCATTTCTTATTTGTTGAAATGTTTGTCTTAACTGCATATTTTCTGATTCTGATATTGCAGCTTGATATGCTGTTAAATCTGCTTTTACGCTACCTAAAATGTCATTTACCATTGTTTTTTCATCCATTTATTTTTTCCTCCTAACCATTTAAAAAACTCATTAATTTTTGTTTTGTGTTTAATGCATCTTGTGCTGATTTTGTAAACATTTGCTTAATTTGAGCATCTTGCACTTGTCCAGAATACACTGATAATTTTTGATATGCTGTTTCATGTGCTCCTATTAAATGTCTTAAATGTTGTAATTCTGCTTGTGTTAAATCTGCCATTTAAATCACCCTTTCTTATAAATTTATATTTTTATTATGTACAGATTTTTTCCAACTTATACAAAAAAGATACTAGTAATATTTGCATTACTAATATCTTCTTTCTTAAAGCTTTAGTCTACTATTTCTAAATTGGCAAACCTTGCCATCAATCTTTTATGTCCGAATTTATCAAAATTAATGTCAACTTTTAAATCGTTTCCTTCTTCTTCAACATAATTAATAATTCCCTCGCCAAACTTTTTATGGTATACTTTTTTACCTGATTGATATTCTGAAAAATCAATTTCATCTGTTTCTGGACTTTTATTTATATTATTTAAGAAACTTTCTGCCGTTCTATATGCATAACCTGTATTTCCTGTAGTTGAAGCAGAATTTGCATATTGTGGTTCAGTTGCTTTATATGTTTTAATATTTCCATTATTTTTGCTGCCATAACTCCAAGAATATGGGCTATCACTAAATACATCATTTCCTTTTTTAGCTCTTCCGACAATAGAATCATTATATCCATCTAGTAATTCCTTAGGAATTTCTTGTAAAAACCTTGATGGTGGATTATATGTTGTTGAACCAAATGTTGTACGTTGCCTACTATTTGTTAAAAATAAATTCTCTTTTGCTCTTGTAACTCCTACATAGCATAGTCGTCTTTCTTCCTCAAGTTCTTTTTGTTCTCCGATTGATTTATATCCTGGAAAAATTCCTTCTTCCATTCCAACTAAAAATACTACAGGGAATTCAAGACCTTTTGCACTATGTAATGTCATTAATGTAACAGTTTCATCTGTTTCTTCTACATTGTCTAAATCACTCGATAATGTTATTCCTTCAAGGAAATCACTTAATTGATTATCTGCTGACTCTTCTTCAAACTCTATTGCAACATTTAAAAATTCATCTAAGTTTGCAATTCTATTTTCAGCTTCTACAGTGTTTTCATTTTCTAATGCTTTTGTATATCCTGATTGTTTTAATACCTTTTTAATTAATTCTGATATTTTTAATTTATCTTTTTGCTCAATAAATTCTTCCATACAATTTACAAACTCTCTGGAATTCAAATAAACTCTATTTAATCCATATTGTTCTGCATTTCTTATAACTTCATACATTGATGTATTATTCTCTTCTGCAACCTTTGTTACATTATCCAAACTTGTTTTTCCAATTCCTCTTTTAGGCTCATTTATAATTCTATTTAAACTTAAATTATCTGCTGGATTTTGTATTAATCTCAAATATGAAATTATATCTTTTATTTCTTTTCTTTCATAGAATTTTAATCCACCGACAACCTTATAAGGTATTCCTTCTCTTCTTAATATTTCTTCTATTGCTCTTGATTGTGTGTTCATTCTGTATAATACTGCAAAATCTGAATATTTATAATATTCTTCTCTTCTAAGATGATTTATTTGCTCAACAATATATCTTCCTTCATCATATTCATTATCTGCTGAAAACACCTTTGGCAAGCTTCCGACTTCATTCTCAGTCCATAATTTTTTATCATATTTTACTTCATTATTTTTTATTACCGCATTTGCAACTTTTAATATATTTCCTGTACATCTATAATTTTGCTCTAGCTTTATTATCTTAGTTCCTAGAAAATCTCTTTCAAAATTTAATATGTTTGAAATGTCAGCTCCTCTAAAACTATATATACCTTGGTCATTATCTCCAACTGCCGTAATATTTCCATGTTTTGATGCTAACATTGTTACTAATGTGAATTGTGATTTATTTGTATCTTGATACTCATCAACTAATATATATTTAAATTTATTTGAATAATATTCAAGTACATCTACATTTTCTTTTAGTATTTTTATTGTATAATTTATTATATCGTCAAAATCAATTGCATTATTTTCTTTTAATCTTTTTTGATATAATTGATATACAGTTGCAATTTTTTCTTTTCTAAAATCTCCGTGTGCCTTTACTGCGTAGGTTTCTGGTTCAAGCATATCATTTTTTGCATTACTTATTTCTGATATTACTGCTCTATCACTAAATATTTTATCATCTATTTGTAAATCCTTTAAACATTGTTTTACAAGTGTCTTTTGATCTGCTGTATCAAATATTATAAATGATGAATCAAATCCGATTCTATCTATAAATCTTCTTAATATTCTTACACATATTGAATGGAATGTTCCAACCCACATATCTTTTGCAGAATCTCCAACAAGTCCACTAATTCTTTCTTTCATTTCATTTGCTGCTTTATTTGTAAATGTTATTGCTAAAATATTCCAAGGTAGCACATTTTTTTCTCCTACCAAATATGCTATTTTATGTGTTAATACTTTTGTTTTTCCACTTCCTGCCCCTGCTATTACTAAGCATGGCCCTTCTGTATTTGTTACGGCTTCATATTGTTTGTCATTTAGTCCTTTTAATATATCTTCCATTATTATTAGTCCTTTCCTTCAAATATATGTTTGTATTTTACTACACTTTTTATTTATTTGCAATAGTTTTTTATTAATTATATAAGGAGTAGGCAGGATACTTAAAGTATCCTGCCTTAAGATTAATCCTTCTCGTTTAAGAAGACGAAATCTTGATATTTTTGTTGTACAAACTCTACATTTAAGCTGGAGAGCTGTTCCGCCACGAATCTGATGGGCACCATGGTACGCCCATTCAGGACAATTGGTGCACATCCTGCATCAACTATACTATCGTGATTAGTCCGATAAGTGTTTTCACCTATCTTCCAAAAAACAAACCCTTCTCCTAAGTGCTGATAAAGCTGCACTTCGTTGTCCTTTGCAATCCATAGAACATCATAATCAAGAGCTTCAGCGATTGCACGAACAGGAACCATAGTCCTACCACTGACAATCATAGGTTGTTGATCTGGGAAGTTAATTGCTATGCCATTATAGTATACCTTAATTGGCTTCTGTACCTGGCAGCTTGCACTTGCTGTACAAGCAACACTCAGCAGCATAATCGCTGCCATCACCATCATCATGAATTTCTTCTTCTTCATTTTTCAAAACTCCTTTTGAACTAAAAATTTTTATATTCAAAACACACCATTAGGTATGGAATATTAAGTGTAATACACCTAATAAATACTAATATTTTATGTATATATTACAACTATATAAAAATATTTACAATCTTGTAACACCCATTCCTATTACAAAACCTATTATATTACCAATTGTAGATAACTTTCCACTATATAATTTATTTGATTCTGGTATTAGCTCTCCTGATACTATATAAAGCATAGCTCCTGCTGCAAAGCTTAGACATATCGATATTATTTGCTCAGATACTTTGCCTATGATGGCTCCTATTAATGCCCCAGCACCTGTTGCAACTCCAGATAATATTACATAAATCATAATCTTATAAATTTTCATTCCACCATTTTTCATAGGTAACGCCATTGATATACCTTCTGGTACATCATGAAAACATATTGCAATTGCTAATGCATATCCCAGATTGACTGATGCATCAAAACCTGAGCCTATCGCAAGTCCCTCTGGCACATTATGTATTGCTAAGCCTATACTTACTATTATACCAGTTTTTAACAAATTACTCTTTACACTTTGTGTCTGATTGTTTTTATTAAATTTTTTGTCTACTATAATATCACAAATTATCATTATTATAATTCCAATAAATATTCCTATTATAGTTTGTGATATTTTACTTATTCCTAGGGATTCTGGTATTAAGTCAAAACAAATAACAGCCATCATTAATCCTGCTGCAAATGACAACATAAAACTTAAAAACTTATTTGATTGGCTTTTTATCGTACAACCTATAATTCCGCCTACAGTTGTGCCTATTGTTCCAAAAAACAGCCCCAAAACTGTTGTATTTACTACTTCCTGCATAAAAACTCCTTTAACATTCACTTCTCTCCTACTATATATACACACTTTTCTTATAAAAATTCTTCTTTATAAAAAAATTTATTGGGGGATTTTTTTATATGTACACACCTGCTCATCAATAGCTTATACATATTTTTATATATTCTTTTAATGTATTAGTTGACCATATTCTTTTGAAAATTCGTATACATAGTAATCCACCCATCACTTTGTGGTTATTATCAACACAACATTTTTAATTATTTCATTCTTTGTCAATATAAGCACCCTCCTATAATATTAAAATTCTCCCTCCTTTGCAAGTTTCTTAATTTTATATCAAACATTTGTTTTTTGTCAATAGTAAAAAATAAATTCCAGGTTTTTTACCTGAAATTTATTCTTATTTACATTAGATAAATTATCTTTTGTTCTTTATGCTTAGTTCTTTTATTATTCTTCTTCGCCTTTTAGTCTTTCTGCTCTATCTGCTGCACTTAAATTATCTATCATTTCATCTAAATCTCCATTTAAGAAATTTTCCATCTGATATATACTCATGCCAATTCTATGGTCTGTGATACGTCCTTGTGGATAATTATATGTCCTTATTTTTTCACTTCTATCACCACTGCCAACTTGTATCTTTCTTGCATTTGATATTTCTGATTCCTGTTTTTCTTTTTCAATATTATATAACCTTGAACGTAGCATTTTCATTGCATATTCTCTATTTTGTAGTTGTGAACGCTCTGTTTGGCATTCAACAACAATACCTGTTGGTTCATGTATAAGTCTTACTGCTGATGATGTCTTATTTATATGTTGTCCTCCAGCTCCAGATGCTCTGAAAACTTCCATTTTTATATCTGCTGGATTTATTTCTATCTCCACATCTTCAACTACTGGAAGTACTGCAACCGTAGCAGTTGATGTGTGTATTCTACCACTACTTTCTGTATCTGGCACTCTTTGAACCCTGTGTACACCACTTTCAAATTTTAATCTACTATAAGCACCTTTTCCAGTGATCATAAATGATATTTCTTTATAACCACCTAATTCAGTTTCATTTTCATTTAAAATATCTATTTTCCAATGTTTTTTTTCTGCATACATTGAATACATTCTAAATAAAGTAGCCGCAAATAATGCTGCCTCTTCTCCACCAGCACCGCCACGAATCTCACAAATAATGTTTTTATCATCATTTGGATCTTTTGGTATTAATAATGTTTTTAGTTCTTCTTCAATATGTGGAAGTTTTTCTTTTGCCTCATAATAATCAGCTTCCGCAAGTTCTTTTAACTCCTTATCTTCCATCATATCTTTGGCATCTGCCATTCTTTGTTTTTCTTTTTTATATTCTCTATATTTTAGTACAACTTCCTCTATAGAACTGTGTTCTTTTATTAATTTTTGCCATTCAGCTTGTTTAGCTATTACCTCAGGATCACTTATAGCTTTTGTTAATTCCTCATATCTAGCCTCAACTACTTCAAGTTTGTCAAACATACTTTTCTCCTCTCCCTTTTTATTCATTAATTATTTTCTATATATTTTTCAACTAAATCAATAAGCTCTTCTGCTGTATTTAATTGTTCCTTAGTTTTACTAGCATCCACTATAAACTCATCATCATAATCACTATCTTCTCTCATAGAACTCGCACTATGGATTTTCCTACCCATTGTTTTAGGAAAAATTTCATTATTAATATAGTTTTTATTAAAATATGCTAGCACATCTTTATGCTTTTTAAAATCAATTCTCTCTAATGCAAGGATAGATTTTATACTGTGAAATATTGAATAATATGCTCTATTGTTTGCAGATTTATAAAAATTTTTATCATACAATAATTTACCTGCTTCTAAATCTTCTCTTGCTTGTTCAAGTCTATGTATTGCTAAATCTTTAGATAGTTTTTGATTCACTTAAAATCACTCCCTCTTTTTGAATATTCATATAAAATGGTAACACATTTTTCCAAAATTCAAATTTATTTATATTTTTTATCAATGGTGATATAGTTATGTCAAAATCATTTTCAAATTCTATATCAAATGCAATATTGGACACTTGTTCTCTATACTCAATTATTTCTTCATCTGTTAAATCCGTAAGTATCATAATATCAATGTCAGAATTATCCTTATAATCTCCTCTTGCATAAGAACCATATAAAATAACTTTTTTTATTCTATCCCCTAGTAAATTATTTATTTGCTTTACGAACTCCTTAATGATATTCTTGGTTTTTTTAGGCATCTTATTCATTATAATTTCCCTCCAAATACTAATCAAATACAATTATAACATATATATCCATATTTTTAAATATTTTTTTTAAGTTTTTTGGATTCAAATAATTAAAAAAGTAAATTTTAAACTGTTTTTTTATCTAAAATTTACTTTTTTATTTTTAATTTAACTCTACAAAATTAAATTCTATATTTTGTTTTTCTAGGATTTCTTTTTCTCTTTTTGTACAACTTAATATTATAAGTTGTCTATCACTAAATTTCGTATATAAATATTTTAATATATTTTCTAATCTTTCATTGTCATAATAAGCAAATGCCTCATCTAAAATAATAGGTACTTTTTCCTTTGAAATCTCATCTAACATTGCTAGCCTAAGTGATAAATATAATTGGTCAATTGTTCCAATGCTTAATCTTTCTACTGGAACATAATTTCCATTTTCAAGTTCAACTGTTAATCCCTGTTCATCTCCAAAATAAATATTAGTATATTTTTTATTTGTTATTTCAGATATATTTTCTGATAATTTATTTGTGAATATCGGACTAACACTATCTTTCATTTTTTCATATGCTCTTTCTAATATTTTTTTTGCTAATTCTATACTAGTATTAATTTTTTGTAAATTTTTATATTCTTCTTTTTGTGAATATAATTTTTCTTCAATATTTGATAATTCATCAAGTAATGGTTCAATATTTTCTTTTTTTAATTCTATTTTATTTATTTCCATTTTTAAATTATTTATTATATTTTCTGAAGAATTTAATTCGTTTTCTATTTTTTCCGAATTTAATAATAAATTAATTTTATTTTCTATATTTTTTAAATTATTTTCTGAATTTTCGAAATTAAATATTAAATTATTATTTTCAGAGTTAAATAAATAATTATTATTGTTTTTTTGATTAGAATTTAATTCTATTTTTTTCATGTCATAAAAATAATTATTTATTATTTTTTGTTTTTCTAATATTTTTATATTTTCGTTTTCTTTTTTTATTTTATTTATTTCATTTAATAAATCATTGGAATTTTTTTCTATTATTTTTATTTCATTTATTAATGTATTTTTTTCTTCATTTAATTCTTTTATAATATTATTTTTATTTTTTTCTATTTTATTTATTTTTTTATTATTTTTATTTTTGCTTATTTTCCAAGCAATAAAACAAATCGGTAAAATAATTAATATTAAATAATTAGCAAATATATTTTTAATTATTTTTTGAGAAAATATTATCCAAAGCAAAGAAATAATTATTAAAAAAATAAAAATTATTTTATTTTTTTTGTTTTTATTTTTTATTTTATTTTTTTCTTCTTCATATTTTTTATTATTATTTTCTTGTTCGATTTTTATTTCATTTTTTTCTATTTTATTTTTTATTTCTTGAATTTTATTTTTATTTTCTTTTATTATATTTTCTTTTATTTTTATTTTTTCATTTTCCAAATTATTTTTTTCTTTTATTTTTTTTATTTCTTTTAATAAATTATTTTTTATTTTTTCTATTTTAATTTTATTTTTTATTTCTTTTTTTTCTTCTTCAATTTCATATTGAATATTTTGGTATTTTTTTAATTGGTTTATTTTTTCCTCATTTTCTTTTATATTTTTTTCAAGAATATTTATAGGTTTTTCTCTACTTCTTTCAGTTCCAACTTCTTCCAATTGTTTTTTATTTATTTTTTCAATTGCTTTTTTATATGAAATTTTATCTTCCCCTGTCCCTAGCAAGTTAGATATTTTTTGTACTAACATACTTTGCTCATTTTTGCTAATTTTTACTTCTTGTTGTAATGAAACTGATGTTGCAAGAAACATTTCCTCATTTATTTGTGTTTGTTCGTAAAAAAATTCACTACCTTTATTTTTATCTATATTAAATTCTTTTGTAATTTCTTCTCCTTTTTCATTAAATATTATTGGATTTTTTTTATTAAATTCTCTAAATATTTCATATTTATTTTTATTATCTAATTCGTATGATAATTTTCCAGAAAATTCTTCTGAATTCCATGGCTTATATTTTTCAAAATCAGATATTTCTTTTCCTTTTTTATTTTTTGATGTTCCATAAAAAATATTTAAAATAAATTTTAATAATGTTGATTTTCCACTTTCATTTTCTCCATATATTATATTAATATTTTTATTTAAATTTATTTTTTTATTTTTTAATTTTCCATATGAATTTATTTTTATTTCATTTATTTTCAAAATAAATCCCTCCATTATTCTAATATTTCTATTCCAATTTCTAATGCATTTTCTAAAATTTCATCATCATAAATTTCCTTTTTTATTTCTTCCATCATTTCTTTAACAAATAAACCTTTTAATGTTTTTTCTTTTGAAATTTTTTCTATATCATAATTGGGTTTTGTTTTATTTTTTATTTTAATTATTCTCTCATTTAATTCATATTTATAAATATCATATATATTTATTTCAAAATTTCTTTTTTCTGTTAATATTATTTTATATAATTTATTTTTTTCTATATTTATTTCATTTATTTTTTCAATTAATTGTTCAATTGAAAATATTTCTGTACATTTTATTTCTTTTTCTACAAACTCTGTTTCATCTAATTCAATAAATTCTATTTTATTTTTTTCAATATCTCCTACTACCATTCCATGTTTTCCGAGCTCATCAAAACCTAATGAAATTGTTGAGCCTGGATAAATAATTCTTTCCTCTGGAGTAAAATTAGTTTTATGTATATGCCCTAAAGCTACATAGTCAAAGCCTTTTTCTATCAGCATTCTTTTGCTCATAGGATTATACTGTCTTTCCTCTGCTGTTGAACCATCAAGTGTACCATGTATTATTAATATATTTGTTTTTTCAGGATTAGCAATTTTAAGGCTCTCTAAATTCGATTCTGAGCAATAAAAATCATCAAAGCCATATCCATATATATCTAAATTGTTTAATTCAATTTTTTCAATTTGAGAATTAAAAATGTGTACATTTTCATTCCATGAAAAATCATTATAATATGATTTTTTTAAATATGGATCATGATTTCCTGGAGATATAAATATTTTTGTTTTATTTATTTCTTTAAATAAATTATTTATATATTCTATTGTAGATTTTCTTATATATTGATGTTCATATAAGTCTCCTGAAATAAATAATAATTCTATTTTATTTTCTTTTATATAATCAATTACTTTTTTAAATATTTTTCTTTGTTCCATTCTTCTTATCTCGCCTAAATTTCCTTTATCTGATAATGTTGTAAATGGTGAATCAAAGTGCATATCTGCTATATGTACAAACCTCATATTTTCTCCTTTCCAAAAACAAATAAAAAAATAAAAATCTTTTCTACTTGTTTATAATTAATATTTTTACATTCTATACTATTTTTTTATTTTTTTCAAGAGTTTTGCGAAAACTTTTTCGGTTTTTGCTTCAAAAAAAAGAGAGAGGCAATAGCCTCTCTCTTAGGGTTACATATTCTTCAACGCCTCAATAAAGAGGTTGAAGTTCTGCTTCTGCTCCTCATCATACCGCATCTTCCAGCGGTAGTAACGATGCAGAATCTCGTCCTTGTTCTCCAGAGCTATCTCAATAGCCCTGTAGATTGCATAGGGGTCGTCAGGTCTGGTGCAGACCAGAAAGTCCCGCAGACGCTGATCATCTGTGAAGTAGTTGTGGTTGTCTCCAGTCAGGCAGATAACACCATTGTTAAGTGCCTCCAAGGGGAGAATTGGTGCCCCTTCTGCGAAGGTTACGTAAGTAACCAGTTCACAGCTGGCCATTCTCTTCAAGAACAGCGAATGTTCCAGTCGAGATTCACCAGTTACCCTGTCTTCCACGCCCATGGTCTTAACCATGTTACGGATACTGTCCTCATAAGGAACAATATCCACTTGCTTCTCTGTCATTAGAGAAGCATACAGGTTGGGTCGTAAATTCTTGACCCAGTAATCACTAGAACCAGAAAAGATTCCGATTCCGTTCTTGGGTTCATCCTTATAGGAATTCTCCAAGGAATTGTTCAAAATCAAGAAAGTCTTGACTCCGAACAGTTTCTCAACGATTTCCGGCTGTCCGTACTTGCAAGTTACAAATAGATCGATTTTACCTCCACAGAGCAGAGGTAACAGCGACCGCCAAGCAGCTCCCAGGTCAGGATCGACCTCACTAGCACAAGCAAAGTGCCAGAACACTGCGACCTTCTTGCCTTCTTCTTTGGCCCAATTGGCCAGATTGACGAACTGATCGTCGAACCCAGAGAACAGGATGCTGTTGCTATCCTTGAGCTTGATCTTAACGTTATCCTCGCCCTCCTTGTCGAGGTAGAGGATGGGCATCACGCTCTCAAAGAGCGTCCGGGTCACGGTCTGGATGCCTCCGGACTTAGCCAGAGAACCAGAGGTGATAACGGTGACGTTGTTCAGCTTGTTGTTAGTAGTCATGGTATATAACCCTCCAAATAATAAAGATGTACCTTAATTATACCATGATTTTATTTCGATGTCAATTTTATGTAAAACTACAGTGATAGTTAGTTTTTCTATTTACTGATTTATTTAATATATTACTAAAGGACAATACTCGCTTGTATTGTCCTTCTATTTTACTTATTCTCTTTTTTTATTGAATCAGTAATTGTTATAAATTTAACATTCCCATTCATTGCCTCATCTTTCATAGCAAAATTAATATATTCTTTAGATAAATCATTTAACTGTTCTAATCTTTCTGTTAAATCTTTAACATCATTTTCAACAAAGTTATATACTTTATCAATTGCTTGGCTGTTGAATTCATTTATTCCACTTGATAATGTTTCCATACCATTTGCAATTGCTTTTGAACTATCTGACAATTGTGTACTTGCAGAGCTTAAAGTATTTGTACTTGTATTTATTTGAGAAACACCTGTATTTAATGAATTCGCACCTGCTTTTATTTGATTAACACCTGCAATTAATGTTTTTGATTTTGTTGATAATTCTTTTACACCTGATACTAAATCTCCTGTTTTTGTACTCATTAATTGTAATCCTGTATCAAGTTCTGCCGTACCACTTGCAAGACCTTTAGCTCCAGCTTTTAAACCTGGATTTTTTTCTGTTCCATCTCCATCAAGTCCAGTTTTTACTGCTGCTATTGTTGCTTTAAGAGTTGCTGTAGATTTTAATGAAGTAATATTACTATCATACGCTTGTATTGATGCATTATTCATCTCAACTTGTTGTTTTAATAATGCAACTAATTCTTGATTTTCACTATTTGCTGCTATTTGTGCTTCTAATGCAGTGTTTAAATTACTTAAGTTTGTTTTTGCTTTTGTTAAACTTGCTACCTTAGCCTCTAAATTTGATGTATCTGTTGCTTGTAAATTTGTATTTATTCCATCAATTGCTGCTGAAACATTTTGAATTCCTTTATTTACATCTTGAGCTCCTGCTGATATTTTTCCTGTTGCTGTAACAGCATCATTAAGTTTTGTATCTAATAATTCTGAACCTTCTACCAATTTATTTACGCCTGGTACTAATGCACCTGTTTTTGATGATAATTGATTTATTCCACTTGATAAAGCATTTGCACCTGATTCTGCTTCTTGTGTTCCTTTTGCTAGTTCACCCATATATCCGTTAAATTCTGCTGATTTTTCTGAATATTCTGCTGTTCCATCTTTTAATGTATTAGCACCATCTTGGATTTTTTCACTAGCTGTTTTCATGTCATCTACTGATTTATATAAATCATTTATTTTATCAGTAATATCATCTGTATCATCTTCTAGGGCTCTTGGTGTTATATAAGTAAGCATATTTTCTAATTCAAAATCTGTTGAATCCATTGTAATTTCAACTGAATTTGGAATATCTACTGTATCTTTTTCAAGATTTAAACTTTCTTGTAATCCAGGGAATGCAATTCCTAGAACCACAGTTTCCCCATCTTTTTCAATCACTTTACCATTAGAAATTTCAATATTTTTATTTTTTTCATTATCAATAGCTGTTCCTGTAATTACTATAAATGGTGTATAAAGTGTTTCGTCTTTTCCTCTTACACTTACTGTGTGTGCGTCTTTGTTTTCATATTCTATAGTAATTTTAACCTTTCCATCTTTTCCAGCAATATCTTTTGCTGATATTTCTTCTCCATTTAATTCATATTTTATAGATGTTTGAACTGGTAATTCTTTTGAAGCTTCACCTTGATAATAAATATCTTTTTCACCTGCATTCCATACTACTGAATTATTATCAACTTTGAAACTTTCATCTCCACCAACATTTTTTATATTTAATAAATCTGACATATCATTTATTATCTGTAATAATTCTTCATTTTTTATATGTGTACTTACAATTGTATTATATGAAGAACCTTCATTGTTAAGCTTAGAATATACTGTTTCTTCTTTTGTTAAAGCAAATACTGGCATTGTGTAGCCAATCATTGAACATAATAATACACTACTTATTATTCTTTTACCTAAATTTTCTTTAATCATTTTTATCTCCTTTCCAATCTTTTATGCTTTTATATTTTTCATTCCACTTGTTGTTTTGCAAATCACTTTATCAAATACCAATAAGAATGCTGGTAATACTGTTAATACAGTAACCATACTTATTATTGCACCTCTTGACATTAATGTACATAATGAACCTATCATCTCTATTTGTGAATATGCTCCAACTCCGAATGTTGCTCCGAAAAAACATAATCCACTAACAATTATTGATTGTATTGATGCACCTAATGCATTGTCAATTGCCATATGTTTGTCTTGACCTTCCATTCTTGATGTTTTATATCTTGTTGTAATCAATATTGCATAATCTATTGTAGCCCCTAGTTGTATTGTTCCTATAACTATTGAAGCTATAAATGGAAGCACTGTTCCCGTATATGCTGGTATTCCCATATTTATAAATATTGCAAATTCTATAACTGCAATTAATATAATTGGTAAACTTGCTGATTTTAAAACAAATATCATTATTATGAATATTATTCCAATTGATACTGAGTTTACACTATTAAAGTCGTGGTTACTTATCTCAACCAAATCTTTCATCAAAGGTCCTTCTCCCGCAAGTATTGCAGTATCATCATATTGTTTTATTATATTATTTACTTCTGCTATTTGATTATTTAATTCATCTGTAGCAACTTCATATGTTGAATTTACAATTATCATTTGATAATCATTTTTCTCAAATACTGATTTTATATCATCTGATAACATTTCCTTTGGAATATTTGTTGCTTGTGATATTCTTGAATAACTTAATGTCCATTCTATTCCATCAAGACTTTCTATTTTATCTAGCATTTCATTTAATTTATAATCTGGAATATCTTTATTTACTAATAATACTTCTGTTGATACCATATTGAATTTATCTTCTAATTCGGTATTTGCAACTATACTCTGTAAATTAGTTGGTAAAGATTTTGTTAAATTATAATATGTTTCTGTATGTGTATATCCATATATTGCAAATGGTAATATTGCTATAAATGCTACTATTATTGCTTTATAATGCTTTATGTTAAAGTCTTTCAATTTTGTGAATTTTGGTAATATTTCTTTGTGGCTTGTTTTTTCAATTGCTTTATCAAATATTAATAGCATTGCTGGTAATATTGTTACAACACTGATTACTCCAAATAATACACCTTTTGCCATTACTAATCCAATATCTTTTCCAAGTGTAAGGTTCATACTACATAATGCTAAGAATCCTGCTATTGTAGTTGCTGAGCTACCTACTATTGATACCAATGTTTTTGATATTGCTTGTGCCATCGCCTCATCATTATTTGATGCTTTTTCTTTTTCTGCTTTGTAACTATGATATAAGAATATTGCAAAATCCATTGTTACACCTAATTGCAATACTGCACTTATTGCTTTTGTTATATAAGATATTTGCCCAAGTGCTATATTTGTTCCCATATTATATAATATTGCTATTCCTATGTTTGCAAGTAGTAATACAGGTGCTAAATATGAATCAAGAGCTAATTGTAAAATTAAGAAACATAATGCAACTGCAATTGCTACATATACTATTATCTCAGAATTGGCTAAATCTCTTGTATCTATAACTACAGCTGACATTCCACTTATTTTACATTTGTCATCTGTAATTTCTCTTAAATGTTCTATTGTTTTCAATGTTGTATCATCAGATATACCATCTTTAAATGTTACTAATATTGGTGTTGCACCATCTTTATAAATTTTGTCTTTGACTTCATCTGTTAACATTTCAAGTGGTATTGATGTTCCTGTAACATCTGATAACCCTATAACTTTTTCAACATTCTCAGTGTTTCTAAATTCATCTTCAAGTTTTATCATTTCCTGTGTATCCATTCCGTCAAGTACTACTACTGAAAATGCACCCATGTCAAAATCGTTTGCTAAAATCTCTTGACCTTTTAGTGTTTCTATGTCATCTGGTAAATAAACTAAAATGTCGTAATTAATCCTTGTTGCTTTCATTCCGATTATTGATGGTATTATTAATATTAAGGCTATTATTAATATTATTTTTTTATGTTTACATATTAATTCTCCAAACTTTTTCATACATTCTCCTTCCTTATGACCATCAGTCACTTTTATTATTATATTACCATTATGACCATTAGTCAATACTTTTTGCCAATTTTTTGATAATTTTTATAAAAATTCCATGATTTCAATAGTTGTGACATTTCTATCATAATAAAATCTTTAATTTTTCTATTAAATAAGATATTGACCAATCGTCTAATTTGTGTAATAATATAATTAGTTGAAAAAAATACGATTTTATTCTTTTCCAACCAGATTATGCTTTTAACAAGGAAGGAATGTGATTAAATATGAAAAATGACGAATCCAAAAATGATAAAGAAAGCAGATTACTAAATACAGGTTTTAAACTTTTTATTGAAAAAGGAATTAAAGATACTTCAATTCAAGATATTGTTGATGAAGCAAATGTCGCCAAAGGTACTTTTTATTTATATTTTAAAGATAAATATGAATTAAGAGATATTTTAATTGCAAAAAAGTCAATGGCATTATTTAATGATGCAATAAATGCTTTGCACAATAGCTATATTAAAAATTTTGCTGACCAAATAATCTTTGTAATAAATTATATAATTGATGAACTTGCGAAATCTCCATTATTATTAAAATTTATATCAAAGAATTTATCTTGGGGTGTTTACAGTCAAACAGTATTGAAATTATATGATACTGATAAAACTTCTAATACAAGTATGATTTCATTATTTTTAAATGGAGTAAAAGAAAATAATATAAAATTGAAAAATCCAAGTGTTACACTTTATATGATTGTAGAACTAGTAAGTTCAACGTGTTTTAATTCTATTTTATATAAAGAACCTCTTCCAATTGAGGAATTTAAACCATATTTATATGATTTAATAAGAGAACTTTTAAATTGTGAAAAATAAAAGCAAATATTGATGAGTCCGTTGATTTTAATCATATAAAAGCCCTAGGCATATCTAATATTGATTACCTAGGGTTATTTTTAATTATCATCAATTGGGCCAAATAATTCATCAAACTTTGCCTCTAATTCTTTTTGTAAATCATAAGAATCTTCTTCTTCCTCTTGAATTGCATTTGATACATTATTTGTTGAATCTGTTGGAATTGACTCTAATTCATCATCAAATAAACTATCTATTGATTGTATTTCTTCTTGTTTTTGTTCTTCTTTTTTTACTGGTGTTTTCCTTTTTGTTTCCTTTTTAACTTCTTTTACAGTGTTTTCATCTTGCTTTTCTTCAAATAAATCATCTAAAGATTCAACCTTTAAGTCTTGTGCCTCTTTTTCTGATTTATCTTCTGTCCAAGGATTATATGGATTGAATTTTCTCCATTCTCCTCTTTTTAAATCTCTTGTAGCATTATGACTCATTTCTGTTTTAGCAAGTGCATTTACTATTTTTTTATGTTTAAAATAATAGAATTTATTTGCTTTTACAGGCCTTATACCTTTTTCAAATATAATACATAAATCATTATCCATTCTTCTTAATTCATCAGGTGTCATCAATGCTCTTGCCATAACTTGGTCTGATTTACTTATACCAGTTCTAAAATATTGTCTATCTTTGTTTACTGATATACTATCTCTTTCAATTGTTTTTTCACCAAGAGCTTTTGAGAAATATTCAACAGTTTTATAAGAGTTACTGCCCAAGAATACGTGTGTATCACAGTTACCAATTATAGTTTCATATGATTTTTCATATACTGCCTCTAATTGGTCTAAGTTTTGTAATATTACACTAAATGATATTTTTCTACTTCTTGATGTTGATATTTTTTTATCAAAGTCTGGCACTTTACCTATATTTGCGAACTCGTCTAATATAAAATATGTTGGAACTTTTAATTTTCCGCCATTATCATCTGCATAATTATATAATTGTTGTATCATTTGTGAGAAAAATATTGTTAATAAGAAATCATATGCTGTATGTGTATCTGAAGATATAACATAAACCGCTGTTTTCTTGTTTCCAATATCTTCGAAATTTATTGTATCTGTTGATGTTACTTCTGCAATTTCCTTTGAGTCGAACTTTCCTAATTTTGATTGTAATGTACTTAATATTGAACTATATGTTTTTTCTGGTGCTATTTCAATTGATTTATAGTTCATTCTTGCTGGGTGGTCATAAGGAAGTTTACTAATTAATTCAGTAAGTAAGTTACTTCCACCATTCGAATTTGCTGCTCTAACCAATTCAGCACAACTTGCTAAATTTTGTTCTTCTTCAGGTCTTGTTGCAAGTAAATAATATATTAATGCTTTTAATAACATTTCTGCTGAATCATCCCAGAATGGGTCTGACCCACCATCTCCTGTTTTTTGACCTTTTACTATTGTGTTTGCAATAACATCAACATCTATTTCTGATGATATATGCATTAATGGATTATATCCATCACTATTTTGTGGTTTTACAAGATTTAATACTTTTATGTCATATCCATTTTCTTTTAAAAATCCTGCTGTTTTGTCATAAAGTTCACCTTTAGGGTCTGTAAACACGTATGACCCTAGCATTTGGTATGCATTTGGTATTGAATATGATGCAGATTTACCAGAACCTGAACCACCGACTACTAATACATTAACATTACCCCTTTTATCAACAGGTAAATAATTGTCTTCTGCTAATATTATTCCTTTTTTATTGCTTAATACTTGATATTGTTCTCCATTTTTGCTCCAATCACTTGATCCATGTTCAAAGTCTGTATATTCGCTTTTAGGTGCTGATCTTGCAATTCCTATTACAAAAAATAATGCAAATATTATTGTAAATCCACCTAATGCTTTAAAATACTGAGCAAATAAGTGCTGTGTTGCAAGCTGCCCTAGACTTTTTATCGGATTTGTCATTGCTCCTACAAATACTTCTATTGGATCTTGTCCATTCATACCAGCATTAAATCCAAGTACCGCAGGCATGATTAATACTATGGCTGCAAATAGCCATAGTATGGCAAAAATTATAAAATATTTTTTATTTCTTCTTATCGCACCTTCTACTTTATAGTTCATAGTAAAATCACCTTCTCTTTGGTTAAAATTATTTTAGTATGACTTTTCATCAATCTCTATCTTTTTTATTTCTTTCTCTTTTTTAGGCTTTCCTGCAGGATATACTTTAACAGCTACATATTCCTTTGTTTCATTACTAATTTGTCCATCTCTTCTTGAAGTTTCAATGAAAGGTATACTAGGCTTTTTCTCATTTTTCTTTGCCCTTATTTTACACTTTTCATTTGGTTCCAACTTAATATAATAAAATTTTGCTTCTCCATCTTTAATCCCATCTGTGTCTGTTATTTCTTTTGGGAACCTTCTTTCATTTACTGTGCTTTCTGCCATAGTAAATTGACCTCCTTAAACTTTTCCATCATCCTCTCTTATTTCAAATGCGAAATAAGATTTATATGGTTTTAATTTGCATCTTCCCTTTACTTTATTTTCTTTCTCATCAAAATAAAGTCTAGGTCTTAATTCTTCTGTAGTTTCAGGGTCTATAACACAAATATCTCTTTTCATATTTGGGGTATAGTTAAATTCTTTAAATTCCTGTTCTTCTTCTGAATATAATGTATTAAATTTAAATGGTGTTGGTGTCTTTGATATTCTAACTTCATCATCAATTAGTATTCCAGAGTTTATTACTACACTCTCTTTTCCAAATGATAATATAACTAATCGATTCCCATTTGTTTGTGGCTCATCAACATAAAAGGTTTTTCTAGAATTTTCTCCTCTAAGTTCTTCTGTAAAATCTAACCTCTCAACTGTATATTTAGGATAATCTTTTAAAAATTCCTTTTTTGTTTTATTAACTTGATAAATTACTGTATTTACTCCTTTTGGATCTGTTATACTGAAATGTTTACCTTGTAACATCTCCATAAAATTTACACCTCATTCCCTATGATTTAATCCATAGCTTGTCTTATGTTTAGGGCAATAGGAGAGTATTACTTTCCCGTTGCATGAACTCACATACTTAATTATAGCAAAATACAACTAAATTGTCAAGCTTGTAGTCTATTTGCACCTAATACTTAAACTCTTCTAGGATTAAATTTTGATATTTGTTTTAATTTTTTAAATTCTTCAACTTCTTCTTTAGTCAGTTTATCTGGTACCACAATTCTTATTTGTGCTATTAAATTACCTCTTTCTCCATATTTAGTTTTATAACCTTTTTGTGGTATTTCTATTGTTTCTCCTGACTGTATCCCACTAGGGATAAAAATTTGTGTTTTGGTATCATCTATTGATGCTACTTTTGCTTTTGCTCCTAATGCCGCTTCCCATGGCGTTATTGGAATTACTGTATATAAGTCATTTCCCTTTAATATATACTTCTGTCCATTTTCTATATTTATTTTTATGTATAAATCTCCATTTTTTCCGCCATTTTTTCCTTCTTTTCCTTGACCAATTATTCGTATTTGCTCTCCATCTTTTATTCCTTCTGGTACTTGTAAGTCTATTTTTTTGTCTTTACCTTCCACATTTTTCAAAATTATTTTTTTATCAGTACCAAAAAAGCCTTCTTCAATTGTTATATTTATTGATGTTTGTATATCTTCTCCTCTTTGAGGCTCAAGTTTACTTTGAGCAATTTCTTCTTTTATTTGGTTATCTCCAAAGAACATATTTAAAAAACTACCTGCCATCTCTCCTGATGTTTTCTGTTTTCTTTTCATGTTTTTTACATTACAATTCCATGTTCTATCATATTTTCTCTTAGACGTTACGTCTGATAGTACTTTATATGCTTCGTTTATATCTTTTATTTTCTCTTCTGCAAGTTTACTACCAACATTAACATCTGGATGATACCTTTTGGCTTGTTTTCTATAAGCTGCCTTTATTTCTTCAATAGTTACTCTATTTGTATCTAATTCTAATATTTTGTAATAATCCTTAAATTTCATTTGACATCCTCCAAAAATTGGTACATGTATTATATCAATTTATTTTTCAAAAATCTATAGTTTTTGGCAAATTTCGTAAAATTTCATTCCATTTGATGCTTTTACCAAAACAATATCTCCATCTCTTAAGTCTTTTTTTAATTTTGACAATATTTCATCATTGCTATTTAACAAATATGTTTCAATTTTAGAATTATTTTCTGTTGCACCTTTTATTATATCTTTTGATGCTTCACCCTCGCAAATCAAAACATCTATATTGTATTGTGCTACTAGTTTTCCTACATTTGTATGTATTTCTTTTGAATATTCTCCAAGTTCAAACATATCACCTAAAACAGCGATTTTTCTTTTTCCATTATGATTAGCCAGATATTTTATGCTTGCTGACATTGATTCATAACTTGCATTATAACTATCATTTATTAATATTGCACCATTTTCTAATGTTCTTATATCCATTCTCTTTTTGGTTAATTCGACTTCTTTTATTCCTTTTACTATCTGTTCTTTTGATAGCCCTAAGGTTTTACCAACTTCTGTGGCACATAAAGCATTATAAATAAAATGTTCACCACCAACGGGAACTTCTATATTGACATTTTCCCCATTAAATTTAACACTAAATTCACTACTATCTTCATTCATTTTTATGTTTTTAGCATTTAATTCACTCTCATTTTCTATTCCATATGTATGTATTTTAATTTTGTCTTTGTTCTCCTCATACCATTTATGTAATAAATCATTATCATTATTTATTATTATCTCTGGCGTTTCCATACCTTCTAAAATTTCAAGTTTTGCCTTTAAAATATTTTCTCTTGAGCCTAAATACCCTATATGTGAAGTTCCTACATTTGTTATAACTGACAATGTTGGTTTTGCAATATCTGTTAAATAAGCAATTTCTCTTAAATGGTTCATTCCCATTTCTATAACAGCTGCTTCATGATTTCTTAATTTTAAAATTGTTAATGGTAACCCTATGTTATTATTATTATTTCCTTCTGTTTTTAGTGTTTTATATTTTTGACTCACAACACTTGCAATTATATCTTTTGTACTTGTTTTTCCTACACTTCCAGTAACTGCTACAACAGGTATATTGTATAAACTCCTCTTAAATTTTGCAATTTCCTTTAATGATTCTATAGTATCTTTTACAACTATTATTATTTTGTCATGATATGTATTTTTTTCTTCTTGAGAAATCTCCGCATTCTGAATTATTACACCTTTTGCTCCATTTTCTAATGCTTCTTTCCAAAACATATTTCCATCAAATTTTTCCCCTTTAATACCAATGTATATATCTCCATTTTGTATTGTTCTCGTATCTTTTGAAAAATTTATGCATTCAGCGTTTTCTTCTCCTAGCACTAATTTTCCATTTGTTACTTTTATTATATCTCTAACATTAATCTCTCTCATAATTGTTTCATTCCTTCCCTAAGGTGTTTACCTTATATTTTGTTCTATTATATTCCAATTTTCTAATTATTGCAATAAATAGAGTCAATAAAATAAACCCAAATTATAGTTTACTTTATTGACTCATCATCATCTAAAATCTATTTACCTTCAACTGCTCTATTTGCAATCTCTATAGCTTTTGAAACAATGCTTCCACAAGTCTTTGATGATACGTTTTCCCAACTTCCACCATCATTTTTTACTTGTTCATATACACCTAATTCTTTTGCTATTTCTGTACGTAAATTTTCAGATATTAGTTTGTTGTTTCTAGACATACGTGACTCGTTCCTTTCCAATTTATCTGTTATACGGACCGCTAAACAAACTTGTCTATTTAAAGAAGTTATTTAACTTCTTCGATTATATTATTGACAATTATATAAAATTTATTTTTTCAATTTTTTCTAATTATTCCGTTAATGTTCCATTAGGTGTATTTATAATAATTAAAATATCTTCTTCTTTTCCTGTTTCAGCATTTATATATGCTATAAAATCTATATCATCAATTTTTCCTTTAAATTCATAACAAAATTTTTCTGAACGCCATTCTGTTGGAATCATTGATAATCCTTCACTTTTTATTTCAATTTTATTACTTAAATTCTTTTTTGCTTCTTCTACAGATATGGCAGGTTTTGGTAATTGTCTTTCATGATGACAGTTTAAATATCCTGTTGCATCTAATCCAATTACTTCCCCATTATCTAATGCTATTTTTACTTTTATTAAATCAGCATACATTACAACATTATCTTGATTATATGCATAATTTACTGTTATAAAACCATTTTCTTTTAGATAATACGTTTCTTTCATATTGTTATAACCTTTTTCTGATAAATATTCCTTTCCTTTTTCTACCGCATCTTGCTCACTTATTTTTTCATCATTTACTTCCCTGTCATAATTTAAACTTACAATATGTCCACCTTTTTTACTAATTGATATTCCTACTTTCTTATCTTCATTTGTTGTTATTTCAAATCTGTAAACTGGTATATTTCCATTTTCAACATAACCATTGTTTTGTGTATTTTTTATTTTGTCTTTTCCAACAAACTCTTCTGCTTTTTGTTTTGCTTGTTCTTCATCAATATCGTCTCCTGTTAGACCCATTTTCTCTGCACTTGTTATATGCTCTGAAAAAGCACCATCATATATTAGTCCTGAATATTCATGGAAATTATTTTCTACAACTTTGAAAGAGCCTATTTCCGCTATATCTGAGCCTTCTTTATTATTTGTTAAATCACTCCATTTTATTGTTCCAGCATTTACTTCATTTAACATTTCATTTAATGTATTCGATAAATCTTTACTATAATCATAAAGCTCTTTTACTTTATTTGTTTCGTCCTCTGAAAAAGCATTACCTTCTATATTTTTTCTTGACAAATAATAGCTATATTCACTTACTTGATTCAAAAATTTTTCAGTGTTTTCAAGTTCTTGGCTTTCCACTGGCAACATTCCTAAATAAGATTGTGCTAAATTAGATTCTTTCCATACATGTGTTAACATATCAGCTTCATGTTCAGCTGTTTTAGAAATCATCGCTTTCGCTAAATACATTTTTACATCTTGAACATAATCTACAACTTCATAAAGTGCCATATTATATTTGTTTTCTTTCATATTTGTACATTGTTGTTTCTCCTTATTTAAACAATATACAAGCACCCCAACTACAATTATCAATATAATTGTTATAATAATCCAAACCTTATTATTTTTCATAATACCTCCTATTTTTGTTACAAAACTCACATATATTAATACTTTTGTAACATCACTTTGTTATTATTTTGGTTTTTTTTTTCAAAAAATATACAATACTTTGTATTTTTATGTTAAAATGTAACTATCGTACTAAAACAAGGGGAATTTATATGAAAAAAATAATTGTTTTTTATGCTTCTTATGGCGGAGGTCATTTATCTGCCGCACGTTCAATAAAAGAATATATTGAAGCAAATTATGAAGATATTGATATTAGGTTAATAGATTGTATGGAATATGTTAATAAAATAGTTAATAAAGTAACTACTGTTGCATATTCTGAAATGGCAAAAAAAGTACCACGTGCATGGGGGAAAGTTTATTGGAAATCTCAAACAGGACCTCTCGCACAAATAAGTCTAACATCAAATAAAATGTTAGCAATTAAATTAAATAAATTGTTACAAGATTTTAAACCAGATATAGTTATTTCAACACACCCATTCGGTACTCAAATGTGTGCATACTTAAAAAAATTAGGAAAACTTGATTGTAAAATTGCAACAGTTATGACTGATTACGCTCCACATGACCAATGGCTTGAACTTAATGAATATGTTGATTACTACTTTGTTTCACACGAAGAAATGAAAATGCAATTACATGAAAAGGGAATCCCATTAAATAAAATTTATGCAACTGGTATTCCTCTTTCTAATAAATTTTTATTAAGATATAATAAAGAAGAAATTTTAAAGAGTTTTGGTTTATCACCTGATAGAAAAACAATCCTTTTCTTCGGAGGTGGAGAGTTTGGATTAGGTAAGTCTAAAATCTTTAAGATTTTCAAAACTTTTATAGAAAATAATAATAATATCCAGATTGTAGCTATATCAGGTAAAAATCCAAAAATGAAAGAAAATTTTGAACATATTGTTGATGAGCTAGGGAAACAAGACCATGTTAAGGTTTTATCATATACCGATAAAATTCCTGAACTTATGAGTATTTCTGATTTAGTAGTTACCAAACCTGGTGGACTTACTACTACTGAAAGCTTAGCTTCTGGTTTGCCAATTGTTGTTATAAACCCAATCCCTGGTCAAGAAGAAGAAAATGCTACATATCTTGAAAAGAGTAAAGTTGCCATTTGGATAAAAGAAAATGATGATGTTGAGCAAATACTTAATGACTTATTTTCTGACCCTATAAAAATGCGTGAAATGAAAATCAGAGCTAGAATTCTTTCAAAGAAAAATTCTACAAAAGATATTTGCAAAATCATACTTGAAAATTCATAATTAGTCTCATTCCTACCTAAAGATGCAAATCTTGGTTAGAAAAGAATTAAATTTTGGCAAGGAAACTTTTATTTAAAAGGCAATGGCGCATATGTATCTATATGTAACCGCGTTTTAAATGAAAGTTGACACGGTTCAAAATTGTAATTCTTTTTCAACCCTGTAACACATAAAAAATCACCTCATATACTAATGTGAGGTGGTTTTTTATGGATAATAATTGTTCTGGTTATAATTTAGTCGGGCTTTCTGCTTCTTTAGCAATACTTATTAGTGAACAATTCGAAACAGAAGATTTAATTATTCTTGCCGCCTTTGTTACATCACTAGGTGATAATCTTGCACTTTTAGCATCAACCAGATAATTAAAGTTCTCTTCTACCTTCTAGCGCTTTTGTTAGAGTAATTTCATCTGTGTATTCCAAATCTCCACCAACAGGAATTCCATGTGCAATTCTTGTCACCTTTATTCCCAATGGTTTGATTAATTTTGATAAATACATAGCAGTTGCCTCTCCCTCAACCCTAGGGTTTGTGGCTAATATTATCTCTTTTACTTGCCCATCCATTAATCTTGCAAGTAATTCTTTTATTTTAATATCTTCTGGACCTATTCCATTCATTGGAGATATAGAACCATGTAAAACATGATAAACTCCTTTAAACTCGTGTGTTCTTTCCATTGCAATAATGTCTCTTACATCTTCTACTACGCATATAACTGTTTGATCCCTTTTTGGATTTCCACATATTGTGCAAGGATCTGTATCAGATATATTATAACATTTACTACAATATTTTAAATTCTTTTTGGCATTTATAATTGCTGACACAAACTCATCTGTTTCTTCTTTTGAAGAATTTAGCATATAAAAAGCTAATCTTGCAGCAGTTTTATTTCCGATACTTGGCAATTTTTCAAATGCTTCTATAAGTTTCTCTATTGATGGCGAATAATATGACATTATTTTTCTCCCCTTAGTAAATTACATTAAACCTGGTATATTATATTTACCCATTGATGTTGCTTGTGCATCATCTACTTGTTTAAAAGCTTGGTTTATACATGTTAATATTAAATCTTCTAACATTTCTACATCATCTGGATCTACTACATCTTTTTGTATTCTTAATTCTTTTATATCTTTTTGTCCAGTTACTTTTACTGTAACAGCTCCTCCCCCAGCAGATGCCTCAAACTCTTTTTGTGCAAGTTCTGTTTGTGTTTTTTCTAAATCAGCTTGCATCTTTTTTGCCTCTTTCATTAAATTATTTATATTCATTCCTCCGAATCCGCCCATTCCTGGGAATCCACCTCTTTTTGCCATTTTAAAATCCTCCTTTATTTATTCTATTACATCAAATGGTATATCAAAACCATTTGCAAGATTTGAAAGTTCAGTTTCTTCTGTAATATTATCTGTTCCTTGTGGTTTAGTATCTATATATTTTATTTGCATTGGTTTTCCACAAGCAACTGATACCTGTTTTGAAATCTCTGATATACTCTCTGCATTATCTAGTACAGTTTTTCCTATTGGCGTTATTCCTTCAGGAAATTCTATACCAACTGTCATATCATTAATCTCTACTGCATTTGTATTTAATAAATTAGTATATAACATTATTTTTCCATTTTTTTTAAGATTATCTACTATCTGACTCCAATATTCTGCTGGTTTACTATTTTTCCCTATTCCAGCAATTGCCTCAGTGTTTATATTAGTTTTTTTTTGAGCATTTGGTGTTGCTCTTCTTGTTTGTGTACTAGAAATTTTTTGTATATCTAAATTTCTTAAATAATTTTCTATTTTATTTAAACGATTATTTACATCTGCATTAATTTCTGTGCTAATATTATTTTTCACAGAATTATTTGATATATCATTTTGTTCTGTTTCTTTATTGCACAAACTTATAATGCCTGCTTGAAAAACTATTAATCTTTGTGTAGATGTTTTCATATCATTTTCTAATTTTGATAATTCATATATTAATTTTATTGCTCTTTGTTTAGTAATTTTTTCTGCTAATATCTTTAAGTTTGCTAAATCTTCTTCATTATAAATTGATAATGTTTGACCTGTTTTTTGCATTAAAATATCTTTTATATATTTTATTATTTCCCACAATAAATTTTCTAAGTCTTTTCCTTCATCTAGCACTTCAGTAATTGCTTGCATTGCTTTATCAATATCATATTCTATAATTGCTTCTGTTATATCATGTATATATTTTATTGCAGGTATTCCTACCAATTCTTTAATTTTATCTTCATTTATATTTGTTTCTCCATCTTGAATGCATCTTTCTAATATAGATAAAGCATCTCTCATTGCACCTTCTGATAATGAAGCTATTATGTTTAATGCTTGTTCAGATGCCTCAATTCCACTTTCTTTACAAACTATTTTCAATCTTTTTATTATATCTTCATCAGATATTCTTCTAAAATCAAATCTCTGACATCTCGAAAGTATAGTCGCAGGTAATTTTTGTGGTTCTGTTGTTGCTAATATAAATTTTACATGTTCAGGTGGTTCCTCTAATGTTTTTAATAAAGCATTAAATGCACCCTGTGATAACATATGAACCTCATCAATTATATATACTCTATATTTTGCTTTTGTTGGTAAAAAATTTACTTCTTCTCTTATTGACCTTATATCTTCAACACTATTATTTGATGCAGCATCCATTTCTACTATGTCTGTTAAAGCTCCCGAAATTGCCTCTTTGCAAATTTCGCATTCATTGCATGGCTCTCCATCCTTAGGGTTTAAGCAATTTACGGCTCTAGCTAATATTTTTGCAGATGTCGTTTTACCTGTACCTCTACCCCCATTAAATAAATATGCATGCCCTACTCTATTTGACATTATCTGATTTTTTAGTGTTTTTGTTATATGTTCTTGACCAGCCATATCTCTAAAATTTTGTGGTCTGAATTTTCTATAAAGAGCTGTGTACCCCACATTATCACATCCTTTATAACAGCAATTATGAAATTAATCTCTCTATGGAAAACAAGTACCCACATAAAAGTATCTACTTATTGCTGCTTCCTTCCGGATCTGACAAGGTTCATAGGCTTTTATTGAGCTTGCTCTCCATACAGAGATTAATCTCACACTGGTATTATTATATACTGTAATACAAATTTTTGCAAGAGTTTTTTTAATTTTCAACTCTTTTAAAAATTATGTCATCTAATTTCGTATTTTCTGATGCTGATGTCCCATTTTCAATTACATCTTCTGGCAATATTTCTTGTTCTATAGTTGATTGATATTTTTTACCACTTTTTAAATATATTTCTATATCGAATTTTAAAGTCGTTGCTATATCTTCATTTTTTATATTTGTTAATTTTAATAATTGACTATGATCTATTTCTTTATCTTCTTCCGAAGAGTATTGTGCAATATCATTAATTGCATATCTAAATGCAACAATTCCTCCTTGATTAGATATTTTTTGTTCTTTAATATTTGATGTTAAATCACCATTATATGTTAATTCTGTAACCTCATTTTCTTCTAAGTTATTAAACATTCTTTTTTCTTCTTCTGTTGGTTTATAAAATTTAGTTTCTCCAAGTTCACTTTGTCTGCTTATTGTTATATTACTTATTTGTATTTTGTCAATTATTTCTGTTTTACCATAATTATCATTTTTTTCTATATAAATGTATATATCATTATTTTCATTTACATTAAAACTCCATTTTTCTTGCGCATCTTTATTCTCAATTCCTTCTACACTTTCAATTATTGAAATTTTAGAAATCTTAAATGGCATATTTGTTTCACCTTCAACTTGATATCTAAGAAACAACATTCCAATTATGAAAGCCACTATCGCAACCATTATTATTGTAGCTATAACATGAAGTATTTTCTTGTTTATATTTCTATACATTTTTTCCTCCGATTATTTTTTAATTTTCGTAATTCCCTGAAAAACCTCTTTAATATCTCTTCACATTCTTGTTCCATAATTCCACTTTTACTTTCTACTTTATGATTAAACTTATAATCTTCAAATAGATTTAATACAGACCCTACGGCACCAGTCTTTTCATCCATAGTACCTATATAGACTTTTTTTATTCTAGAATTAATTATAGCCCCTGCACACATCGTACATGGTTCTAATGTAACATACATTTCACAATCTATTAGTCTCCACGATTTTAGCTTTTTACTTGCTTTTTGTATTGCCAATATTTCCGCATGTTTTGTTGTATCTGTTTTCTCTTCTTTTTGATTGTGAGCTCTAGCTATTATTTCCCCATCTTTTACTATTATTGCTCCTACTGGAACTTCTAATTTATTATATGCTTTTTCCGCTTCTTTTAAAGCTTGTTTCATGTAATAATTTTCCATATTTATATTCCTTATTTTCAATTGTTATTACTCTTAAATTACAGCAAACTCTTACTTATACATTTAATTTTTGGTGTGCCCAGAGGGACTCGAACCCCCATCGGTCGCTTAGGAGGCGACTGCTCTATCCTGCTGAGCTATAAGCACATCTGCCATTATTATATCACAACTTATTTTTGTTTTCAACATTGCATAAAATCAAATTTTATTGTAAATTCTCCCTTACTTTTTCCAGCCCTCTAAATTACGTGAAATTGCTCCAAAAAGATTAGCTCTTACCATAGGAATATCTTTTTGCCATAAAAATATCTGTTCTTTCATTGTTTCTCTCTTAGTGTTTTCATCCATAGGACAAACTTTAGGCATAACCGATTTATTATTCTTTTTCACATATCTTCTTGTATCCTTCTCACTAAGCAATATTAGTGGCCTTATTAATGTTATTTTGCTTCTATCCATATAGCTTTTAGGTGCAAATGTCGATAAACTTCCTGTATATAATAAATTTAATAAAAATGTTTCTAAAACATCATCTAAATTATGTCCCAATGCAATCTTGTTGCATCCTTCCCTAATAGCTACACTATTAATAATACCTCTACGCAAGTTGGCACATAATGAACATGGATTTTTTTCTTTTCTCACATCAAAAACGATTTCTTTAATATTGCTCTTCTCTATAAATAAAGGCACTTGAACTTCATCACAATTCTTCTGTAATAATTCATTATCAAAATTATCAAATCCAGGATTTACTGTAATTGCTATAAGTTCAAAATGTTTTGGATAAAATCTTTGTAATGCCTTTAACCCATTTAAAAGTGTTATTGAATCCTTTCCTCCTGAAAGACATACTGCAATTTTATCTCCCTCTTCAATCATATTATATTCTTCAATTGCTTTTCTCATTTTACTTAATATTTGTTGCATCTTAAACTCCATTCCCTTCCTCAAATATTATAACATATCTGTCAAGCATTTTGTCAAAAGCAAAAGAAGCAGATGCATCTGCTTCCTTATACTTTTATGAGTTTCTAACTAAGTCTTCCATAGCTTTTGAAAGTTTCTCAAGTTTTTCATTTGCATTTTCCATATTTTCTCCCTTTATTCCAATATAAAGTTTGATTTTTGGTTCCGTTCCTGATGGGCGTACACAACACCATGAATTATTTTCTAATTCATAATATAAGACATTTGATTTTGGTAATCCTGTATTTGATTCTTCTCCAGTGATCATATCTTTTACATAATCTCTATCCACATCTTTGAATTTAATTACTTTATAATCACCAATTTGTTCTATATCTTTATTTCTCATGTTTGACATCATAGCCTTTATCTTTTCTGCACCTTCAGCACCTTCTAATACAATTGATATCTGAGCTTCTTTATAATATCCATATTTCTCATATATGTTCATCATTTGATCCCATAATGTTAAGCCTTTTGACTTATAATAAGCTGCTGCTTCACATAATGACATAACTGCTGAAATACCATCTTTATCTCTAGCATAATCTCCAATAAGACATCCGTAGCTTTCCTCGAATCCAAACACATACGTTTTGTCTTTTTTCTCTTCTGCTTTTTTTATAACAGCTCCTATATTTTTAAAACCTGTTAGAACTTCTATACATTCTAAGTTATAATATTTTGCAATTGCTTTTGCTAAATCTGATGATACTATTGTTGTAATAAACATTCCATCAGCAGGTAATATTCCCTTTTCTTTCATTTGTGATATTCTATATTCTGCAATCAATAATGCAGACATATTTCCTGTATATGTCATATATTCACCTGTTTTTGCATCTTTTGCATATATTCCTAGTCTATCCGCATCAGGATCTGTAGCTAAAACAACATCTGCATCAACTTTTTCTGCTAGTTCCAAAGCTAATTTAAATGCTTTTTTGTCCTCTGGGTTTGGATAATCTACAGTTGGAAAATTACCATCTGGTTTTGCCTGTTCAGGAACAACATATACATTTTCAAATCCAAGCTCATTTAAAAGTCTTTCAGCAATTGTATTTCCTGTTCCATGTAATGGTGTATAAACTATTTTTAATTTTTTGCCTTGTTCTTTTACAATCTCAGGATTTAATACAAGTGATTTTAATTTATTTATGAATTTATCATCCATTTCTTTTCCAATCACATTAAATAATCCTTTTTCGATTGCCTCTTCTCTGTTCATTGTTTTTATTTCTTTGAAATCTGTTATTCCCCTAACTTTTGCAATTATATCCTTATCTCTTGGTGAAATTATTTGTGAACCATCATCCCAATAAACTTTATATCCGTTATATTTTGGAGGATTATGACTTGCTGTAATCATAATTCCAGCTGTGCACTTTAATTGTCTTATTGCAAATGATAGCTCTGGAACTGGTCTTAAACTTTCAAATAAATATGTTTTAATTCCATTTGCATTTAATATTAATGCTGTTTGCATACTAAATTCATCTGACATTTTTCTTGAATCATAACTTATCGCAACACCCATATCTTGTGTTCCTTGTTCAATTATATAATTAGCTAAACCTTGTGTTGCCTTTCCAACAGTATATTTATTCATTCTATTTGTTCCCATACCAATTATTCCACGTAAACCAGCTGTTCCAAACTCTAATTCTTTGTAGAATCTATCTTTAATTTCTTCTTCATTATTTTTTATCTCTAATAACTCTTTTTTTGTTTCTTCATCAAATGATGGATCTTCACACCATCTTTTATATTCCTCTAAATAATTCATATGTTTCCCTTTCTTATAACAAATACCATTAGGCATATCCTAAATGGTATTATCTTTTGCTTCTTTATTAAAACATTATTATATTTTATAAAACTTTTTATATAATTCTCTTGCTGTCTCTGGGCTATCTGTTCCAGTAGCATTTTTAACTGGTGCGAACTCTTCTTCTCTTTTTACACGTAAAATAACCATATCATCTAATTCTCCAAATGCATCAAATAAAAATGCTTCAAACTTATATGCATTAGGTCCATCTGGAACTACTTTTTCGCCTTTGTCATTTATATATGTTGCTTTTTTATATGCTGTATGGTATGGAAGTGGTTTTTTTCCCATTCTTTCAACTGCATCTATATTAAATAAATTACATAAGATATGTGATTCTCCATATATAAGTTCACCATTTTTGTCAGTAGCCTCAGACATTTCTTTTGGAATCTCTGTATATTCTACTACAGATGGTTTTCCATTTTTCTTGCAGAACACTCCAACTTTTTCTTGTGGATTTGCCTTAACAACAGATTTTCCTGCTGCTGTTACATGTTTTTCTATAGCAAGTCCCATAAGAACAGGATCTACCATTTTTGCTAGACAGTTATCAACACCACCTATAAAAATCCATTCAACACCTAATTCACGCATTTTCTTTGTCATTCCATTTTTAACAAGTGCTTCATATATACCACCATGACCATCTGCCGCTTCTTTAATAAGTCCATCTTCACCTATTAATATTTTACCTTCAGTATCAACCATTGGTAATTCGCCTTGTTCAAAGAAAAATATATTTTTATTTTTTTCGTATCCAAAGTACTTATGCTTTGCAAAGAAGTCAATTGTTTCCTGATTGTTTTCTTTGCTTGTCATTATAAACCATGGTATTGTTACACCATATTTTTTCCCTTCTGTCTTTAATGAATCACAAAGAAGTTCAAACAAAGATTTATGGGAATCTAAACCAATATCAAAAGTACCTTTTGGTCCTTTATGTCCAAGCCTTGTTCCTTGTCCTCCAGCCATTGTAACTGCAGCAAGTTTTCCACTTTTTATCGCTTTTTCCCCTATTTCTTGAAACTCCTTATATTCTCCATTTAGCCTTTTTCGATCCCAATATTCGATTGGTGACAATTGTGATTCTGAAATTTCTACTGTTTCTTTTGTCTTGCTATATAAACTGTTTATTAGTTCAAAGTCAGTATTTTCAATTTGATTTAACAATTGTTTTTGTTTTACTTCTGGTAAATTTTCATATCCATTTAGTAAATGCTCTTGAGAATATTTTTTTAGAGTTTTTCTAATCAATTGCATGTTTTCTTCCATATGCATCTTCCTTTCTTGTCTAGTAACAATATTTATATACCATTTTCAAACTTTTTTCAATAGTTTAGCACAAATAAGAAAAAATTTTTTCAATGACAAAAAGTTAGCTTTTATTAACTTATTCGCAGAATTAACATTTTAAATTTTATATTTTATCAAAACCTATTGTATTAAGGCTTTCATCATGCGCCTCCACAATATTTACTATATTATCTTTAACCTCCTCAAAATCATAACAATTTATTATTGTTACTTTATTTATATTTGAATCTTCAATTTTATTATTTATATCATTTATATATTTCTCTGTTCCGATCACTATAACATTAGACTCGTCATTAACAGGTGTATATCCACTTTTACCCCACCCTAAATCTAATATTTTCTTTTTATTTTCTTTATTAATATTAACTTTTGATATTAATATTTCTACTGTATCTCTTAAATCTTTTTCTGTTGTAATTACTATATTTTCTCTTTTGTCAATTTTCTCATTTATATATGGCATTAGTATCATTTCTAAATGAAAATCACTAACATAAAAGCTACATGCTTTGTCAATCTTCTTATTTTCAACGATCATATCGTTCATCCCTTTCGATTGTTCTTTGGTAAATTTTACCATTCTTTGTTTTTAATGTCAAGTCTTTTATTTCATTTTTTGTTATATTTTTTCGACAATGAATATTTTATTTTTTTTGGTTAATAATTATTTTAAAGATATTTTTTAACAAAAACGTTTTATTTTATAAAAGGAGGATTATTATGAAAAAAATCAACATAAAGAAAATATTTTTATTATTTTTTCTATTATTATTATATACATTTATTTGTGCTCAATCATATGTAACGGCCATAGGTTCTGATATATCGAATTCTGTTTTTAGACTTCATGTATTAGCCAATAGTGATTCTGATGAAGATCAAGCATTAAAGTTAAAAGTTCGTGACGGACTACTTAATTATATGAATACATTAAGCACAAACTGCACAACAAAAGAAGAAGCAATCTCTATTGCCAAAGAACATTCCACAGATTTTCAAAAAATTGCTGAACAAATAATTATTGAAAATGGATATAATTATTCTACTAAAATTAATATAGGTAATTTTTACTTTCCAACCAAAACATATGGTGATATCTCTCTACCCGCAGGCTTTTACGATGCATTACGTGTAGAAATTGGAGAAGCAAAAGGAAAAAATTGGTGGTGTGTAATGTTTCCATCTCTATGTTTTATTGATGTTAGCTCAGGAATAGTTGATGATGAAGGTAAAAAAAGTCTTGAAAACAATTTAGAGCAAGAATCATATAATGTAGTTTCAGAAAATGATGAATTAGATTTTGATATTAAATTTAAGATAATAGAACTTTTTGCTCAAAAAGATTTTTTTACAGCAAAAAATTAGAATATCCTCAAAATATATTGTAATCTTTCTCATTTTATGGTATATTTCTAAAGAAGATTATTTTAAGGAGGAATACTTTTGGAAAAACTAGTAATCACTGGAGGAACACCTTTAAAAGGAGAAGTAACAATTAGTGGAGCAAAAAATGCAGCTGTTGCAATTTTACCTGCTACACTCTTAATAGATGGAGTTTGTACTATTGAAAATTTACCTAATATCAGTGATGTAAAAACATCTTGTGATATTTTAGAAGGACTTGGTGCAAAAATTAAATGGATTGGACCTAATACTATTACAGTAGATACAAGAAATATAGATAAAACAATAGCTTCTGAGGATCAAACAAGAAAATTCAGAGCTTCATATTATATAATTGGTAGTATGCTTGGGCGTAAAAAGCAAATTACCGTAGGAATGCCTGGTGGATGTAAATTGGGAGCACGACCTATAGATCAACATATAAAAGGATTCGAAGCACTTGGTGCTACAGTCGAAGTTGGTCAAGGAAAAATAACCGCATCTGCAGATAAATTGGTAGGCACTTCTATTTATATGGATGTAGTTTCAGTTGGTGCTACAATTAATGTTATGCTTGCTTCTGTTTTAGCAGAAGGTACTACAATTATTGATAATGCTGCCAAAGAACCACATATAGTTGATGTTGCAAACTTTTTAAATACAATGGGTGCAGATATTCGTGGTGCTGGTACTGATGTTATAAAAATAAATGGTGTACAAAAACTAAGTGGAAACAGTACATATTCTGTAGTTCCAGACCAAATAGAAGCAGGTACATTTATGCTTGCAGCTGTAGCTTCAAAGGGTGATGTTTTAATAAAAAATTGTATTACTAAACACTTAGAATCAGTTACAGCAAAAGTTATAGAAATTGGTGGACAAGTTGAAGATTTAGGAGATAGCATTAGAGTTTCTTGTAATAAAAGACCTGCAAAGGCTACAATCAAAACACTTCCTTATCCAGGATTTCCAACTGATTTACAACCACAAATGGGTGTTGTTTTATCTATTGCAAATGGTACAAGCAAAATAATTGAAGGTATATGGGAATCAAGATTTCAATATACAGATGAATTAAATAAAATGGGAGCAAACATTACGGCTCAAGGTAAATCTGCGTTTTTTGAAGGTGTTGAAAAATTATATGGTTCTCCTGTATATTCAACAGATTTACGTGCTGGTGCCGCTTTAATTATAGCAGGAATTATAGCAAATGGCACAACCGAAATATACAATCTAGAACATATAGATAGAGGCTATGAAAATATCGAAGAAAAATTCAGAAATTTAGGTGCAATAATCGAAAGAGTAAATGAATAAACATTAGAAGGAAGAATATATATGTTAAATTTTTGCAGTTTATATAGTGGCAGTAGTGGTAATAGTTTATTAGTAGAATCTGAAAACACTAAGATATTAGTTGATGCTGGTATGAGTTGCAAAAAAATTGAAGAGGCTCTAAATTCAATAGAAGTAGATCCTTTTTCAATTAAAGCACTACTCATTACACATGAGCACACTGATCATATTAAAGGAATGTCTATAATATCAAAAAAATATAATATACCAGTATATGCAACAAAAGAAACATTTGATGCAATGACTGCACATACAGAAAAATTAAAAGAACAAAATATACATTTTTTTAAACCATCAGAAAAATTTTCTATAGATGATTTAGATATTTTACCATTTAAAATTCCACATGATGCAGCAAATCCTTGCGGGTTTAATATAAGTAAAAATGATTGTCATCAAATAAGTATAGCAACAGATATTGGTCATATGACCAAATCAATTTTAAATCATTTAGAAGGTAGTGAATTTATACTCTTAGAATCTAATTATGATACAGAAGTTCTAAAGTGTTGCTCATATCCTTTTAAATTAAAATCACGTATAGCAAGTGATATAGGTCATTTGTCAAATACAATGGCAGGAAAAACTATTTCATACTTATCAAAAAATAGTAATTTACATACAGCAATGTTAGGTCATTTAAGCAAGGAAAGTAATTTCCCTGAATTAGCTTATCAAACTGTAATAGATGAAATTATTAGTAATTCCATTGATGCAGGTATTAACCTATCAGTTGCTGATAGAAACTGCCCTAGTAAATTTATTAAATTATAATATATTTGGTTTTGTAAAGAGAATAATATAAGAACAAACATTACAAAAGGAGTAATAAATATAGTAATTTTGAATTTGAAATTAGGATTTAGGGGGCCTATTCAATTTATGATTATTTAATTATTATTATCTGATACCCTTCTCAAGGGTTATCTAGGTCAAAAATAATTAATTACATATACTTTTAACCTAATCAACTTAAAATATATTTTGTTCAGTGTGGGGGAATTATTCCCTTTACAAGATTAAAAACTTTTTGATTAAAAATAAAACTGAATTTTAAATGTTTCATTTTTCATGTATTATCTTACACCAGTCCATTTTATTTGTCAAGAACTTTTCATCGACATAATTCGACATATTCGCTCTAATCCTAGTACATATCAGTATTTCAAAGATTTAAAAATGTTTAAATTTCAAAGCATTTTTATTTTTTGTCTATTTTTTACTGTCCGAAAAAACAACTACATATTATTGTAGAAATAATTATTCCAGTAACATCTCCTATTAGCGCTGCCCCTAATATTCCCCTTGTATTTTTTATTTTAACACTGCCAGTATACACAGCAATTGTATATAAAGTAGTTTCTGTAGAACCCATGATTACTGATGCTAACATTCCAATAAAAGAATCCACTCCATATGTTTTTATTATATCAGTAGCAACAGCCATTGAAGCACTACCTGAAATCGGTCTTAACATTGCCAGTGGCAAAATCTCTCCTGGAATATGAAAAAAATCTGTTGCTGGTGATATTATTTTAATTATGAAATCCAAAACTCCTGAACTCCTAAGCATTCCAATTGCAACAAATAATCCTATTAATGTTGGGAAAATTTTTAATGTTATTTGTAATCCATCTACTGCACCTTTCAAAAAAACATCAAAAACTTGTATTTTTTCTCTTAAAGCATTTGCTATTATTAACAATATAACTAATGGCATTGCTATTATTGATATATAATTAATAATTACCATAATTTATCTCATCCTTTTTTATTTATTTACTTTTATCAAGATTTTTGTTGCTACAATTCCCACAATTGCGACACAAATTGTGGAAAACCAAACTGGAAATATAATTATATTAGGATTAGCTGAACCTAATGAACTCCTAATTGCTAGCACTGTTGTAGGTATTATTTGTAAAGATGCTGTATTTAAAACAATTAGCATCATCATATTATCACTTAACTTCTCTCTGCATTTTTCCTCTTTTTGTAAATCATCCATTGCCTTTAGCCCTAAAGGTGTAGCCGCATTACCTAATCCCAAAATATTAGCTACTATATTCATTACTATACTTTTATTAGCTGGACTTTCCTTTTTCAGACTAGGAAATAATAATTTAATAAGTGGTTGCAATAATTTTGATAAAAAATCCAATGCCGTTGTTTTAGATGCAATTTCCATAATTCCCATCCAAAAGCATGTTATTCCAACTAATGTTAATGAAAAATTTACTACACTTTCAATAGATTCAAATAAACCTTTATTAATGCTCTCTACATTCCCTGAAAAAATTGCATAAACTATAGATATTATAATAAATATTGGCCATAATATATTTAACATATTTCCCTCACTTATTTATTTATATTAGCGAAATTATCTATATATACATTTAACTAATTTTTTGAAAATTTTTACAGAATTTAGTTGACCATTTTACTTCTTTATGTTATCATATTACATGAATTGAATATAATGTTTAAGGAGGACTAATTATGAAATCTACAGGAATTGTTAGAAAAGTTGATGAATTAGGAAGAGTTGTTATTCCAATAGAAATCAGAAATAAATTTGACATAGCTGAAAAAGATCCAATCGAAATTTATGTTGATGGATCATCAATTATATTAAAAAAGTATGAACCAAATTGTATTTTTTGTGGAAACTCAAAAAATTTAACAACATATAAAGATAAATTAATCTGTTCAAAATGTGCTGAACGCATTGGAGAACTAAATAATGATGATGACGAAGAATAATCAAAACCACCATACACAAGTATGATGGTTTTTTATTTATACATACAATTAATTCTAATTTATAGATAAAAAGAGCAATAATTGCTCTTTTTATACTATTTTATATCTTTTAACTTTCTATATCTTATATAGACTATGGCTATTATCCCCATTAAGGAAACACCCGTTATAATAAACAATTTTTTACCTGTACTAGGCAATTGGCTTTCTTTAGAAACTGTATCATCTTTTCCCGCAGGTGTATTGGAATCCATATTTGTTTTATTATCATTTCCCTTATTATCATTATCGTCTTTACTTTCTCCACCTTGGTTATTATCTTTATTATCATTATTTTGGTCATCGTCTTTGTCTATTGTAATATCCTCTATTAAAACAGCCTGCTCTTGCTCATTATCTGCAAGATCTCTTATTATAACATTTTCTTCAGTATTAATTTCATATGTTTTTTGTAGTGCTTTTCTATCTTTTGAAATTTTCCAACCCTCAACTTCCTGTATTTCCTTATCAGCACTTAATGTTACTATTACACTATTATTATACTTTTTATAATCTGCCTGTACCTTTGGTTTATTTCTATCAATATTATTAATTTCAACTTGTTCTATAATTTGATTATCATATTCATCTTTCAATATAATCTCTTCTTTTATATTTTCTTCGTATTCTCTAAATAAACTTTTTCCATCTTCTGATATAGTCCAACCTTCCGGAACACTTGTTATTTTATTATTGCTAGATATAACAGCCGTAACATTTTTATTAGTAGGTTTCTTCTTACTATATTCTAATTGTGTTTTTAAATTTTCTGAGTCTTCTTCCTCTTCATTAGCCTCCCAATTAGCAATATATTTTAAATTTTCACATCTATCTGTTGTAACAGTAACATCTATTTGAGGCTCTTCACCATTACTTCCTGTCCAACCCACAAATGTATATCCTACTCTACTAGGATTTTCTAATTTAAACTCTTGTGTTTCTATAGTATATTCCTCTGGATTGTTACCATTTGTACCACCATTTAAAACATATTCAATCTTATATTTTATTGGTGTTGCATTTACTGTAATATTTAAGTTTCTATCAGGCATGTAAAACTGATTTACTATCTTATCACCGCTCCATTCAATATTTCCATAACCCTTTTTAGGGATTGCTGTCAATGTAACTTTTTGTCCCTTTTCATAAGTTGCATCACCTGATACACTTTCTATATTATCTCCTTTTGTTATTGTAACAGAATATTCCTTTTTAGGCTCTTCTTCAAGTTTTTTCCAATTTGCTTTATACTGTAGATTACCACTTGAACCCATTAATATTGTTACATCACTTTGAGGCACAGTTCCGTTACTTCCTGTCCAACCTATAAATGTATATCCTCTCTTTGTCGGATTATTTAATTTAAATGAAGGTGTATTTTCATCATATTCATTTAAATTTCCAGATACATATCCACCATCTAAATCATATGTTATTTTATACATTACTTTTGAAGCATCTACATTAATATTTACATCATTAGCTGGCATAGTAAATTCATCAGTATTTTTATCTCCACTCCATTTGATATTTCCATAACCTTTTTTCGCACTAGCATATAATTTTACGTTTTGCTCAAACTTGTATGTTCCATCACCTGATGCAGTATCTATGTTAGAACCCTTTGTAATAGTAACTTTATATGAATTCCTTGTATATTGATATTTTATTATAGTTCCTTCATCATTTATTTCTTGAGTTATCTTATTAGGAGCACTAAATCCCGTATAATTTTTAACCTCTGGTGTTACTTTGCTACCCTTTTGTGTTATTAATGTTTGAGTTTCAGCTAATCTATATTTTCCATCTAATTCTTCTTTATAATGTTCAACTGTATATTCAATTTTATCTTCTTCCTTTATTTTAGTCCACTGCGCATATAATGTTATCTTTTTGCCATCAACATTAGTTAAATTACATACTATTTCTTTATCGTCATAGTCTTTTCCTGTTCCATTTGGACTAGTATTCCATTTTTCAAATACATATCCATCTTTCATAAATGTATTTTCTAACAGTGGTCTTGAAGAATCATATGATAAACTCTGATCATTCATACTTCCTGAGCCACCATTAGGATTAAATGAAATTGTATAACTATTTGCCTTCCAATTAGCTGAATAAGCTTTATGCCCTCTATCTCTTGACTTAACTCCAGCATTTTGCATTGGAGAATAATTATCTACTCCCATATAACCTTCAGATGAATAGCAACTGCCTGTCCATCCTTCAAATGTATATCCATCTTTTATTGGATTACTAATATCAAAACTATCTTCCCCTGCTACATACGTATCAGGATTGCCTCTTCTACTAGTTCCCCCATTAAGATTATATGTAATATTAAACTCATTTTCTCCCATAGAATATCTATATAGCATTGTAATTATATCAGCTCTTTTACATATTCTATTAGGTTCAAATGTATCCTCTGTCATCCCATCTATTATTCCTTCTGAAACACCCCAATTAACTGCATCCTTATACCAAGAATCTTCTTCAACATCTATAAAACTATTAGTTCCTCTTGCATATGGTCTTCCTGCATATCTCCATAGCATTGTAATTGCTGCTGCTCTTGTACATTCTGTTTCTGGTTTTAATACATTTGAAGATACTCCATCAATGATTGCCTTATCTTCTGCCCATTTTACTGCACATGCATATTCATCGCTTCCATCAACATCTTCAAATCCTGTTTCTATATATGGAGTTCTACCATACACAACATCACCTTGTAATTCATCCATTCTCCATAAAAATGTTATTGCTTGTATTCTTGTACATTGTTGCCTTGGAGCAAACTCTGTTTCCGAAACCCCTAAGGTAATTCCTTTATTAAGAGCCCAATAAATTGGTTCATAATAATACTCTGAACTATCTGTAACATCTGAATATTCTATATTTGCTTTACAATTTATCAAATGTATTCTTCTTGAATTATTCTCAAATTGAAAATAAGTATCAGCAGAACAATTCTCGTATGTAACATCATTTGCCCTATTACCACCTATGTCATATAAGTTTCCACTTGCCGTACAGTTAGATACTACAAAGCCCTTACTACTTGATGCCGTATATTTTTGCTCATTAAATCTTCCCTGATGTTCAAAAAAGAAACCAAATTTTTTGTTTTCTGTTGAAATACAATCTTTTATATGCATATATTCTTGATCACTGTACCCTGTTCCTATTCCAAATCCTGAAGCTCCTGCACTACTTGTCGTTGCTGCTTTTCCACAATTAATTGCAACACATCTAGTTATTGTACAATTAATAGGGCAATCCATTCCAAAGCCAGTAGCATCAGTATTCATTACTTTAACATTTTCCCAGTCGCAATCTCTTAATATATTAATCATAAATCCTTTGCCCGCAGTAGTATATTGCTGTGTATTTGCCTCTGCCCCATCTATAATAAAGTTCCTAAAATCGGCATTTACTAGATAATTTCCATTTCCTGTATCTGAATAATCATTAAAATAAAACATGTCTAAACCAATACTTGTTACACCATATGGTTTTAATATTGTTCCTGAATTGTCGTTTGTTCCATCTCCTATTATTGTTATATTATCTCTACATTTTATAGCATAATCTTCTGTTTTAGCAGTATTCATTCCTGCAGACTTAAAATAATATGTACCTGAAGAAATATGGATTGTTCCACCACCTTCATCTGATAGCTTATCCATAATTTTTTGAAGCTCTTTCGTATTAAATGAAGCATATTCATCATTATACGAGCTTGATGATTTAAGATTGGCCTCTGTTCGTGGTAAGTCAATATTGTTATTAGCATTATTATTGCTTACCTCCGTAGCATTAGAACTAACCTCATTTTTGAACTTAACACCAAATATTGTCATTCCTGTAATTAATAATGATATAACAACTATCATTATTACAATTATCATTCGTTTCTTTTTCATAACATATACCCCTTTTTATCTATTGTATTTCTATAATAGAGTATATCATACTGTATTATAAAGTCAATAAATAATGGTTGGAAAATATTTGAAATATATGAATTAATTATTATTATTAATTTATTCGGTCATATAATATTATAATCATTAAAAATAAAACAAAAAACTATTGACTTTTTTAATATTTAATTATACAATAAAATTGACAATAAAGAAAAAAAGATGTATAATATTTAAATTAAAGGCATAAAATAGTTAATAAATATCATTTGATATTTATATAAACGCTCTGTTAATCTGTTTTAACGGCTACGATTTACTCGCGGTCTAGGATTAACAGAGCATTATTTTATTTTCTGCTACTCTTTTTAGTAAGTGTTTCGTCAAAATGAGAATATCTAGAAATAAAATTCCAATGCCTATACGACTGTTTCCATGTATTAGTTACATCTCCATCCTTACTGGTAGAAATTCCTACGTTAAAACCTTTTCTTATATCTCTTATATTTCTATTTATAACCTTATACAATTTTTCTTTTGCTATTGTTCTTTTTGACCTTTTCCCTGTTTCCTCATCTTTTATTTTATCAAAATCATTCAATTTAAAATTCATAGAACCTAGTATAATATCCATACATTGTTGAATAACATGTTTTTTAGAATCTATTTCCACTATTTCCGTTATCTCTATATTACTCTGCTTTAATTCATAATTATACTTAAATATACTATTTTTTAGACTTTTCTTTTGTCCTTCTGAGCAAGGCAAATCATCCAAATATAAAGAAAAATTAACTTTATTTTTAAATGGTGTATTATTACTATATTTTAAACCAAAAGAATCTTTTAAGAAATAATAATACAATATACTATATTCGTTGTCAGTTTGTTCTTTGGTTAATCCGTCTGAAACAAAGGCATTTTGCGCAAACATAATTCTTACCTTTATTTTTCCACTTTTTATAAATTTAAAGAATAAACTTATTATTTCTATGTATTTATCTAAATAATTATCCGTAACTTTGGTCCATTTTATCTCACCGTTCAAATTCAATTCTTCCTTTTTATTATTAAGTACTTTATCTATTAAATTAATATCTGATAAATTAATTAAAGCGCCGTCCATAAAAGTTACTATAATATTTACCATTGCTTACAGATTCATCTGCATAAATTCTATATGTTATATTTTTCATTTACATCATTTCCTTCTGTCCTTATTTTATAAAAATTTCATATATATTTCATTTTTATTTACATTTCTATCTTTTGCTATCTTTTTAATTATTTCTTTTTTTTCAAGACCTTGATTTAAATAATAATTATAATGCTCTTCTAAACTCATTTTATTTAATTCATTTTCATTATTTTCTTCTTTGTTTTTTCCTTCAATAATTAAAATCATTTCACCTTTTAAATTATCAACCTTTGATAAAATTTCTTCGATATTTTTTCTTATAAATTCTTCATGAATTTTTGTTAATTCTCTTGCTAAAACAATTTTTCTATTTTCAATAATTGGTTTTAAATCTTCCAATGTTGATTTTATTTTATGTGGTGCTTCATAAATAATAATTGTTTTATTTGAATTTTTTATTTCTTCTAATTTTATTTTTCTTAATTTTTTATTTAATGGCAAAAATCCTAAAAAAATAAATTCCTTTGTATCTATTCCTGATGCAATTAATGCATTAATCATAGCACATGCACCAGGTATTGGTATAACATCTATTTCATTTTCTATTGCTTTTTTTATAACTTCTTCGCCTGGGTCACATATTCCTGGAGTGCCTGCATCCGATACTAATGCAATATTTTCTCCATCATTTAATTTTTCAATTAATATATTTGATTTTACCTCTTCATTATGTCTATGATAACTTATTAATGGTTTATTTATTTCAAAATGGTTTAATAATTTTAATGTTTGTCTTGTATCTTCTGCTGCAATTAAATCTACCTCTTTTAATACTCTTAATGCTCTTAATGTTATATCTTCTAAATTTCCAATTGGTGTTGCTACAATATATAATTTTCCTTTCATTTTGTAATTCTTCCTTTCTCTTATTAGTTGCAATCTATTTTACCACACTATTAAGGAAGTGTAAACATAATTTAATTTTTAATATTTTTATTTTATTATTTATTATTTTAATTTTATTATTTTTATTTTTTATTTATTATTTTAATTTTATTATTTTTATTTTTTATTTTTATTTTTTATTTATTATTTATTATTTTTATTTTATTATTTGTTTTTTTGTTTTTTTTTATAATTAAAGTTTAATTGTTTATTAATAATTTTTATTTGATTTTTATTTTAAATTTTACTCATATAATTAATTATTATTTAAAATTAATTTTTTATCATTTGAACCTTTATTTATTTTGTCGAATATTATAATATAGGAAAATTATTATGTTAAAAATATTATTAATTTAATTAATATAAATATTAAACTTTAAAAATATAATTAAAACTATATTTTTTAGAATGTCTATTAATTATATTATTAATTTTAAAATATAAAAAATAAATGAAAATATTAAAAAATATGTTCATTTATGGAATTAGGAGTGTTAAATGTATAGATATAAAAATTATAATTTTAATCCAACATACCGTAACGTAAAACAACCATACTTAAATTCGCATAAACCTCCAACAGTTTCTAATCCTGGTAGACCTATGCTTCCTC